>SIBF01000029.1 GCA_009695275.1 Pedosphaera sp. | reverse complement strand
CGGAAATCCGGCAGGCAGTCGTCCGAAACATTCAGAATTCATGGATGCCCGAGGTTTTAGCGCCGTATTGCTTCACCCCCTGATGACCATGCAACGCTCGAAAACCCCTCATTTTTCCAATGATTCAGCCATAATGAGAATTGCTGCGTCTGCACATTTTTGCGCCTCCCTCAGCAATCGGAGTTCCCAAGGCTTTTTCATGAAAAGCATCACGGCACCCACAGGTTGGAAGCCAAAGAAGTCCTTATAGGGACACGGCGCGCTTTGATCTTGATGTAGGGCGGAACGTAGCAACTCCGATGGCCGAATGTGCCGGGTTCAGACTGTGGATCCGCGTGACGCGGCTCTGCGATGTCCTCGATGACGAAGTCGCTTTTGCAGAGCCCGCCGAGGAGTTGTTCCCAGCGGTGGAGAAATTCCACAGTTCCGGCCTCGCGATGCCAAAAGCCTTGTGTGGCTGGTGGCAGGGCTCCATTGCGATAGTAAGGCTCGACCATTACGTAGCTGCGTCCTGATGGGTGGGCTTCGGCTTGCAGACTTACCGGCTGCTTGTGCTGGCTCACATAAATGCCGCCTTCGACAAGCACCCGAGCCACCTCCCGGTAAACCCGCGCGACATCCGGGACGTAGCAGGTGCTGACGGGTTGCACGACAATGTCGAAGCTGCCGGGATCAATCATCGACAGATCATCCATCGATGCTTCGATCAGACGCAGCTCCAAACCGCGTTCAGCAGCAACCTGCCGATCCAGAGCCAGCGTCGCGGGGCTGATGTCCACCACCGTTACGCGTGCTCCGGCGCTGGCGAAGAGAGGCCCATGACGCCCCCCACCGGCGGCGAGACAAAGCAGCCGCCTGCCGGTGACGTCGCCCCCAAGCCAGCCGCATTGATCCACAACCGCCAGGGGATGTTTGAAATCGGACTCCCTGGCGGTGTCGATGTACCAGTCCCGCCGTCGCACGCGATCATCCCACGCCCGGCGATTCTGTTCATGGATTGGCGACACGCTCCGAGGCTGTCGAACCGCATCTCCTTCCTCAATCAAAACTTCCGCAAGGTTCCACTATATCACTGTCCCCATAACCACCCAAAAGGCACACTCATCTCAGGCAGGCAAGGTGGCGAAAAATCTTCGCTTCGCTTTGTAAATTCCGCTTTAGTGCTTCCAAGCCAGCGAAGGGAAAATCAATGAAGGCAAAGGAAACACCAACCAAGACACGCCAAAAGAAAGTCTTGAATTCAACCCTTTCCATTTCCTCCAGTAAGGACGCGCAGCCCGACAGGGCACAACCCAGCTCGCCATCCCCGCCCGCCGGTGAACTCTAATCGAGCAATTCCAGCTCTGGTCAGCATCGCAGTCTGCACGGCGGTGATTTTCCTCGCTGTTTCGAAATTCAGACCGGCGAGGACGGTGGATCTTGATCCCAGCCTGCACTCGCAGAAAACTGGCGACTCTTTCTTTGATGCCGCGTCCTCAGGCGCTTCCACCGACCCACAGGCGACGCGAAGATTTCTGGCGATCGAAGCTGAACAGAACCGACTGGACGAAAGCATCTGGGCCAGGGAAATGGAGGCCGAACGGCATGAAGATGTGTTCACCAAACTGTGGGATTCGTTGCGCTACTCCCAGGATGAATTTGCCGTCCTCGAAAGTTTTGACATGGGCGGGTTGATGGTTGGCAAACCGAACACATCCGAAATCCTGGCATACGGAATCAAATCAATGCGCGTCGGTCTGGCGGAAGAACGTTTGAACCGTGATGAATGGAAAGTCTGGTTGAAGGAACTGAAACGCCAGGGCTTCCGGTTGGAGCAGTCCGAATGGCGCCACACGCAGTTTGATCCCGCAAACAATGGCACGCCGGCGCGCTCCGTCATCGCCGCAACTCTGCACATCGCAAATCCACGGCAAAACCGCCGGATAATCTTCAAAGGCGACCTGCGCGTTGAATGGCAGGACGGCACCGATCCTCGCGCGGCGCCTGTTCCACGAATGATCGAAACGGCGAATGTCGAGCTGCTGGAACGAGTCGGCTATCCCGCCTTCGAGGAAGCCCTGGTCAAACAAATCACGCCGCAGACAAACAAAAGTTTCATTGATCCGCTGATCCTCTTCGACCTCGACGGCGACGGGTTTTCCGAAATCATCCTCGCCTGCAAGAACCTGGTGTACTGGAATCGTGGCGGCGGCCGCTTTGAACCAGCTCCGCTCTGTGACCACTTCCCGGAACTCGTCTCTACCGGCATCATCGCGGACTTTACCGGCGAGGGCGTTCCCGACTTTCTGTGCGCCGATCGGGGAGGGCTTCTGCTTTACGCCGGCGACGCTCAAGGAAGATTTCGTGGCGCTGCGCGCCGGGTCTGGCAGGCTGGCGTGCAGTTGCCCAATCCTTTTGTCATCACTGCCGGCGACATTGATCAGGATGGCCACCTCGATGTCTGGCTGGCGCAATACAAACTGCCTTACAACGCCGGCCAGATGCCGACGCCCTATTATGACGCGAACGACGGCTTCCCCTCTTTTCTGCTGATCAACGACGGCCGGGGGAATTTTCGTGACGCCACGGAATCGGCTGGACTGGCAAAGAAACGTTTTCGGCGCACCTACAGCGCCTCGTTTGTTGACCTCGACGGCGATGGCGATCTGGATCTTGTGATCGTCAGCGATTTTGCTGGCGTGGATGTTTATTACAACGACGGTCACGGTCACTTCACAGATGTCACCACCCACATCATCGACGAACCGCACGCCTTCGGCATGGCGCACTGTTTTGGCGACTTTGATGGGGACGGCAGAATGGATTTTCTGATGATCGGAATGAATTCGTTCACCGCCAGACGGCTCGATCTTCTTGCACTGGGTTCGCCGGAATTTCTCGAACACCAGAAGATGCGGCCATTGATGGGCTACGGAAACCGGCTTTACTTCTCGCGTGGTCAGGGCTTTCGGCAGGAATCATTGAGCGGGCAGGTCGCGCGCACTGGCTGGTCATGGGGTGTTGCTGCGTTTGACTTCGACAATGACGGCGACCTCGATCTCTACATCGCCAACGGTCACAAGAGCCGCAGGTCGGCGAAAGATTACGAAACGCAGTTCTGGCGGCATGACATTTACGCGGCGACATCGCAACATGACCCCGCTCTGGACATCTATTTTCAGGCGACCGGCAGCCGGCTTTACGGCCAGGGCGAGTCCTACGGGGGCTACGAAAAGAACCGCCTGTTGATGAATCACTCCGGCAAATCCTTCACGGAAGTCGGCTACCTCATGGGCGTTTCGATGGAACTGGATTGTCGCAATGTTGTCAGCGACGATCTCGATGGAGACGGCAAGCTGGACTTGTTAGTCACGACTTTCATGGAATGGCCCGAGCGAATGCAAACGCTGCGCCTGTTCAAGAATCGTTTTCTTGAGAGCGGCAATTGGATCGGTTTCCAACTGCGAGAAGCCGGTTCCGGATTCTCGCCCGTGGGCGCAAAAATTATGCTGAACTCATCCGCGGGAAAACAATCTCGATACTTCGTTACTGGCGATTCCCATCGCGCTCAACATGCCAACACGGCGCATTTTGGTCTCGGCAGACAGACGAACGTCGATAGTGTCGAAGTACACTGGCCGAACGGCAGGACACAGACAATCCGCAATCCGGCGCTCAATCGCTACCATTCTGTTCAGCCACAACACGAGTGATTGAAAAAATGCGCGATTCAATTCGGAAGATCCCCCTGGTAAGGAGGCGGCAGCCAGAGACGGATGTAGCCGTTCAGAAGGCGCTCCACCGGGGTACCACGCACCAGTGCAAGCGGTCGATAAACAGCGCCGACAAAATCGCGAGGAAGCCAGCCTTCCTCCACGCAGCGCACCGCTGGTCCGGATGAAAGAAGGTAGAAAACCAACCCTGCCAGGAAGATTCCAAGCCAATGCCACCAGGTCTCGATGCCGGGCGGCCGCTGGAGATACCGAAGAATTCTGGAACCAGAAGTCATTGCCGATACACCAAGGCTCCGATTGCGATGGCCACAAGGATGGCGAGCACGAAGAGCGTGATCTTGATCCAGCTTTTGGGATAGCGCCCCGCAATGGCACCGGAGTAGCCATTGATCACCACTTGAAAGCTGCGGTGCCCGTAATCATAGGTCAGCAGCCAGATGGGAGCCAGGATGTGCTTGAATGTTTGACCTGAGTAATCCGCGCGCACACTCAGATTCCGATGCGTGTCTCCCGGAACCTGCGACGCGCAGAGGCTGCGCACCTTCTGATCCATGGTTTCACGAGCAGCCTTCGCGGCGGAAAGAAGATCAAGCTGGTAACGCTCCACCACCCAACCGGCGAGAAAACCCGGATCGTAGGCCACAAGCTGCTTGGTGGGAAACGGCTCGACCCGCCTCAGTAAATCCGCCTGAACGCCACGCGACGCCGACACCAACTCGTCATCGAAGAAGTGATCGATCGCGCCGGAACTCCATTGCCAGCGGATTTTGCGCACCTGCCGGGTCTGCCGCCGTCCGTTGGAGTCGGTATAGGATTCCGTTTCATAATAGTAGTAGCCCGACTCGGCGGTCCAGTCCGCATGCACCTGCGCATCGAAGGTCCAATAGGGAATGTACAAACCGCGAACAATGTCAGTCAGCGCTTTGCTTTTTAGCAAGTTCGGCGCGAACCAACGCGAGCCGTACCACTGGCGGATCGCATCGCGCACCTGCTGCTCGCTCAACTTCATCTGAAGCAGGCTTTCCGGCCGGAATGCTTCTTTGATTTCCTCGTAAGGCAGGAGCGAGGATGAACCGCAGAAGTCGCATCGCTGCCCGACTCGCTCGGCGTCGAAGACCGAGATGGCCTGGCAACTTTGGCATTTGACCGAAGTCTTCTTCGCCTGCCAGCCGCGTTTGCTATCGGGAATCTGGCGCAAAGCTCCGACGAGATCGTGCTCGCGGATCACTTCGTCGCCGGCGGGCGTGGTCTCCAGTTGAGCAGGCGAATGGGTGCCGCAGTAGGGGCAGATCAATGCCTGCTTCTCCGGATTCCACGTCGCCTCAGCGCCACACGCGGGGCAGGCGAATTTGTGAAGTGCAGTGACTTGGGACATCAGATGCGCTGCGGATTCAAGCTGGCCTGGCTGAGATCGCCAACCCGGCGGTCGGAATGCGGCGAAGCGGACTCGCAAGTCAGATTGTCCCTACAGGAGGGAACTTCTCGCATGGATCATCCCTTTGCTTGTTGTGAGAGAATAAAATCCTCCACAGCCTGTTTCGCCTCAGCCAGACCGCAGTTGGTCTGTTCCCGATGCAGCTTGATCGCGGCAATCTTGCGTCTCGAGTCTCGGGCGAGTTCCTGAACTTCCGGCGACAAGGCTGAGAGCTCTTTAACTCCCAGGTTTTCCAGGAGGAGATTCAACTTCCGCTCGAGGCGGCGCAATTGTGCGCCCTCGCCTCCCGAATTCCGAAGGCCAGAGCCAATGGCGCATCCAGCAAGAAATGCCGCGATGGCTGTAAGCACGTATGGAGTCATGGTGAACCGGGTTGACTGGGTTGATATTTTTCAGCCGTACCAGATCAACTCAACCTTGTCGATCGAGGTAACGAACCAAACTCACGATTCAGTTCTTCAGAAACTCTTCCAGCGCGGCCCGAGTCACGCGCCATGTTGTTCCGATTTTTTTGCCTTTGATGGAGCCATCCCCCAGGCTCTGCAACACATCGGCCTCGCTCACCCCGAGGGTTCTGGCAACATCGGCAGGTGCCAACAACTCCGGCAAGGCCGCGCTTGCGACAGTGGTAGTGGCCGATGGAATCGGAGGCGGGGCAGCAGCGGGCGTAGCTTGCGGAGTGTTCATGGCTGCCATCATCTGCTGGCCCATCGTGAGGCCTGCGCCAAGTTGCGCCGCAGCGCCGGCCAAACCACCGCCAGAGTCACCTTTACCTATGCCTTGGGCCATCTGGAATTTCACGTAGTCGTTCAAGTTGCCCACGGCAGCCATGCTCGATCGCTTGTCGATGGCCTGTTCGACTTCGGGCGGCACAGAGATGTTTTCAACGATGAAACTTCCAAGGGCGATTCCGTACTTCTCGGTGAGAATAGGATTCAGGACCGGCAAGAGGGCCTCGCCCAGTTCACCGTAGCGTGCCGCGACATCGAGCACCGGAAGTTTGGCTGATGCGATGGCATCACTAAACACGCTTACGAAGCGCGAGCGCATGGTATCCGCGAACTCTTCGAGGACGAAGTGGTGATCCGTCCCGGCGACTTCGCGCAGGAACGTCTGCACATTAACCACTTTGAAATCGTAGGTGCCGAAAGCCCGGACTCGAACGATTCCAAAATCCTGATCGCGGAGCATGATCGGATTGCTCGTGCCCCACTTGTTTCCGGTGAACAGGCGGGTGTTGACGTAGTAGATGTCCGCTTTGAAAGGCGACTCGAAACCGTACTTCCAGCCCTTCAGCCGGCACAGCACGGGAATGTTGTCCGTGACCAGCGTGTGTTTTCCGGGGCCGAATGTGTCACCAAACTGACCCACGTACAAGAACTGCGCGGTTTGCGATTCACGCACGATGAGCTGCGCGCCACGTTTGATTTCCTTGTCCTCATCCGGAAACCGCCATGAAAGTGTGTTTCGGGAGTCGTCCTCCCATTGGACGATTTCGATGAGCTGCGATTTGATGAAGTCTAGGAGTCCCATAATTTGATACCTCTGGTTCTTGTTGCGCGTTGTTCGTGATCCATAGCACACCGCCCCGGCGGTGTCACGGAGCCAACAACACTCTCAAACATCGAAAGGTTTCAGCCGATCTCAGATCACAGACAACGTCGCCGTGTCTTCCGCGCAGGCGCGCGCGGGATGGCTCAATTGCGCTATCGCTTCCTCAACAACGCTCTCGCAGGCGCTCCGTCGGCTCCAGCAATCTTGATCGGAAGGCAGATCAAATCGTATTTGCCGGGCTGAATCTTTGCGAGGTTGAGTCCCTCAATGATCCAGACTTCAGCACCGAGCAGGATATTATGCGTCTCGACGCCATCCTTGTATACTCTGCGCGGCCATAGATTGCGCTTTTTGAAATCGAGCGAAAATGGTCGCTTCCCATTGATTGTGAGCTACTTGACAACTCAAGTGTCACGGTGCCAAAAGCGCAGTTTGTGACCGCGCTCAGTATAGAAACCGCCAACGGAAAGGTAATCGACTCCGACGGTCATGACTCCACAATCGACGATATGCTGCGCGGCCTCCTTCGAGACGTAGATGAAGTCCTTGTCGAACTCCGGCATTTTCCAACTGCGGCGCGAGTTGCGAGTTTTGAACAGCACGCGCTCGCCAGCCTTGAGTTTGAGCGGTTTCAATTCATCCGGCGTGAGCGCGACCTTGTGCCTGATCTCGACAACCCGGCAGGGGCCGATCACCGCGTCGAGTGGCATCTTTTCCATGGTGATGCCGTCGCGGATGAAATGCCGCGGAGCATCCATGTGGGTGCCGATGTGCGCGCTGGTCTTGAATTGCGTCACGTTGCACACCTTGCCATCGGCAATGCTGGCAAAAAGGCTGGACTCAAACGCGGGATCGCCGGTCCAGTGGTGCATGCCGTTGTGCAAGGGAACGGAGATATCAATCCAGGTTTTTATGCTCATGGGGTTGTTATGCGAAGGAGATGACGTTTTTGATTCCGGTAGCTTTACCTTGAAGGAGTTCGCGGAAATTCTCCACGGGATGGCGTCCGGTGATCATGGAGCGTATGGCGTCCGGCCAGCGTTTCTGGAACTCACCGAGGTCCAGTATGGCGTTCTCGAAAGCCGCGCGATCGGCGTTGACGGTACCGATGATGGCGAGGTTCTTCAGGACGAGGTGGCGCATGAGCACGTTGCCGGGAATTTGAATTTGGCCCCCTGGCGCAGGAATCCCGGTAAAGATAAAGACGCCATTGAGCCCCAGCATCTCCAGCACCTGGAAGGAGAAATCGGAGCGTCCTGCCGCCTCGTAGATGACATCGATGTTTCCGACGCGCTCCGCAAGCTGGGAAGGCGTGATGTCTCTTGCGGATAAGTATTTTGCGCCGATCGACTCGACCAGGTCGGCTTTTGGATTTGGCTTCTGGGATCGGGAATAGACGTAAGTGTCGAAGCCTTCGAGAATGAGCTTCATGGCGCCGAGGATGCCAATCGGACCCGCTCCCAACACCACCGCACGCAATCCTTCGCCCGGAAGCTTTCCGGTGCCTTTTCCCCAAGGAAGACGTTTCTGGACCTGATAAGCCTGGGCGAGCCCCTTCTCCGCAATGGTCAATGGTTCGCTCAACACCGCGATGTCGCGGAGGTTGGGGGGCACGTGGTTCAGGTACTTTTCATACTCTACAAAATATTCCGTCATGAACCCGTGGACTTGGTTGATGCCCCGTTCGACAAAGTCCCCGGTGGAACAAAAGTCCTGACGATCTTCGCGGCACGGTCGGCAGTCCGTGTGTTTACACGGACGACGCACGGAAGGGACTACCAAGTCACCTACTTTGAGAAGTTTAACTCCGGTGCCCACCTCCACAACTTGACCAAGCGATTCGTGCCCCAGCACCAGGTAATCGCTCCCGGCAGGCGGGCGACCGTAAACGAAAGTGCAGATTTCGCGGTCCGTCCCGCAGATGCCGACGTCGAGGCATCGCACTTTTACATGTTGATCGGCCGACACTTGCGGCGCTTCGTGATCAACCAGCCGGACTTCCTTCCGGCTGGGAACGGCACCGATGGCTTGCATCGTGTTTTTCATTCAACCTGGCTTTGTCTAAGTCCCAATTCACACGACGGCGTTTCTGTTTCCGCGCGTCGAAGTGGTGGATAATCTATCTTCCGGGTTCCCATAGGAAACAAAAATTTTGGTGTACGCCCGCAGGCGAAGCGGGCTGGCACCCAATCGCATGTCCGCCTGAATTTCAGGCAATCGATCAAATTGGGCTGAAACAACAGTGCGGAAGGAGTGTTGGTGTGGAAAATATCAATCGCGGCATCTCAATTGCTTTTGATTCTTGATTGCTCGCGAATTTGGTATGCGGTAAGAAAAGAACCTGGAAGTGCTGATCACTTCCGAAAAGTCCAAGCTGGGACCACAGTCCATCAGAGGACGTGAGACCCAGCCCGATGAAAGAAGCACGAACCCTCGAAACCCTAGATCAATGAAGAATTCAAAATCCTCCTGGCGGTGCCTGCAGTTGCCGATCCTCGCAACCTTGTGCGCGCTGACTCTGGTACAATACACAAGAGCCGCCGCAGTTGATAACACGCCTCCAACTATTCCAACTGGCCTTGGCACCACCGTTTTGAACTGCGGTGAAGTCAGCCTGAAGTGGACGGCATCGACAGATGAAGGAGGCTCCGCAGTACGCGGTTACCGAATCTTCCGCAGTGGTAGTTATGTCACCGAAGTTTCGGCTGCCGTCACGAGTTTTACTGACACCGGCCTCTCTCCCACAGCGACATACTCTTACACAGTCTCGGCGACCGATACCGCCGGCAATGAGTCCCTGCCCAGTATTGCGGTGCCGGCTACCACCACCGCCTGCAGTGACACAACCCCGCCGAGTGTGCCGACGGACCTTCTTGCCACCACGCTTGATTGCAGTTCAGTCAGCTTGAGGTGGAACGCTTCAGTGGATGTGGGGGGATCGGGCATTCGAGGCTACCGAATCCTTCGCAATGGAGTTTACGTTACTGAAGTTGACGCCTCACATACGGCATTTCTGGACACCGGGCTTTCCCCGAATCGTGCCTGCGTTTATCGTATCTCAGCCAAGGACCGCTCAGGCAACGAGTCAAGCGCGAGCCAGCCGGGAGAGGCAACCACGTTACCCTGCAATGACTCGGCACCCCCGTCTTCACCGACCGGCCTTCTTGCCGCTGCCTTGGATTGCAACCAGATCATTCTGAGTTGGAACGCCTCCGTGGATGAAGGAGGGTCCGGCATTCGCGGCTATCGCATCGCGCGAAACGGGGTGTATGTCACAGAAGTTCCCGCTGCAGCCACAAAGTTTATTGACTCCGGACTCTCGGCTACCCACACCTACATCTATTCCCTGACAGCCAAAGACCGTTCCGATAACGAATCTTCGGGGAGTAACACCGCATCGGCCACCACGGCTGCTTGCGACGCGAACACGGCTCCATCCATCCCGACCAACCTCAAAGCCACGGCAGCGACTTGCGGCCAGATTAACCTGACCTGGCAGGATTCAATCGATATCGCTGGTGTCGGTATTCGTGGTTACAAGGTTTACCGAAACGGCGTTTATGTTACTGAAGTCAGTGGTCCCGCGTATTCGGACGCCTCGGTTTCTCCACACAGAGCGTATGAATTTCGGGTTTCGGCAGTGGGTAAGAGCAGATCGGAATCGATCCAAAGTAATGCCGCCTCAGTGGTGAGTCCATCTTGCGGCGTCTTATTCAAGGGCGATTTCAATCTGGATCGCCAGACCGACATTGTCCTTCAGAACACCGATGGATCGGTGGCTTTCTGGGCAATGAAGGGCACCACAATCGCAGGTAGCGCCGTTCCCTATCAGGTGCCGGCAGGTTGGCGCATTGTTGGCACAGGCGATCTGGACCTGAACGATGCCAGTGATGTGATTCTGGAGAATACGGACGGATCTGTGGCATTCTGGTTCATGGACGGTGTTACCATCAAGGAAGGCGTCATTGCCTTCACGCTCCCGAGTGGTAACCACATTGTGGCGACAGGTGACTTCGACAGCGACGGCCAGGTGGATCTGATTGTGCAAGACAGCTCTGGAACCGTTTCATTCTGGTTCATGAAGGGAGCTGCCGTGGACCGGAAGGAGACGGGTTACGCGCTTCCCGCAGGCTGGCGAGTTGCCGGAACCGGACGTTTTGACATCGATGGGGACACCGACATCGTATTGCAAAAAGACGATGGCACTGTGGCTTTCTGGTTCCTAAAGGGAACGACCTTGTTAAACGGTATCACACCCTACAGTCTTCCAGTGGGCTGGAAGATCGTGGCAACTGGAAACTTCAATTCTGACAATGACACCGACATAGTCTTGCAGCACACGGATGGCTCTGTTGCGTTCTGGTTGTTGAACGGAACGACCATCGTGGAAGGATTGGTGCCCTACACGGTTCCCGCTGGCTGGGAAATCGTCGGCCCTCGTTAGTCCATTTGCCTGCCAACCCGGCTCACACACGGCGTGCCCTCAAGGCGCGCCGTGTTTTTTGCCATTCATACCATCTGCGGAAGAACAGAAGATTGCTCCCGAAGGAATTGTTAGAGCGGTCCAGTAAGCCCGGCCAGTAGCCGCCGATCTTCATCCTCGCTGACCTGGTGAGGGATGGCGTGGCAGATTTTCTCAAAGCCGGGGAAGTTCCAGAGATTGGGAAAATCGCGGCATTGTTGTGGTTTGACAGGCTGGACGGAACAATCGTTGCCCTCCAGAAAAACGCACTCACCATCCGGCTTATCAAGAAGTGCCAACCCGCGCCGGTCTGCCGCCAGACGGGTGAATCGCTGGATGAATTCCCATTCGGCCAATTGCTTGAAAGCCGCCAGTCGCGTGATTTCAGCTTCTGTCAATCGCACCTGCCCCGGCCATCGGCAACAGGCGGTACAGCGCTGGCACTCGTAGAAAATCGCCATTGTCAGGCCTGTGTCTGCGGCTCTGCACGCCTGTGCTCGCGCAATCCATCGATCAATTCCCAGGCCACGATGAATCCAGCGCATCCTGGAGAACCACACCGGCAAGGATGTTCGCGGTAACTCTCCAAGTCGTAGCCGTAATTGAAGGTCACTTCTTCGCCGGCTTTGATTTCTTGGCGCGACACGATCCAGATCCGGCCATTCATCAATTCCGCGTCGCAGTTCGGCTGGCAACTGTGATTGATGAACCGGGCCGGATTCCAGCCGACGTTGCCATCAATGTCATGCTCGTCATCCAGCGCAAAGATGTAGTTGTTGTTTGTTTTGCACCGGCGCAACGACTCCTCCTTCGAGATTCTTTGCCCCACATACTCGATGAGGAAAGTGCCTGCCACGATGTCGCACCGAACAAACATCCCGATGCCTTGGATGTTGGAAGGTTTGAATTCAAACATCTCAACAATGGATGAGACTTCCATCGCATTCATGTTCAGCATTCACGGGAAATAGAACGAATGGCCCAACGGAGCTTCGCTGAAGCGGCACGAGGGTTGGATCGAATTTCCTCCGCACCGGGCCGGATCACCTCGTCCGAGATCTTCAAGTAGAACCCTTCCCGCTGGCCAGTCTGGAAGGCTTTCTTGACCCGCCGATCCTCGCCAGAATGAAACGACAGAACTGCCACACGACCGCCAGCTTTCAGGCAGAGGGGAAGATTTCTCAGAAACGTATCGAGAGCGCCAAACTCGTCATTCACTGCGATACGCAATGCCTGGAAAACGCGGCGGATGGAGGTGTCGATCTCGTCAGTTCGCCGATTGCCTGAAGGCGGCAAAAGTGCCCTGCGGATAACATGCGCCAGACCGGTCGTCGTGCGGATCGAGGCTCTCCGTTGTTCATCAATGATCGCATGGGCGAGAACCTCGGCGCGGGGTTCGTCGGAGTTCTCCGCAAGAAGTCTGATCAGATCCTCCTCATTCACAGCCTCCAGCAATTCCGCTGCGGATCGGCCTCGTGACGGGTTCATTCGAAGGTCAAGCGGCCCCTCAACCTTGAAGGTGAAACCGCGCTCCGGGTTATCGATCTGCATCGAGGACAATCCGAGATCCGCCAAAATCAAGTCCGCACCGTCCACCCCTTCCTGTGCAAGAAGCGACGCCAGCCCCGCGAAATTCATTCGACGAACCACGAGTGAGCCTTCAGGCAAGCCAGGCAGGCGCAATCGAGCTTCCGCCTTCACGACTTCAATCGGGTCAACATCGAGGGCAATGAGCCTGCCCTCGGGCTGAATGGCCTTCAGCAGCTCGGTTGCGTGGCCCCCATATCCGAGAGTGCAATCCACTGCCACTTCGCCGGCCTTCGGCACCAACACTTCCAGGATTTCTTGCACACAAACCGGCCGGTGCATCCCTGCTGGCGTTTTGCCGCTGGCGAGGACTTTCTCCACGTCCGCCGAGTAACGGTCTGGAGCAAGCTCCTTGTACTTCTCGTGAAATCGCCGAGGGTGAGTGCCGTGATACCGGACACGACGACGCGGTTTTCCGGCAGTTATCGAACTTGCAATCTCATTGATTCCAGACATGGATTTCAAACACGTTTTGCAGCTTGTACAATCTTTACAACATCACTCACGTTTGTAAGGCTTCCCTCCAGTATGATACAGAGATTTCTTCCACTCCTCGCCGGCTGCATACTTCTCGCTGGTTGCACGACCACCACGTTGACGAACCTGACGCCCCGCCAGCTTTCGAGAAATGCCAACGGAATCTACACGTTTGAGGTTTTGCTCGACACCAAACAGCAGACACTCCGTCAGGACACCATCAAGCCTTACGTGTTAATCGGGTTTAATGCGTACCCGATGGAGCCGGCGCTCGTGATGAAGAATCGGTGGGAAGCGCTCATCCCCGTGCCGGCTGACAAGAAATTCGTCAGTTACCGGTATAAGTTCGACTACGACTACAATCGCTTCGGACCCCGTGGGAACAACAGCAAACTCTCCCAACAGTACCAGCTCGACATCTCGGAAAAGTGAGCCTTGGCCGCATAAGGTATAACATCACTTTTTCGGTTTGCCTGGTTTGAATGGGACCGATTGACCAAAGCAGCCCGGGAATTCCGCGTGAGCGAATGGGCAAGAAGCCTGTCTATTCTCCGCAGCGTATCCTGCGCGGCGAGGTGGCAGCGAATCGGGATTTTCCGAACTTCGCAATTGCGGGAGAGCGCCAGCGTGATTATACGCACTGTGAATTTGCCGAGCATACTGATCATGGGCCTCAGAGCCTGTCTGAAAATTCCGTGGGAGTCCTGTTTTCGAAGGAAAGGCTGGATGGCGAGGCGCGACGAGGAAGGATACCCGCAGAGGTCTCCTACCGAGGAGCAACGAAGCCAGGCGGCCTTTTCCTCGAAAACCCTCCGGGCGGCGGGTCTTTTGTCCGTGGCCTGCGTTGGCTCGGCCGTCACAGCCCGCTGCGGGGATGCTCCGGCCTCGCCGCCTTGGCCACAGCCAAAATCCCTCGCCGCAGGACCCCACGCAATTTTCAGACAGGCTCTTAAATCCTCACCGCCAGCGGAGGCACAACTCCTCTCAAGGATCCCTCGCATGGAAGTTTGGCGGTCAGTGTGGATTTCCCTCATCGTGCTCATCGTGTCATTGGCTCCTTGCGCAGCGAGAGCGGAGCTGCAATTCGACATCTTCGTCGGCTACGACAGCGTTGTGCGCGAAGCCGGCTGGTTCCCGATCTCGGTCGAAATCGCCAACAATGAAGGCCCGGCATTCAATGCCGTGGTGGAAATCTCCGTCGGAAGCCTGGCGAGCGACGCGGTCAGGCAGGTCCCCGTCGAGATTCCCAATAACACCCGCAAACGTCTGACGATCCCGATCTTTTCGACCGGCGGACGCGGCGGGCAATGGATCGTCCGGCTGATCGACCAGCGGGGCAAGGTGCGCGCTGAACGCACGGCTCAAACCAAACCGCTCGCGTGGGAAGGTTTTCTCCTGGGCTCCATTTCGAGATCGTACGCGGGCTCGCCGATCCTTGCCGAAACAAACATTCGCCGCGACGAGATGAAACCTCAGATTGCCCGGATTCAGCCTGATGTTTTCCCGGACAATCCCATCGCGCTCGAGGGGCTCAGCGCGCTTTACATCAACTCGGAGAAAGCCATCTCGCTGAAGATTCCGCAGGTGGCGGCTCTGCTCAGTTGGGTAAACGGTGGCGGGCATCTGGTCCTTGGTGTGGAACAAATCGCCGATGTCAACGCCACGCCCTGGCTTCACGAATTCCTGCCCTGTGAATTCACGGACATGATTAACGTCACAGTCGATCGCGATCTTCAGCAATGGCTCAATGGTGATGAAGCAGAACCATCACGGATCACCAAACCTGGCGGAACCCAACGCGCGCGGCGCACCAGCGTGGTGGAAAGCTCGTCGAATCCATTTGGCGCTCTCGGCGCGGATCCAGCGTTCAAAAAGGCGCAACTGCCAGTCGCCACCGGCAAGCTTCGCAAGGGAGCCACAGTCCAGATCGAGGCGGAAGGAAAGCCATTGATTGTGTCGGGGCATCGTGGTCGCGGGAAGCTCACCGTGCTGGCATTCAGCCCCGAGCGCGAACCTTTCCGCTCCTGGAAGAATCGCGGCGCATTCTGGGCCAAATTGGTCGAGATGCCGCCCGAATGGATTTCAGGCCCTGAAATCAACGCATTTGGCGGCTGGAGCGTGGACGCGATTTTTGGCGCGCTGATTGACAGCCGCCAGATTCGGAAGCTTCCCATAGAATGGTTGCTGGCTCTGCTGGTGGTCTATCTCGTGGTCATCGGCCCCTTCGACCAGTGGTGGTTGAAGAAGATCAACCGGCAGATGCTGACTTGGATCACGTTCCCCACCTACGTGGTGCTCTTTTCTCTCCTCATTTATTTCATCGGATACAAGCTCCGCGCTGGTGAGACGGAATGGAACGAAGTTCACCTTGTGGACATCCTGCCCCGGGGAGATCGCGCTGAACTCCGCGGGCGCACCTTCGTCTCCATCTATTCGTCCGCGAATGCCACTTATCCCATCGCGAGCGAGCAGCCCTTTGCGACGTTTCGCGGCGAACTTCTGGATCTCTACGGAGGCGGCAAGGAGGGAAGCAAAGCGCGCGTTGAGCAGCGGGGGAATAATTTCGTGGCGGAGATCGATGTTCCGGTCTGGACCAGCCTGCTTTACGTTAATGACTGGTTGCAACCTGCCAGCACACCTCTGAGCGTGAACGTCTCCATCGAAGGCGATACCGTGCTCGCCGTGGTGCATAACAGCCTGGACCGTCCTCTTACGGATTGCCGCGTGGTCTTGAAGACGGCGACTCATGCCGAAGTGAAAGTTTATGAGCTGGGCAGTCTCTCTGCGCGCCAGGAAAAGCGATTCACATTGAAAACCGCGGACGGCACGGCGCTGAGTTCATTTGTGCAAAGCAATTCCATTCAACGCGGCACCAGTTTTCGTGACACGGTGGACGCGCGCCGCAATTCGTTCGGAAACAACCGGCAAGGGCAGTTGGAAAATCCCGCGATGGTTTCCACGGTTGCTTCCTTCACGGCGCACATTCCGACTCAGCAGAATCAGCGGCGGTTTGTGACGCCTGCCGGAGTGGACCTGACGTCGCTCGTTGATCGGGGTGATGCCGTCTTGCTTGCATGGGACGCGGACCATTCACCCATCAAGCCGATCAACCAGTTCAAACCGATCCGCACCCGGCGCAGCACGTTGTTGAGGCTTGCCGCCCCGGTAGCAGGCGTGAATTAGAACGATTAACATCTCACGATTTTTCATGACACAGGCCATGGCAACCGAAACTTCTATCCCACCGGCTCAACCTGCCGTCCCGGCGGTGCAAACGCACAACCTCACGCGCGTCTATGGGCCGATGATCGCGCTCAATGCGCTCAATCTCACTGTCAATCGGGGAGACCTGTTTGGCTTCATCGGTTCCAACGGCGCTGGCAAGACGACCACACTGCGGATTCTTGCCACGTTCCTGGCGCCTTCCGGAGGCCGGGCGGAAGTGCTCGGGCATGATGTCGTGACTGACGCCGACGCGGTTCGGCACATCATCGGGTACATGCCGGATTTCTTCGGTGTTTACAAGGACATGGAAGTGACCGAGTACCTCGATTTCTTCGGAGCCTGCTACAAGATCCCGTCTGCCAAGCGCGAGAAGACCGTCAACGATGTGCTTGAGCTGGTGGGGTTGATTGAAAAGCGCGGAGCGCTGATCGGTGCGTTGAGCCGCGGAATGCAGCAGCGCCTGGGACTTGCGCGTGTTCTCATCCACGATCCGCAATTGCTGCTCCTGGACGAGCCGGCCAGTGGTCTCGACCCCCGGGCGCGCATTGAAATGATGGCGATCCTTCAGGAACTTCAGAGGCTTGGGAAAACCATCATCATTTCTTCGCACATTTTGAGCGAACTACAGACCCTCTGCAATCGCGTCGCCATAATCGAGCGCGGGAAGCTCATCTACAGCGGCCCCGTCCAGGGCGTCAGGGATCAGATGGCTTCAGGCCAGATTTATTGGGTGACTGTGAGGGAGAATCCATTACGGGCGCTGGAACTGCTCAAGAGCAGGCCTGAGGTCCGCGAAGTCACGCAAATCGATGGCCAGGTTAAAGTAACTCTACAAGATCACGATACCGATCCGGGCTTCCTGGCTGAGACGATAGTGGGAGGCGGCCTTAAACTGACCGGCCTTTGGGAAGATGAACTCGGTTTGGAAGAGGTTTTCCTCCGGGTCACACGGGGAGAGACCCAGTGACTTCCGACGCCTGTTTGGAAATTGAATTTCGGTAGGGCGGCGCGTCCCCCCATCCGATTTCGACGATCTTCATACGGAGGCGGATCCTCTGGACGATTCGCGCGACTTATTCAAACAGGTTCCTCGACTCCAGCTTGCAACGGAAGAGGACACGGGAATTGACGGGGGCCGCATCTTGACACTGCCCCCTCGTAGCGCGGGTTTCCAACCTGCCGTATCGCGGATTTCCAATCCGCCACTTGTTGAATCGATTCGGTGCGTCGTGGCTCTCGAGGGCGTGCAGGCTGGAAGCACTGCGCCACGAGGGCAGTGCCCCGATGCGCCCATTGACCCGGCGACATCATCGAACGAGGCAATTATCGAACGAGGCGTTGCTTTCTCCAAACCGATTTTCATTCTCGTTACAAAGCCTCCGATTCAAAGTTGAAATAACTCTTATGTTTGCGAAACTTGGTACGTTTTCTTTATGCATCTCCGTGGGCAGATGCCTGCTGTTCTTCTCAGTCGGTGCGTTCGCGTTGGTGCCATTGCCATCCGTCGCCGCCGATGCGGGAGCGACTGTTGTTGCCTTGAAGGAGAAAGGGACGGTCCCGCAACTGGAGCCGCCAAAAGCAGCGCTCGAGTTCTCCGCCAGCCCGACCACACAGGAACTTTTCCGCGCCCGCGTGTTCGAGGAGCCGCTCGTGCCGATTGGGGGCGAACCGAATGCCGCCGAGAATAGCGCATTGGCCGCTGCGCTGCTCGGCTATTCCCAGCGCACCAGTCCGGATGACTTCGGCAGTCTCACGGATTTTCTGGCGCAACATCCAAAGTCCGCGTGGCGGGCGGCGCTGCTCACAGGACTCGGCCTGGAATATTACAACACCGCCCATTACTCGAAAACGTTTGAGGCGTGGCGTGAAGCCTGGAAACTTTCGCAGAACGCCACCGACGCCAAAGGCAAAGCGATTGCCGACCGCGCGGCGGGGGAACTCGCCTACATGTACGCGCGGCTGGGGATGATGACCGAATTGGAAGCACTGTTGCAGTCGGTGGAAGGCCGTGGGTTCATCGGCTCGGCCACCGAACAAATTGGCGGCGCGCGGGAAGGGCTATGGAACATGAAAAATCGGCCGGAGATTTCGTTTCGTTGCGGGCCGATGGCGTTGCAGAGAATTCTGCTGTCCGATCAGAGACTCCTCACATCGTCTCCTACCAATGCGATGATGGAGATTTTCAATTCCGCCTCGACGCAAAAAGGTTTCTCGCTGCCGCAAGTCGCTGAACTCTCAAAGAAAATTGGCCTGAACTACCAGATGGCCTTTCGTGAAAAGGGCGGCGCGTTCGTCGTGCCGTCCGTCGTTCACTGGAAAGTCGGCCACTATGCGGGGATGATCCGGCAGGAAGGCGACCGCTATTTGCTGCAAGACCCCACTTTTGGGAACGACGTCTGGGCCAGTCGCGAAGCGCTTGAAGCCGAAACCAGCGGCTACTTTCTCATCCCGCCGGGAAGCCTCCCGCGGGGCTGGCGCGCAGTGGACGCCCAGGAAGGCGCGGCGGTTTGGGGCAAGGGCCACCCGCCCGGCCAAGACGGCGATGGCACCGGATGCAATGACCACCAGGCGAAGGTCTGCCGCGCGCAAGAGGACTGTCCAATGACCGTTTCCAGCGTTCATCTCATGCTCGTCAATTTGCATTTGCAGGATCATCCGGTGGGGTATTCGCCACCGGTCGGCCCGCCCGTGAAGTTCGGAGTCCGTTACAATCACCGGGAGGCGCGCCAGCCGGCCAACTTCACTTACTCCAACTTTGGCCCGAAGTGGACTTTTGATTGGATTTCTTACATCACGGACAATCCCAAAAGTCTTTCGGCCGACGTGAAGTATTACATTCGTGGCGGCGGCACGCGGACGTTCACGGGTTTCAACCCCAACACGCAATCGTTCGCCTCCCAGCAGTACGACCAGACTCTCCTCACACGCACCGGCACGAACAGTTACCAGATGCGCGCGCGCGACGGCTCGAAGCTGATCTTCAGCCAGTCCGACAGTTCGGCGGGCACGGCGCGGAAAATCTTCCTGACGCAAATCCTCGACCCATTCGGCAACGCCGTCACGCTCACTTACGACGCCAACCTGCGCGTTACGGCTCTCACCGACGCCATCGGCCAGGTTACCACGTTGAGCTACGAACTGGGCGGGCCCGACCAAATGTTCTTGATCACCAGGGTGACCGATCCGTTCGGGCGGTTTGCGACCTTCGAGTATGACGTCGCGCGCCGGCTCGTCAAAATCACCGATGTGATCGGCTTGACGTCGCAGTTCACTTACGAAGGCACGGGGGACTTCATCAATTCCCTCATCACCCCTTACGGCACCAATTCGTTCACGCAGGGCGGGACCAACACCACGCGCTGGTTGGAAACCCAGTACCCGGACGGCAGCAGGGACCGGGTGGAATACAACCAAGAGATTACTGCATTCGCGGCCACGGACCCAGCCTCGGCGGCGCTGACCGGCATGGCGATCTACAATCGGAATCTTAGATTTCGAAACACTTATTACTGGAGCCGGGACGCCTGTGCCACCGCCTACGGTGATTACACCAAGGCCAGGATTTACCACTGGCTGCACACGGAAAACATCAACGTTTGTTCGGGGATTCTTCAAAGCACCAAGGAACCCCTGGAAAGCCGGGTCTGGTACGATTACGCCGGCCAGGCCGCCGCCTTCCAGGTCGGCAACATCAATTTGCCCGCCCATGTGGGCCGCGTGCTTGATGATGGGGCCACCCAGCTCCATACCTACGCCTACGACGGCTTTGGCCATCTGACGAACAGCATTGACCCGGTCGGGCGCGAGATGAGCTACGTCTATTCCACCAACGGGATCGACCTCTTGGAAGTTCGTCAGACCCGAGGCGCGAACAACGAACTGCTTTCGCGCACCACCTACAACGCGCAGCATTTGCCGTTGACGCAGGTGGACGCGGCGGGCCAGACCAACACGTTTACCTACAATGCGCGTGGACAGATGCTCACCACCACGAATCCCAAAGGCGAGACAACGGCCAACACCTACGACACCAACGGCTACCTGGTGATGGTGGACGGCCCGCTCCCCGGAACGAACGATTCGATGACGGCCACTTACGATTCCGTGGGCCGGACGCGGACCAGGACGGATGAGAGCGGCTACACGCTGACTTTCGACTACGATAATTTGGATCGGCTCACGAAGGTCACCCATCCCGACGGCACGTTCAGCGAGTACGTCTTTAATCGGCTCGACCCCGCCGTCATCCGGGATCGCGCGGGTCGCCAGACTTTGCAGGAACACGACGCCATGCGACAGATGGTCAAACGGACCGATCCCCTCAATCGCGTGACGCTCTTTCAGTGGTGTTCGTGCGGCGACCTCAGCAGCCTGACCGATCCGATGGGCCGCACCACGACATGGCACAAGGATGTGCAAGGGCGTCTGACCAGTAAGCAATACGGGGATGGCTCCCAGGTCCGGTATTTCTACGAGAACGCTTCTAGCCGGTTGCGACAGGTCATTGATGAGAAACAGCAGGTCAGCCAGTTCACTTACAACCGGGACAACACCCGCAACTCCACCGTCTACGTCAACTCGACGGTTGCCACGCCACCTGTCAGCTACACCTACGATCCGAATTACCGGCGCGTCACCTCCATGACGGATGGCACCGGAAACACGCTGTATTCGTACCAGCCCATTACCGCCGCTCCGACATTGGGTGCCGGTCAATTGGTCAGCGTGGATGGCCCACTTCCCGACGACACTATCGCCTACGCCTTCGATGAATTGGGGCGACTCGTCTCGAGCGCCATTAACGGAGTCACTTCAGCGATGGTTTACGATGTGGCGGGACGCGTCACCAGCGCAGTCAACCCGTTGGGAGCTTTCACCAACCATTACGCGGGTAGTTCATCCCGACTCCTTTTGCGAACGTCTCCCAATGGCCAGGTTTTGGAACGAAACTATGGTAACGCTTCTGAAGATGAGTCGCTGAATCGAATTTCCTACAAGGTGGGTGCGACGCTTGTTTCTGAGTTTAATTATGGCCGGGACATCGCGGCGGCGCGGATTACGACCTGGTCACAACAGACCGGGGTCCAGCCACCGCTTGTCCATACCTTCGGCTACGACGCTGCCAATCGACTCCTCTCTGCGGCGGTCACCAACTCCGGCTCGCTCGTGAACACGTTCGCCTACACCTACGATCCGGCCGGCAATCGGTTGACCGAACAAATCGGCACGGTGACCAATGTGTCCACTCACAACGCCCTCAATCAAATCAACACAAGCACTGGGCCGGGAACACTTCGAACCAATGAATGGGACGCCAGGGATCGGCTCGTCGCAGTGAACGTCGGAAATGGGCGCACTGAGTTCACCTACGACGGTTTGGGACGAATGACGAGCCTCCGCCACTTGACCAACGGAATCGAAGTCAATCTTCGGCGATTTCTGTGGTGCGGCAATGAGCTTTGCGAGGAACGCGATGGTTCCAGCGTCGTGACCAAGCGATTCTTCCCGCAAGGGGTCAAGGTGGAGACAGGTCCCGCTGCTGGAACCTACTACTATACCAGCGACCATCTGGGTTCTATCCGCGAACTAACTGACAGTACCGGCGCGGTGCGCGCACGCTACTCGTACGATCCTTACGGTCGCCGAATCAAGCTCTCAGGCGACGTTGATGCAGACTTTGGGTTTGGAGGAATGTTTTGGTGTTCCGAAGCCGGGTTGGCCCTCGCCAGATATAGGGCGTATGACCCGGAACTGGGCCGATGGCTTTCTCGCGACCCGCTCCCGGATGCTGAAACGGAGGAAGGCCCAAACTTGTACACTTATGTCGCATGCAATCCGGTAAATTTAGTGGATCCCTTGGGGCTGTGCTGCGAAGGCGAGCTGTCGGACCTGATCAAGGCCACCAGCCATCTGATCTCATGCCAAAAGGCAGAGTCAAAAATGAGAACGCTTTGCGCCGCCGTCGAACGTACAATCCAGCGCTTGGGTGGAGGCCATACACCCGATTGGGAGACTTGGGTGCTCCCGCTCAACGAGTACGAGGATGATACTTTTGTTATCATCGAGACTTGCCAGGAAGCCCAGAGAAATTTCAAACAGACATGTGGCGATTCAGCCGCCCCGATGAGCCAGTTTGTGAGGGCAAGTAACCGACTCGAATATTGTTTGGAACACTGTACCCGGCCGAAGTGCCCGACCCCGAAGCCCCCCTCACCGCGACCGCCTCCCCAACGGTGCATATACGTCGGTGGTTTACCGTTCTGCGAGAGTGGTAACTGATATTTCAAATGAATCGTCGAGCATTCAATCCGATGCGTGTTTTCCGCTGCCCCAGCGTGCGGAGTTTGTTTCGGCCGTTTATGGCTCCGCTATTCGCATCACTCTTGATGGTTGTCGCCAACGGCCAGGAATCGCAGTTTGCATTTGATCCAAACGGCAATCTGGTGAATCAAACTTCGGCCATTGTCGCGCCGCCCGAAATACTCAGCCATCCCCAACCCCAGGTCGTCGTCCCGCACGGGCTGGCCTCGTTCTTTGTGATTGCCGCCAACACGCGTGGGCTTGGCTATCAGTGGCGGTTCAACGGCACGAACATCAACGGTGCCACCAGCGACTCCTTGCTCCTGCAAAATGTGGGCGTGACCAACGAAGGCCCATACTCCGTCGTGCTCGTCAACAGTTCCGGCAGCGTGACCAGCGCGCCAGCGGCCTTGCTGCTCGATGGCGACCGCGACGGCCTGCCCGATTCGTGGGAACTGGCGAGCTTTGGCAATCTGAATCAAAACCCCACAGGCGATTCTGACGGCGACGGCGTTTCCAATCTCGATGAATTTCTCGAGGGCACGAACCCGGCGGACAGTGCCTCCGTTCTCTTTCAACTGACGGTCCTCAGCGATGGGGGCCAGGTGACCGTGAATCCCAGCCGCTTCAGCTTCACCAACGGCGAGATCGTGACGCTGACGGCCACGGCCATTGCTCCCAACAGGTTTCACGGTTGGACGGGAGCCACGAACACGTCGAGCCCAACTATCAGCCTGGTGATGACCACGAACAAGACCGTGGCAGCCTACCTCGGCGCATCCTATGACATCGCCTGGACGAACTCCGTGAGTGGGGATTGGCATGCCGGCCTTAACTGGTCGCCCGGTATCGTGCCCGGTACGGAGGACAACGTCACCATCTCCAAGTCCGTCACCGTCACTCTCAACAGCAATGCGGAATGCGGCAACCTCATCCTCGGTGGGTCAGGCACGGCGCCGGCGCTCACGGGCGCCGGCACGCTGACGGTGAATGGGGACGCGCTATGGATATTCGGCGGGATGACCGGAAGCGGGCGAACGATCATTTCACCGGGGGCCACGCTTACCATCGCCAACGTGGGTCCCGTTGGAATAGCCACGCGGACATTGGAAAACGGCGGGACGGTGCTGTGGACGGGCGCCGGCAATTTCAACATGAGCAGTGGGGTCATCACCAACCGCGCGGGCGCTTTGTTTGAAACGCGCGGTTCGGGTGTTTTCGCTCTGACCGGCGGCGCGCCCCGCTTCGATAACGCCGGCACATTCCGTAAAACCGTTGATACAAGCACGACGTCCTTAGCTTCCAGCATTGCCTTCAACAACTACGGCGCCGTGGAAATCCAGACCGGTACGTTGAGTTTGGGCGGCGGCGGTTCCCACAGCGGCACGTTCGATGTTTCCGGCGATGCCACGTTGAGTTTCTCGGGCGGCACCCACACTGCAAGTGCAGGTTCAAGCATCACGGGCGACGGCAATCTGACTGTCAACGCGAGTGTCGTGACGTTGGCCGGCTTGGTCAACGTGAGTGGAACCAACACCGTCAGCACCGCTTCCACCGCCAATTTCACCGGCAACTACATTTGCACGAACAACACGCTTGTCCTCTCCAGCGGAACAGCGAATTTCAACGGCACCGGTACGGTGTCGCCAGCGTTTGTTACGTTGAGCGGCGGTACCTTGAGCGGCAATCAGGTGGTTGCCGTGTTGAATCAAATGAACTGGCCGAGTGGCGGGATGACCGGAAGCGGGCGAACGATCATTTCACCGGGGGCCACGCTTACCATCGGCAACGTGAGTCCCGTTGGAATAACCACGCGGACATTGGAAAACGGCGGGACGGTGCTGTGGACGGGAACGGGAAACATGAACCTCAGCGGTGCGACCATCACCAATCGGCCAGGCGCTTTGTTTGAAACGCGCGGCTCGGGTGATTTCGCTTTGACCGGCGGCGCGCCCCGCTTCAATAACGCCGGCACTTTCCGCAAAACCGTTGATAAAAACACGACGTCCTTCGGTTCCGGCATTGCTTTCAACAACTACGGCACGGTCGAAATTCGCAGCGGTATCCTGGCGGCGAACGGTGGTTACACTTCCACGGCCAACGCATTGCTCAATTGCGCCATCGGTGGCACTACAGCCGGCACGGGCTACGGGCGGCTTCAGGTCGCCAGCACCGTCACGTTGAACGGCGCTCTCGGCGTCAATCTGATCAACGGGTTTGTTCCCACCACCAATGATACGTTCACAGTCCTGACCGCCGGTACGCGCAACGGCACGTTCGCCAGTTTCAGCTACCCCTCTAACGAATTCACGATGCAGTTGAGCAACACCGCCAACTCGGTGATCGTCCGCGTCACCGGAGGCGGTGTCGTTTCGCAGCAACCGGTCTTTCTGCCGCCGGAAGTTTCCGGGACGGACATCCGGCTCATCTGGACGGGCCTCCCGAACACCACCTATCGGTTGGAGTTTAATCCAGACCTCGGCTTGCCGAATTGGATCGACCTCCCCGGGGATGTGACCAGCCTCGGCAACACCGCCAGCAAACTGGACACGCTGACTTCGCGCCACCGTTTCTATCGAGTCCGCGTCGTACCTTGACCCGACGGAGGCTGGATGGATCGGCCGATTTCGGAATGCATCTCGGTCGCCTGTAGATTTCGGTGGCTCAGAATTCCTGACCGGAGGAATTGAGATGAACTTTTCTGCTCGCGCCGATTCCAAAGCTTTGCGTCGGCCTGCTTCCGGGATCAGGAGTTCCGCCGCCGGCCTCAAACGGTTGCCAAACATGAGGTGTAACGAGTTCGTTCCGTTGGATCATCCCCCGAGAGCAGTTGGACCGCGGATAAATGCGGATAAACGGAGATGGGAAAGGAGTGCCGACTTTCACCTGCATCACCGGACATGTGAACGGCACGACCGGACTCATCCCCCGACTGAGCAGAAGTTCATCTGCGTTTGTCTGCGTGCATCTGCGGTTTCCAGGATCATCTCAGCTCTTGGGCTTTTCCAACTCGTCAGCCAGAAACGCCGTCACATCCTTGAACTTCGGAACATTCTCCGGGTTCACCGCCATCAATGTTTGATGCGCTTCGAGGCAGATTTTCGACAGGTCATCCTTCGATGTAGTGTCCAAAGGTGTCGATGGAGTGAGGCTGGTGTCGGCGATCGGCGATTGATCCAGGCGAGCGAAAAAGTGCGCTATTCCCAGATTCTCAAGCAAATCCAGAACACGCTCATTGGGACGAACCAGTTCGAGCACCGGCTGGTTCGTTGCGCCCATGCCGTCATTAAGTTTCATTGCCAGCCCGGCGAGAACTCCGAGGAAGGTGCTGTCCATTGTCGCGCACTCGGTCAAATCCAGAACGAAGCGCCTGGCTCCGCGCTCATGGAGCTGATCGACAACCATCATGAAATGAGCGCTCGAGCTGAAATTAGCCCGGCCATTGATCTTTATGACGGACGCGTGGTCGGTCGAGCTGACGAATAGATTTGCCGACGAGGTTGCCATGCAATGGGAAATGATCGGATTACGGCCTCAAGCTTGGATCCAGCGCGGGCACGCGTCGAGTGGTGAAGAACTGATTCGCACCACTCGTGGCGGATTCAGCGCTCGTGACGAACTTTCGAATTGGGAATCGACCAATCTGGACCGATTCAACGTTCATGGGTCTAAGCTACTCCTGGCTGCGCTTGTCTGCTAACTATTTTTACAAGGGTCTGCTGAAGAACAAGCGCCTCGTCCAGCGAGCTTGAAATGAGTTTCTCATTGCACGCGAGCAACAGCTCCATCGCCTGGATCAATTCCAGCAGCGTGTAATTCTTCGTATGTCCCAATCCCTGATGGAGCATGAAGGGATGCATCGCCAATGGGTTGAACCTCCGGTCCGACGGCATCTGGTCCGCCGGCACGCGCTCAAGCTGGGTCTTAAATCGGTAATAATCCGCGTCGGCTTTAATCCAGCCCTGCCTCACCATTTCCTTAAGGAAGATCATCACCCTGACTTTTGAGATCAGCCCGTAAAGCAGGCCGATCTCAGATTTCTGGGAGCCGTGCTTCATCGCCGCGAGCTCCTCATCGAGCGTTTTCAACAGGCGTCCCAGATGTCTCCCGCCGAGCGCATCGGCGAGGGCGAACGCCTGGCTCTGTTTGTTGCGGCACACTACCGCCGAAATGTCCTCCTCTACGATCTCTCTTTGTTCCCCCACGAAGAGCGTTAATTTCTCAATCTCTCCTGCCAGGGTGCGTGGATGCGGACCGACAAATTGCACCAATTTCGCCAAAGCGGCATCCGAGATCTCCTTATTGAGGGCTTTGACCTGGTGCCGCGCGGAGTTCTCCGCTTCGGCTTCCCAATTTTTGTCCTCCATTGACCAACCGGCAAATGACTCGACCGAACCAGCTTTTTCCAGAGTCTTGTAGAAAGTTTTTCGCTTATCCACCTTGCCAGCGGAGATGATCAGCCTGACTCCCTTCCACGAGAACGCCTTCAATTCCTGAGCCAGGTCTGTCAGGTGTTCTGTGACCAGCTGAGAACTGGCCGTACGCTCATCACCGAGAAAATTACAGTTTTGAAATAGAATTACTTTACCACCGCCGAAGAACGGCAAAGTTTGAAGCGCTTCCCGGAGCTTGCCCAACGCCGTCACAGCTTCGCCGCTGTTGGCTGCCGTGGCATCGATGGTTTCGTGATCGAAACCTCCCACCTCGACTGACCACTCTTGAAAGAGTTGGCGTGCCCGTTGTTTGACGGCGTAGTCATCCTCACCCCAAATGAGGACCAGGGGTTTGAGCGACTCAGCCGCGGCAGCCATCAGATTTCCTCCGCCTCGCCGCCATTCTCGTTGATCCGGTCAAGGATCTCAGTCATGTCTTCGACCTGCTCGAACAGCGTGGAGGATACGAAAATGGGGCGTTTCTGAGCGGTGGCAATCGCCAGGCAATCGCTCGGGCGGGCATCGATCTCCACGATCTTGCGCCCGAGTTCGTTATTTTGCTGAAGAATCAGGCGGGCATAATAGGTGGAGTTCTTGAGTTCGGTGATAATCACCCGTTCGACGGAGATCCCAAATCCGTTGAAAACGTTATTGATCAGGTCGTGTGTCAAGGGCCGGTCCTTGGGCGTGTCTCGGAGAAACATTCCGATGATAGCTCCCATGTTGTGCTCGACCTGGATTACAAAGACTTTGTCGTCGTTCCCTACGAAAATCGCGCAACCGCTGTTCGCGGGCAGAATTCCACGGATCGCGATGGGCACGACTTCTTTCTTCATGCCGCCATCCTAAGAGTATGGACTCAAAAAACAAGCCTGCCCTTGCCCGTTGATCCACACCATCCACACCAGTTCTTTATCGACCCGAGTGTCTGGAAATCGTTGCCGCATCTATCGCTGGCTGCATTCCGATCCTTCAACCTCCCATCACACTTCGTATATGAGTTGGATTTTGAAGCATTGGAGTGCTTGTGTTTTTGGTGATCCTGCAACAAATTCTGGAAGTTCGTGTTAGACTCCTGTCGCTGACGCGGCTTGTCATCTTATGAAACCAATCATCGCCGCCTTGGTTTGCCTCAACCTTGGGCTCGCGGCTTATCTGGCTTACGCACTTTCTGTCCGGCCTTCGCGGTCAGCCATGACTGGTGGCGAAGGAGCGAAGGTGTCCGAGGTTTCCAAGGCTGCCGAACTCCCAAAAGCCTCGCGAACAAAATTCTCTGACCGGGTCGCTCGCGGTTCGAAGGCAGACCGGTTCGACTGGAGATCGCTCGCGGACGAAGATCTCAAGCAATACACGCTGAACCTGCGCAGTGTGCAATGTCCTGAGGAAACGATCCGTGACATCATCGTTGCCGAGCTCAACCGGCAGTTCGCCTCACGGGAAAGCGCCTTGAAAGCCCGGGCGGAAGACCGGCAGCCTTGGGAGGCCGTTTCAACCTCCGACCGGCGGAGCAACGAGAGCCGGCTGCGCCAGTTGCTTGTCCAAAAGAAGATGTTGGTTCGGGAAATCACTGGAACGGACGCCCCGGTGGAATTGCCGCCGAGTCTAGGCGGCAGGGACATCGCAAGATTTGAAGCGGCCTTCAGCGCAGTGCCCGAATCCAAACGCGACCAGGTTCAACTCACCCAGGAGAAGTACTGGAGTCAGTCCGATGACATCAAACGCCGCACGCTCGGATTTCTTGAACCCGAAGACCGCGACGAGTTCATCCGGATCAAGGGGGAGCGCCGTCAGGAACTGGCAAAAGATTTATCACCTGGGGAATTGGAGAATTACGACATCATCAGTTCCGCCACCGCCACCACGCTGAGATCGCAGTTGGGGGCGATGAAACCGACCGACGAGGAATTTCGAAAGATATTCGCCCTGACAGTGACGGTGGACGAACAGTACTCGATCAACAAGCCGGTGCGAGAAACGGATGATCCTAACTGGATCACCCGACGTAAACAGGCGGAGCAAGATTTGCAGGAGAGTCTTCGAAGCGCCCTCGGAGATGAGCGCTACGCCGACCTCGAACGCAGCCGCGACCCAGCCTACAAGGGAATCTCGACTGCCATGCAGGAAGCGGGCCTTCCGAAGGAATCCATCGTTCAGGTTTATGAAACTCAGAAGCTCCTCCAGGCCGAATCAAAAAGATTGATGCAGGACCAAACTCTCCTCCCTGAGCAACGGGCGCAGGCGCTGCAATCCATGCAAGCACAAGGCGAGCAAACGCTGCGGCAGATGCTCGGAGACAAGGCGTATGAATCGATCAAGGGCCGCGTGCCAACATTGAACTCCGGGCAGCCCGCGGCTCAACAGCGGGTTCAACAAATCGTCGTGCCTGCCCCAAACAAGCCATGAACTCCAAGCATATTGCCATTGCTCTCTCATTGACGGCGGTCGCTCTCGTCACGGGCGCAGCCTACGTCAATCGATCGCCATCGGAGCTTCCGATACCAACCGTTCCTGCCCCGACTGCAAGTGTGCCTCCGACGGAGCCCAAGGCCGTGAGGATGGAGACTTTAACTCCCGCGAACGTGAAACCGGCGCCGAGCTCTGTATCGAGATTCACATGGCAGCAGGTTGAGTCCGGAGATTACAAACTCTACATCGCGAACCTCCGCAAGGTGGGATGTCCCGAACAGACCATCCGCGATATCATCGTCGCGGACGTGAACAAACTCTATGCTCCACGCGAGGAACCGTTGAAGGCAAAGAAGTCTGTGCCACAAATGCCCGGTCAGACCACGCCACCGGCGGATGAAACGGAGAACCGCCGCAAACTCAGGGAAGTTCAATCCGAAAAACGAGTGGTGTTGAAGGAACTGCTGGATATCGATGTCCCGGTTGATCTCATGGCATCGACCGCATCGCGGGATTACACTGCTCACGAGCTAGCCCTTAAGCTGCTCCCGGCTGAAAAGCGGGATGCCGTCCAGGCGCTGCAAGAAGATTACTGGCAACAATCCGATGCGCTGAAAGCGAAATACGAGAACAAGAAAAGCCCGGAGTTCGTGGAGGAACATCGCAAATTAAACGAGTCTCATCGGCAGGAACTCGCCAAAGTGCTCACGTCGCAGGAATTGGAAAATTACGACATGCGCACCTCTTCCACCTCCAGCAAGCTGGGCCAGCAACTCCTGACGTTCAGCCCCACTGAGGAGGAGTTCCGCAAGGTCTTCAGACTGACCCGCGATTCCGAAGAGAAGCCTGAGAAAGTGACAGTGCAGGAAAACACACCAGAGGCTCGCGCTGCGGCGGCAAAAGCCCAGGCGGATGCCAGGGCCGAATTGGACAATCAAATCAAAACGGCTTTGGGCGATGCCCGTTTCGCCGAGTATCAGCGTTCGCTTGATTCATCGTACCAGAACCTGTCGCGAGTCGGACAGCGTTACGGCCTGAGTTCCGATGCCATTATCAAGGCTTACGAGATGGAGAAGGCCTTCCGCTCAGAACCAGTGGCATTTCCTCAACCTGGATTCGAGGTGGATCGTTCTGCCGCGCAAAACCAATTCAATGAACAAATGAAAGTGGCGCTCGGCGAGAAGGCCGCCCGCGCTTACCGCCAGCTCCGCGGCGGCAATCGAGTGGTGGACTCGGAGCCGTGACCGTGGGCCAGCGGCAGATCCACGAGGAAGACGGGGGCACCGTTACTGCCTGAGGTAGCATCGTTGCGCGCACCGACAAGGATCCAGCCCCGTGTCTCAGATCCCCTCTGGCGGGGCGTGCATCGGCTCAATGATCTGATCGCCATGTGGCGGCTCTTTCACGGCAAGAAACGAAAATGAAAATGTTGCGCGCAATGGGAAGCGGAGAAAATCGAGGCGTTTGATGCAGACTTGGACGCTCGCTTGGGCGGAAAGCGTACGAACTGAAAAATGAGATTTGATGGTTGCCCTATCGCGCGGCACTGGGAGCAACGGACTGAATAAATTTTTGGCATTGATTGAGCAATGACCATTGATAGCTTCGGAGCGCAATTTTCAAACCACGCATGAGACAATGCTTTCAAACAGCTCTGAAGGGCTTTTCATCCCGACCAAAAGCTGGCTGAAAACTGACAAGAAAGAATTCCATGAGCAAACACAGCGATAACAAGTATCCCAAGCTTCACAACGCCATGTGGCCCGGACTCGTGGGCAAAGGCAGCCCCGGAGCCGAGCCCTGCATCGATCTGGACACCATGCTCGACCTGACCGCCAAGGCTGAGGTCGATGGCATCAAGTTCGACGGTGTGGACATCTTCCTCTTTGAACCTCACATCAGCATCGATATCAGCGATGACGATATCAAATCGGCCGCAGACAAGATTCGAGGCAAAGGTTTCGTCGTGGGCTCGGTTGTGGCACCGGTCTGGCCACCGACCGGCGGCGGCTCCGCCATGGGCAGCGAGGAAGACCGCAAGAAATTTGTGGAGCAAGTTCGCAAAGCGTGCCGGATCGGAAAGAAACTTCGGGAACTCGGCGTACGCCCCTACGGCGTGGTTCGAATCGATTCAGCGAGTGGTGTCACTGAATGGGATGCCGATCCCAAGGGGAACACGAAGAAGATCGCGCGGACATTCCGCGAAGCCGCAACCGTGGCCGAGGGTTTTGGAGAGCGCCTCGCCGCCGAAGGAGAGATTTGCTGGGGCGGAATGCACTCCTGGCGGAAGATGGTGGACTTGCTAGAAGAAACCGACCGTCCCGGAACCGTCGGATTTCAGGCGGACATGGCCCACACGCTTCTCTACACGATGGGTTACAACGCGGAAAAGGACGCGATCCTTCCTCCCGGTTACGATTGGAAGGACAAGAAGAAACTCGACGCCGCTCTCAAGAAACTGACCGCCGCCCTCCGTCCATGGACGATGGACTTCCACATCGCGCAGAACAATGCGACCGTTCACGGCTCCGGCACGCACGACAAGACCGGACGCCATTGCCTGGTCAACGCCCCAGACGGCAAACTGGACATTCCACATCACGCCGGCTACTGGCTCCGCGACGAACAACGCAAGTTGACCAAGAACTTCATGCACATCTGCTGGGACGGCTGCATGTTCCCCAACGATGTCATGAAGCAGCAACAGACTTGGAACGACATTCTCGGGGCGATGATCGCTGTGCGGGACCGGCATGGGTGGAACACGCTGGGATGAGAGGCGTGTAATGCGGAGAACGTGAACCGCTCAAGCATGTCATCGCCCACCGCCGAAGGTGTGCCGAAGGTCCGGCGAGGTTGCAGCTCAAGTCTTGTCGAGGTTTGTAGCGATCAAAGTTTTCCAGACGCCGTCTCCAACCTTGCCACTTCCCGGCGCAAGAGGCGCGGAGCGCGAAGGCGAGTTCGACTTGCACCTCCACGGCGGCCAGGATTGCTAAGGCTGGTTCAAGGACGTTGAGATCAAGGCGGAGTGAAAACGCAATCCGCAGCGATTCAAATCCAGCACCACCATGCCAAGTAGCCAGTGGCGGTGTGGCGTGGATCTGCGGAATCAGGTTTGCTGAAGAAGCTTGAGCATCTCGCGGTCGAGTTTGTGACCGCGGAAATCCTCGTAGGCCACGTCGGCGCGACCACTGTCGAGCACGCCGAAGCTGCCGCGCAGATTCCACAAGGCCCAGCCCCAGCCGGCTTCTTTCCATAGTTCAAGCTGGTCGCGCATCCACGCGAGCGTGACCTTGTGCGGCGTCCGGTTGTGCGTGCCCCATTCGCCGACATGCACGCCCACGCCGCGCCGCTCCAGCGCCTTCCACGGTTCGATGCGCTCGCGGTGGAGACGCTCCTTGTTCCACTCCGGTTTGTCGTCTTCCTTCAATGGCCACGTCGGCTCGGCCCATTTGTCCGAGCCATTCACCCAGTTCGCCTTGTGATGGCTCACGCGCATCGGGTCATAGCCGCGCGTGCTTTGCCCGATGCCCAGGCCGACGAAACCCTCGACCGGATCGCGGCCCCAGCGCAAGCCGTCGGCGATGATGAGCCGTTGCGCATCCTCCGTGCGAATGGCGGCGACGAGATGCTTGACCACGCGCACGTAGGTGTCGGCGGGAATGTCCGGCGGCTCGTTCAACAGGTCGAAGCTGACTTCGCGATTGGGCAGACCCTTGTAGCGCCGCGCGAACATCGCCCAATGCGCCGCGCACGCGTCGAGCGCCGCCGCGTCCTTCCAGAGATCGAGCGGTTCCTTCGGCGGATTGACGCAGTAGCCGGGCGCGCGGTGCAGGTTTAGATTGATGTGGACGCCGTGCTTCTTCCCCAGTTCGACGACCTGATCGACGTGCTGAAGCTGCGCCTCATCCATCTTGAGCCATCGCGACGGGTCCGGCTCCGACCAGGAGTGATACGACATGGGCAGGCGCGCAAAATCGAACCCCCACTCCTGCATGATTTGAAAATCCGCCTCGCGGAAAGCAGGATTTCCTTCGCGCCGGGCGGTGAACTTTTCAAGCAAGTTGAAGCCGCGCCAGCGCGGAAGTTTTGCGGCTGACGGACCCGACGACGCGGGGGCGGAAGGTTGAGCAAACAGGAGCGGTGCGGCGACAGAACACGCTGTCGCGACGACGGCGTTCTTCAGGAAGTTCCTTCCATGCCTATCCGGTTGTTACCCTCAATGATCGAGGGTATGATGCCTGAACCATGTTCATGGACATTCATCAACGCGACGATCTTCCGTTCCCGCACTCCCTTCCAGATTTCCAGCGACTTTTCCCGAACGACGAAGCCTGCGCATT
>SIBF01000028.1 GCA_009695275.1 Pedosphaera sp. | reverse complement strand
CTCGAATTCAGCCGAGAGGTGATCCACCAGCTAATCTGCCCAGCTTGCGGGCAAGCGGAAGCCGTCTATCTGCCAGTCGGCAAAGTTGGTTCGGCACGCGGGAAGTGCCCGCATGATTCAGTGATGCGCGACGTGGTTTCCATCCACAGTTACTCCGGCAAAGAAACATACGGCGCGAAAAAAATAACTGAACTCGGTCTTCCGCTTTTCGATGTCTTCGTCGGTCGGTCAAGCGCCCGCGAAGTGCAAGTCGTCCTTGAAGGCGACGCGCCAGTGGTGCTTGGCCCGTTAGCCGCAGACTATGCCGGTTTGAGGCGTTCGCAAAGCCAACAGGACAGCCAATGAAAACAGAGGCTTCCAATGACGCCAAAAGCTTTCGCGTCCAAGTGGATTCGGAAGTTCCTCGCAAAATCCGCCAGCACGCTCGTTCATCAATGCGCGCGGAAGTTTGCGGCGTCCTGATCGGAAGCGCGAAAGACGGTCTCGTTTTCGTGGAGGCTTGTATCGCCGGAGAGAAGGCTGCTCAAGGAGGCGCACACGTCACGTTCACTCAGGAAACATGGGCGCATATCTACAAGGAGAAGGACAAGGAACACCCGGATAAAAGCGTCGTTGGTTGGTATCACTCTCATCCGGGATTCGGCATTTTTCTCTCGGATCACGATCTTTTCATTCACGAAAACTTTTTCTCGGCACCGCACCAACTGGCCTGGGTGTTCGACCCTCATTCCGATGAAGAAGGGTGTTTTGGTTGGCAGGATGGGAAAACCCAGCGATTGGGAGAGATCGCGGTTCTGACTCATGCCAGACCAGAGCTTGAAACCAAGCGGCAGGAGCCGCCGCCGAGTCCGGCGACCGCTCCGCGAGTTGAACCTGCCAAACGAACAAAGCTCCCTCGTTTGCATGGCCGCAAGTGGCGAGTGGGGGCCGTTCTTGCGTGCATGGTTCTCTTGGCAAGTGCTGCGTTCCTGGTCCATCTTTTCCGCCCCAATATGCTGCGAACTCTGCCCGGCTGGCCGCAATGGTGGCTAACCGGATTTGCCGTCGTTGTGGGCTTCGCGGTGTTGTATTGGCTCGTGATGAAATTCAGAAGAGGTCAGAAGCGTGGCGAAGCGAAAGCCAAGCACAGCAATCCAAGTGTTCCGCCTGGCAAATCCGAACCAAAAGGAACAACTCCCGGTGGCGGACAACCCAAGACCTGATTCCTGCGTATGAGCGACGAGCCAATCAAAATCAAAATCACATCCGAGGAAGTCGAGCGGGTCGTTTTACCCGAACCGACCCCGCAGCTCTACGTGCCGCCGCAGACAGGCACGGGAACAAAAAGCTACGGCAAGATTGCCTCCGCACCGAGCCTGCCAACAGGCGGCGCGACAGGCGGCAGCCTCTTGATGAAGGCGTGGCTTTACTTGGGTTTAGCAGGACTTGCGGGGGCTTTTCTTGCTTGGGCCATTTCCGAGCCGGCTTTTGTGGACGGGGAGCGACGTTCTGTTTTTCATTGGGCAAACTTTGCAATGTTCCCGCTTATGGTCATTTTGATCAGCTTCGGATTCGGAGTCGCTGAAAGCGCAGTCGAGCGCTCCGCAAAGAAAGCCGTCCAAAAAGGCATTCTGTCAATCGTGCTCGGGACGGTATTGGGGATCATTTTTTACATCGTTGCAGGCTTTGTCTATCAAGTTTTGCTTCGCGGATTGGACGTCAGCTCTCCGAAGGAACCGACCTGGTGGGTGGCGAGGGGAATTGCGTGGGCTGTTTTCGGCGTCGCTGGCGGAATTGTTTATGGAGTTGTTGATCGCTCCGGGAAGAAATGCCTTTACGGCGTTCTCGGCGGAGCAATTGGCGCTGGTCTCGGCGGGTTTCTGTTTGACCCGATTGCTTTGCTGACACAGGGGGGAGCCGTCAGCCGGGCTGTCGGCATGATGATTCTCGGCGCGGGCACTGGAGTAGCAATGGGGCTTGTAGAAAGCGCTCTCAAGGATCGGTGGCTCTACGTGTCCGGCGGGCCGCTCGCAGGTAAGCAGTTCATCCTTTACAAGCCTCAGACGCAAATTGGGTCGCAGCAATCCTCAGACATTTACCTGTTCAAAGACCCGGCGATTTTGCCAGCCCACGCCTTGATCGAACTGCGGGGGGCACAATCCATCCTGCATAGCATGGGGCAGGTGTTTGTCAGCGGCCAATCCGCGCAGCCGCAGCACGCCCTGAGAAGCGGCGATGTGATTCAAATCGGGCGTTACACATTCAGCTTCTTGGAAAAGCAGCGGACACAATAAATGGAATACATCTGTCCATATTGTCGCGGTCCAATCACGGAGGGCGAGGTGCCTGAATGCCCAAGCTGCCATGTGCCGCATCACTTGGAGTGCTGGCATGAAAACAAGGGCTGTTCGGTTCCGGGTTGTTCTCAAGCACCGGACGACGAAACCAAAATCGTCGTGCCGGCCAGCGCTCTGCATGGCAACCAAACGGGCCGGATGGATACAATCACCTCCAATCCTCCCCTTATTTGGAACGCCGCGAAGGAGCGGTTTGAATTCGTAGGTGGCAATGTCGTTCCGCCGCCAATTCCCATTCGCGCAGAGTCCAAGAGTCGGATCACGTTTACGCTGCTAGGCGCAATCCTTGGACCACTTGGCCTGCACAACTTTTACGCGGGCTACGCGGGCAAAGGGGCTGCGCAATTGCTGATCAGCGTCCTGACGTGCGGCTGGGGAGCGATTGTTACCTGGCCGTGGGCAATTGTCGAAATATGCGTCATCAACCGAGACAGCGATAAAAGATTGATGGACTAGACACCTATGAGTTCACCGCGCATTCGTCGTCTGCGACTGGATTACCAGCGTCTTCAGGAAAGATTTAACCCCTGGGGACCGATTCAGGTCGTCGAAGCCATCGGTGATCCTCCAGAGCGATACCATATCGCCTACCGCGTGAAAGGTTTGGCGGTCGGAGCGGGCGGCGAAATCCGTGAGCGGGATGAACATCATGTGGAGATCAGCCTGACGCTCGACTACCCCAGGCGTGCGCCGCAATGCAAAATCCTCGGTGCGGTTTTCCATCCGAACTTCGACGCCACCACAATTTGCATTGGTGACTTTTGGGCGGCTTCCGAAGGTCTCGACGACCTCATCATTCGCATTGGCCGAATGATCACGTACCAGGAATACAACACGAAAAGCCCGCTTAACGGACTGGCGGCTAAATGGGCTGCGGAAAATGCCCACCTGTTGCCGGTGGATTCCGCAGAACTGGCCCCGCCACTGCAAGGGGAATCCGAAAATCTCGCCGCCATCAGGATTTCCATAGACCAAACTGATGCTCGGTCAACTCAGGCTGTTCCAGACGCACTGCCTCTCGACCGTTGGTATTACCTCGACGCGCAAGCTGAGTCGCACGGACCACTCACCGCTGCCGACATTCTAGATCGGACAGGGGCCATTCCTTGCTGGGTGTGGCAGGAGGGATTGCCGGATTGGATTTCCTCAGAAAACTGCCAGCCATTCCAACACTGCGCGAAACACCACCGCCGCTTGCGCAGTGAGGGTTTCTAACCTTGGGACATTTCACCCCCGCCGCTGATTCTCCCCGGCATGGCTCGCCAACTTCGTTTCCAATAACTCTGCGCGATAAGTAGGTCATGAATCATGGCGACCGTCGCGAACTCATCCATGTGGCATATCATGGAGCCCCGCGACCGTTCGGCCATGAGCCTGGAAGCGGCGAATCGCGAAGTGTATCTGCTGCTCAAAGAAGGCATCAAGGTGTCCGTGATGGAGAGAGATTCGATACCGGGGCACACCTCATCCGGCGTACGGCCACCTTCTCCCCAGCGCGGAGAAGGCAAGGGAGGACAAACCACTGTCCGCGTCCAGGTGATTGATTGGGAGCAGCCGACGAACAATGATTTCCTGCTGGTCAGCCAGTTCAGTGTCACCGGCGCGCGATGGAAATGTCGAATGACGAATTTCGATTGTCGAACTGACTGAACTTCGTAATTCGGACTTCGCACTTCGGACTTTCCCCCGGTGGTCATCGAACTGAGGAAGCCCGGCGTGCCCGCGCGTGCGGCGTTCGACGAGAACCTGACGCACGGCGGAGAAAGGAAGAAGGTTGAATGAAGAAGGAAGAAAGCCGTCTCGCTGAACTTCGCACTTCGCACTTCCCCGGGCCGGGCTGCTGGAAATCATCGGGCAGAATCACCAGTTCCTCGGCGTGAACAACGCCATCGCCTCGATGCTGCGCGTGCGCCCCACAGTCGGAGGGACGAGTTACACGAGTCCCACTTTTCACAATGCTCCGACGAGTTCCGCTTCAGCCGGGATACTGGGGACTCGTGTAACTCGTCCCTCCGGGAATGGAATCGGTGTCTTCTGGCAAACCCAAGGTTCGGGGAAGTCATTCTCGATGGTGTTCTTCGCGCAGAAGGTGCTGCGCAAGGTGGCGGGCAACTGGACGTTCGTGGTCGTGACCGATCGCGTGGAACTGGATGACCAGATTGCCAAGACGTTCAAGGCCACCGGCGCGGTGAGCGAAGCCGAGGGCGGCCAGTGCCACGCGGCGAGCGGCGCGCATCTGCGGGACTTGCTGCGTGGGAATCATCGCTACGTCTTCACGCTCATCCACAAATTTCAACCGGAGCGCGGGCTTCAGCCCGCTTCAACGTCCGATAATACGACGGTCTTAGATATTTCCAGCGCCACAGACAACTCCACGGTGAAGCGGCCTGAAGGCCGCGCTCCTTCCGAAAGGGTGATGCCCGTGCTCTGCGACCGGCCCGACGTGATTGTGCTCACGGACGAGGCGCACCGCAGCCAATACGACACGCTGGCGTTGAACATGCGCGCGGCGCTGCCCAAGGCGCTGTTCCTCGCCTTCACCGGCACGCCGCTCATCGTCGGCGAGGAACGGACGAAGGGTGTGTTCGGCGATTTGGCTTCCCAAGCCCGCCACCAGTCAGTTTCCCCAAGCTACGACTCGCGCTCACGCGCGTTGTGGTCGTTTCCATCTACGACTTCCAGCAATCCGACGACGACGGCGATGCGGTCGTGTTCCGCAAATCTGTTGCTGGTTGGTTGGCTAGCAAAACGAAATTCGGATCAGTTTTTGCCGGGTGGCCGTAATTTCGCTTTTTCCGGTTCCAATACCAGATATCCGTCGCGATGACCAACGCCCAACTCGCGGTCCAGGCGGGTGGCGAGAGGGTCGTCACCGGTGAAACCAAGCCGCGTGCGAACCTCGCGGCGCAACCACCAAAAACCTGAATTCCAGGAATACAGGTGATGGCCATGAGGTTTGCCGGTGACGGTGCTGATGGATTCGTGGAAGGCGGGCATCACCGCCAGTTCTTTCTCCAACCGCCAGAGCAGCCGGTCGTCCACCCAATTCTCATCCATCCCGTGGATCAGTCCGGCCAGATAATTCGCGCCGTCATTGAGAAACCAAGACCCGCCAAAGACGTACACGCCGCTGTGGCCCTCGAGCAGATCGCCGTTGGCTTTGGAAATGACCCTCATGCCGTAGGGTGACTGCAATCGCACACTCGTTTCCAGATGGCGACGCACCATTTCATCCGGCAGGAGTTTGCGGCCGAAAACTGCATACGTCAGCACCGCGCCATACAGACTGTCCTGACCGATGTGTTCCTGTTGTTTCAAGCTGGTGGCAAAGTAACCTCCGGTCTCATTGAACATGCGGCGATAACCGGCAATGGCCTTTTCAATGTCCGCGTCGGTCACGGGAAACCCCAGTTCCCTGGCGGCCAGCAAAGCGCCACAGTGGAAACCCTGGTTGGAGGAAGGCGCGTCATCGTCCTCGTAGGGAAGCTGATCATGATACGTCTTGGCGATTTTCTTGTCGGGGGTGAGCCGGGGCGGAATATAAAGCCCATCCTGTTCATGGGTGCGGATGAAATGATAGGCCCGGCCCACCGTGCGCGCATCAAGCTCGCCGCCGGCTCGCTTCACCAGCGCTGACCAGATCAAGTAATACTGGGCGTTATCCTCATAGTTCATTCGTTCAAAAAACACCGCCCCGTGCGCCTCTTTGTCGAACTTTGGATCGTCCAGTCCGCGACTCATCCAAAAGCCGTCGCTGACCCATTGCTTCCAACCGTAGCCGACTCCAGAGATGAACAGGTGATCGCTTTCCGGGCGCAGCAGGTTGCGACGCAGGAGCAGATAGGAGGTATTGCGCAAAATCGCCTCCAGTCCGGAATGGTTAAAACCCTTGGCGTTGGCGAGGGCCAGATGCGCCGCGAGTTGCACGTCATAGAGAGAACGTGCCGGCGAGGCAAAGAGCCACGTCGTAAAACTGGCGCTCTCCCCCCGCTCAAGGTGCTGCCAGCCGTCAAATCGGGCGCGGTAAACCGTGGTCGCATCGAGCTCCCGGGGAATGGTGATCACCCGCTTCACCGAACCGTCGCCCGTCGTCAGCGAGAGCGCGCGCTGCTTCACATCGAACCGCATGAAACTTCGGTTCTCCCAAAGGCCGGGCGTGTCACCGAGCAATCCATAAAACCGGTCTTCATCAAGGCACCCCAGCAGGGGGAACGTCTGCAAGGCTTGCGAATGCCCGGCGAACTCCGGCCCGGCGCAACTCACGCTAAGCGGCCGGGTCACCGTTTCCTTTCCCGTAAATGAATAGAAATCACCGGCACGCGGCGCTTGCCAGCCCAATTCCAGATAATACCGCTGATCCGAATTCGCCGACACCCGCACCACCCGTTCGATGAGATCGACATGAACTGATCGAAGTGTTTCCGTGATCGTCAGCCCCGGTGCCGACCCGCCGGTCAACATCACCATGCCATTCTCGCGTTTGACTTCCGCATAGCGCACCAACGTCCGCCCGTCCGGTGACATCACCACCAGCCCCGCATTCGTGGTGATCGGCGAGAACACCGTCTTGCCTCCGTCAAGAATCCGGACCGTCACCCCGTCCGTGTTTTTGACGACATCCAGATCCAAAGCCCACGCCGATCGAGGAGGCGACCCCGCACCGGCAATCCAAAGCAACAGCAGGAATCGACTCAATAATTTCATGAAGGCTAGTGCATTCTGTCACCTCAGCCGGCTCCGAAGCGATCATAAATGTAAACGGCGCACCTTCCACTGAATTCAAATCCATGCGACGTTGTGGAGGAAACCTGTCGAAGATTGATTTCAATGGGCTCGCCGCGAAGTTCAAAGAGTCCAAGCACAAGAACACCGACCTGGAAGTTCTCAAGGCCACGATCCGTGCCATGCTGGAACGGTCGATCAGCTTGAACAGGACCCACGCCAACTTCGCCGAGACGTTTGAAGAGCTGATTGAGAGCTTCAACAACGGCAGCCGGAACATCGAGGAGCTGTTCGAGGACCTGGTGAAATTGAGCCGGGAATTGAGTGACGAACACCAACGGCATGTCCCTGAGAACATGACTGAGGAAGAGCTGGTCATCTTCGACATCCTGACGCGCCTCGCGCCGGAGTTGAGCCCCGAGGAGCGCACTGAGGTCAAGCGCGTCACCCGCGACCTTCTCGACCGGCTCAAGCAACTGCCCGTCTTCAACTGGCGGCAGAAGTCCTCAGCCCGATCTCTACTCAAGCTAACCATCGAGGACACGCTCGACACGGGCCTGCCTCGCGCCGACGACAAACCTCTTTACGAGCAAAAGTGTTCCGCCCTCTTTGAGCATGTCTTCGAGAGCTATCCTGAGCGGGATGAAGGTGTGTATGCATCGGCAGGTTGATTGACTGCATCCGCGAGGTGAAGCGGCAAGTGATAGTGAAACTTGCCGATGGCAAGGAGCGCGCGGAAATTTCGAATGACGAATTTCAAATGTCGAACTGGCTGAACTTCGGACTACGCACCCGATTCGACACCTCACCCTTGATCCCTCTCCCCGTTCGAGGCGGAGAGGGAGATTTGCATTGTCGAACTGACTGGGCGTCGCAATTCGCACTTCTGCATCCGCGCTTTTCCCGGCGCCTCTCCTGCTCGGTGCAGAGATTGGGCACCGCGACTCTTTCAAAAAGATGCGGGCTGGCCACGACGCTGGAAGGATAGGCGCCGAGTGTGGCTCTGAAATCTGGATGGCTGAAGGCGGCTTTGAAATGAGCCGCCGACTCCCACACGGCGTAGTTCATGAAGACGTAACTCTCGCCGACGGCACGATGCAGTTGGGTGGAGATGTAACCGGGCTGCTGCTTCATCCAGTTGGCATCCGCCTCCCAGGCTTTGAGGAGGGCCGCGACATCCGGGGCCGCGACGGTGAAGAGATTGACGAGAACGACGGGCGACACGTCCACGCCGAGCTGGCGGTGGATGGGACAGGTTTCATCGAGAGGTTTTAAGGTGAGCATGATTACGAGGTGTGTTTGCTTGGCTGCTTTTGATTCAGTCGATGACGGATGATGGAGGATTTCGTGGCGTTTGGAATGATGTCTTACGAAAGTTGAACTGACTGAACTTCGCAATTTGCACTTCTGCATTCGCACGTTTCCCGGCGCTGGTGACGGAGCGCGGCTGTGTCGTCCTCGACCAGCCGCAGCACGTTGGAAAACTCCGGCGCATAAGGCGCATACCAGCTATTCAGTCTGATCACGCTGCTGCGGCTGGTCTTCGACACAGCCGCGCTCCGGGGCAGTGTCCCGGACACGGTGGCAGAAGAGTTGGAGTTAGAAACATGGGAGCTTTTCATCTTTATGCCTGCCATTTTTCTGCCTGCTCTCTCCTTCCTTATTGGGCTGTTCGCGAGTCTCTGGGCTCGCTGCATCTCGCCAAACCGGCTTAACTCGGTGAATCGGCAAGGCTGTTGCTTAAGCAGAACTCGATGATTCTTTGTCTTGAAACAGCCCGGCCATGCGAGTTGATTGCCAGACGGTTGGCGAATATTGGCCACACTGACTAACTCTGAGTTTCGCGATGTTGGAACATTACGACCCAGCGGGATTTTTTGACGAGATGCTCGATGAGCGGGCTGCGACGCGTCCGCATTACCGGAAGTTCCACCAGCTTTTCTCCGCCATGACGCCCGAGGAGTTCAACAGCAAGCGTCAATCGGTGGACCTGGCTTTTCTTCGCCAGGGCGTGACTTTCAATGTCTATGGTGACTCGGCCGGCACCGAGAAGATCTTCCCCTTCGACGTGCTTCCGCGAATCATCTCCGGTTCCGAGTGGGAATTGCTCGAACGAGGCCTCGTGCAGAGGATCACCGCCTTGAACCTTTTCCTGCACGACATTTACCACGAGCAAAAGATCATCAAAGATGGCGTGATCCCGCCCTTTTACATTCTTTCCGGAAAGCATTTCCGACGTGAGTTCGTAAACTTCAACGTGCCCAAGGACATTTACATTCATGTCTGCGGCACGGACCTGATTCGAGGCAAGGATGGCGGCTGGATGGTACTCGAGGACAACGGGCGTTGTCCGTCCGGGGTCAGTTACGTGCTGGAGAACCGGCGCGCGATGAAGCGGACTTTCCCGCAGATGTTTGAACAGATCGGGGTGAGGCCGGTGGAACACTATCCGCAGGAGCTGGTGAAGATGCTTCAGCACATCGCTCCCGCCGGTGTGGCGGATCCGACCATCGCCCTACTCACCCCCGGGGCCCACAACTCGGCTTATTTCGAGCACACTTATCTCGCGAGGCAGATGGGCATTGAGATCGTGGAGGGCCGCGACCTCGAAGTGCGCGATGCGCATGTGTTCATGCGGACGACAAAGGGCCTCCGGCCAGTGCATGTCATCTATCGTCGCATCGACGATGACTTCCTGGATCCAACAGTGTTCCGCCGCGATTCGCTGCTGGGCGTGCCCGGCCTCGTTCACGCCTACCGCGCGGGGAATGTATCGCTGGCAAATTCGATCGGCACCGGCATCGCGGATGACAAGGTGATGTACTATTTCGTGCCGCGCATGATCAAATACTACCTCGATCAGGAGCCGCTCATCCCGAATGTGCCGACCTATCTGGCGAGCGAGGAGGCGGACAAAAAATATATCCTCGAAAACCTGAGCCAGCTCGTTGTGAAATCCGCGAATGAATCCGGCGGCTACGGCATGCTGATGGGGCCGAAGGCGACCAAGGAGGAGATTGAGAGTTTCCGCGGTGCGATCGAAAAGGATCCACGCAATTACATCGCGCAACCAATGATTTCCCTGTCGCGACATCCGACACACATTGAAGACGATGTTTTCGAAGGCAGGCACATCGATCTGCGCCCCTACATCATTTGTGGTGAAAAGACGACGATTGTTCCAGGGGGTCTGACCCGGGTCGCCTTGAGAAAGGGCTCCCTTGTGGTGAATTCATCCCAAGGCGGAGGCAGCAAGGACACATGGGTGCTTTATGGAGATGAATAAGAAATTCCAAATTCCAAGCTCCAAGTCTCAAGAACCATTTCTCCGTCACTGGGTCATTGAAACTTGCGTCGGGGTTCGTCCTGTTTGGAACCTGGAACCTGGAACCTGGAACTTTTTCAAATGTTAAGCCGGGTTGCCAACTGTCTTTACTGGATGTCCCGTTACGTTGAACGAGCGGAGAACATCGCGCGCATCGTGGATGTGAATTTGCAGCTTCTTCTCGACTTGCGGAATCTCGACGAGAAGCGGCTGGAGGAACATTGGCTGCCCATTGTGCAGACCACCGGCGACGAGGAGTTGTTCTTCCAACTCCACAAACAGGCCCGGGGAAAACTGGTCACGGAGTTCCTTGTATTTCAAATGGAGAATCCGAACTCCATCATCACCTCCATCTGTCAGGCACGCGAAAATGCCCGCATGGTGCGCGATCAGATCACCCTGGAGTATTGGGAGGAACTGAACCGGCTCTATTGGTTTATGCGAACTTCCCAGGGCCGTCAGGCATGGAAGGAAAGTCCGACGGATTTTTTCCAGCAGATAAAAGGATCGTCACTCCTGTTGATGGGCCTTTCCCGGGCAACTTCCATCCGCAACGAAGGCTGGTATTTCAGCGAAGCCGGGAAATTCCTCGAACGCGCGGACAAGACCTCCCGGATACTTGATGTTCGCTACATGACGCTTCCCGAGAAAGGAGTTCCCGGTGCCATCACTCAAGCAGAGGCCCTCGAATGGTCCGCCATTCTCCGTTCGTGCAGCGGCTGGGATGCTTACAAATCCATCCATGGCGCCGAGGTCCATCCAAAGCTCGTCGTGGAGTTTCTGCTCTTCAACGCAGATTTCCCACGATCCGTGCGCTTTTGCGTCAATGAACTTAACGTCGCTCTGCGGCGCATCTCGGGCGTGCCCGAGGGAAAATTCTGCAACGATGCCGAAAAACTTGCAGGAAGGCTCGTGGCCGAAATGCAATTCAGCACCATTGACGAGGTGTTCGACCAGGGGCTGCATGGTTACCTGGACCAGTTGCAATTCAAGTTGAATGCCATCGGTGGGGCGCTCTTCAATGCCTACATTTTCCAGCCGTTCACCAATCTCGAAGAAGAGATCATGGTGCAGCAGGAGGAACAGCAGCAACAGCAGTCTGGGGAATCCCGGACTCCAATCCTCTGCGCAAGTGCGCGCCATGATGTCCACGCTGGTCCGGATGACGGCGCACCGCTTCCAATCCGATGAAACGCATCGCCATTCTCACCGCCGGCGGCGATACGCCGGCGCTTAACGCCACGATTCACGGTGCGGTGGTACGCGCCAACCAGCTTAAGATCGAGATTGTGGGGCTGATCAAGGGCTTCAACTGCCTTTTCAATCCCCGCGTTCCACACGTTCACCTCAACCCGCTTTATCAGGAGATTCCCGAACTCGATCCGACCAAGGGCGGCACATTGATCGGTTCATCGCGCGATTTTGTTGATCCTGAAAAGAAGGATGACCTTGACCTCATCGCGTCCCGCCTGTCGAAGCTTGGCATTGAGGGGCTCATCTGCATCGGCGGCGACGGCACGCTCAACGGATTGCAACCTCTGGCAGAGCGGTTGCCCGTGGTTCTCGCGCCCAAGACCATCGACAACGACCTGGGTTTGAATTACCCGAGTGAACCGGACGGATGGGTGCGGGCCAATGACCCCTCGGCGCAACAAGGCTATCGATACAAACGCGCCGCATCGAATGCCGTGTTTGATCTGAACCACATCGTCAATTACGTCACTCCAAGTTATGCAACTTCAGTGTTTGTTTCTGCCGGCGGTGTCGAGCGCATCCGTACAACAGCAGAAAGTCATCGGCGTATCGCCATCATCGAAGTGATGGGCCGCCATTCGGGCTACATTGCTCTTGGCACGGCCTACGGCCAGCCGGACATCATTCTGCTGCCCGAGCATCCGCTCGACCTCGAACACCTTGTGGTCCGCGTCAAACACCTTTACGACCTCCAGAAAAATGTCGTCATCGTTTGTGGCGAAGGTGTGGTGGATGAACAAGGCCGTGAACTGGGTGCCGAAACCAAAACCACCGACCCGTCGGGCAACATCATCCTGAGCGGCGCGGCCGAAGCGCTGCGAACAAAGTTGATCCAGATGATCGGTGATCGTTACTTCCAGCTCTACCGCCGCAGCCAGTCGGCCAAGGAAGCCATCTTCACCAGAAAGGTCGGCCACACCCAGCGCGGCGGCCGGCCGATTCTCTTCGATCGATTTTACGCCGCGCAACTTGGCGCAAAAACAGTGGATCTGTTGAACGAAGGACACAACAACGCCGTCTCGATCCTGCAATACAACTCGGCGAAAGGTTTTCACGTCGAAGGTTACGATGCGAACCGCTTCCGGGACCGATGGGGGCTGATTCACGCGCGACAGATGCACCCGGAACTCTATGATGCCGAGCGCATGAAACCATCACGCCTGGGAATCGACTATCTGCTGCCGATCTTCACGGATGCCATCGGGGAAGATGACATGGAACATATGCGCCGCACTCTTTTTGCCTCTGGCAACCTTGCTCAACCCTATCATTCGATTAACACGGACGTTCACAAACGCATCCGTTACCTGGAGGAGAAATCTTGAGCGCGCCTTGCCAGACCGGAGCGTTCTGCGCCACGCACCCGTCCCGGCGGGATGGAAATATTACCGCTCTGAAGTTGGGTCTCCGCCCACAACCGGCCCGAACCATCGCGCCGATCGTAAATCTCAAATCATAAATCCGGTGTCCATCCACGTCGCCCTTCATCACAAGACACGCTATAAATACGACCGCCTCGTCACGCTCGGCCCGCAGGTCGTGCGGCTCCGGCCCGCGCCGCATTCGCGCACTCGCATCTTGAGTTACTCGCTCAAGATCAAACCGGAAAAACATTATATCAACTGGCAGCAAGACCCCCAATCCAACTACGCGGCGCGGCTGGTGTTCGAGCAACCGACGCGTGAATTTTGCGTCGAGGTGGATCTGGTCGCGGAGATGTCGGTGTTGAATCCGTTTGATTATTTCCTCGAACCCAGTGCGCAGAAATTTCCCTTCGCCTACGATCCGGCGCTCGACCACGAACTCGCGCCGTTTCAGCGCAAGTGCTGGCTCACGCTCAGCTTCTCGAAATATCTCACCGAGTTACGGCGCGACTTGATCGGCGAAGTCAAACGGCGGACAAAACAAGAACGGTTGGCAATGCCCGACAGCGAGAAGCAGCCGACGAATGATTTCCTTGTCGCCATCAACCAGCGGCTGTGGAAGGACATTAAATACACCATTCGCATGGAAGCCGGCGTGCAGACGCCCGAGGAAACGCTGACGATGATGAGCGGTTCGTGCCGCGATTCCGCGTGGCTGCTCGTGCAATTACTGCGTCACTTCGGCCTCGCCGCGCGGTTTGTCAGCGGCTATTTGATCCAGCTTAAGCCCGACGTGAAGTCGCTCGATGGCCCGAGCGGTGCGGGAAAAGATTTTACCGACCTGCACGCGTGGACGGAAGTGTATCTGCCGGGTGCGGGCTGGATTGGTCTCGATCCGACTTCCGGTCTGCTCGCGGGCGAAGGCCACATCCCGCTCGCCTGCACGCCGGATCCTTCGAGCGCCGCGCCCATCAGCGGCGGCGTGGATGAATGCGAAACCGAGTTCGAATTCGACATGACTGTGAAGCGTGTCTATGAATCGCCGCGCGTCACCAAGCCTTACACGGATGATCAATGGATGGAGATCGAGAAGCTCGGCCACGCGATTGACGTTGATCTCAAAAAGAACGACGTGCGGCTCACGATGGGTGGCGAGCCGACGTTTGTTTCCGTGGATGATCCCGACGGTCCGGAGTGGAACTTTACGGCGATGTCGCAAAAGAAGCGCGTGCTCTCCGGCGAACTCATCAAGCGCCTGCGCAATAAATTCGCGCCCGGCGCGCTGCTGCATTACGGCCAGGGCAAATGGTATCCGGGCGAACCGCTCCCGCGTTACGCGCTGGCCGCGTATTGGCGCAAGGACGGCGTGCCGGTCTGGAAAGACGATTCCCTCATCGCCGACGAATCGAAAAATTACGGCCACGGCCCGAAGGAAGCAAAGGAGCTGGCGACGCGCCTCGCCAAAACGATTGGCGCAGATCCGAAGTATCTCATTCCCGCCTACGAGGATGCCTTTTATTACACGTGGAAGGAGCGGCGTTTTCCGACCAACGTCACCCCGGAAAAATCCAATCTCAAGGACAAGCTGGAGCGCGACCGCATTGCGCGGATTTTCCAGCAGGGCCTCGGCTCGGTCGTCGGCTACACGCTGCCGATCAAGCGTGTGTCGCACGGTCAGCAGCACGGCTGGATGTCGGGCGAATGGTTTTTGCGCGATGACGACACGCTATGGCTGATCCCCGGCGATTCCGCCATGGGGCTGCGCCTGCCGCTGGATTCCGTGCCGTGGGTGGCGGAAAAAGATTATCCTTGGCTGCGCCCGCAAGATCCGTCGCAACCCGACCTGCCGGAGTTGCCCAGAGAATTTCCGTATCGGCAACCCATCCTTCGCGAACGCAACGCGCCGGTGCGTCTCGATTACGGCCCGGGGCGACGCCCGAAAAAAACCGTCAAGCCCGAGCCTGAAGTTGATCCCAATCGTCGTCCCGGCGCCGGTGAAAGCGCGTCGTGGATCATCCGCACCGCGCTCTGCGTCCAGCCGCGCGATGGCCGTCTGCACATCTTCATGCCGCCCGTCGAAAAGGCGGAAGATTACCTCGACCTTATCGCGGGCATTGAATCAACCGCAGCCGCAACCGGTTTGCCCGTCGTCATCGAGGGCGAAACGCCGCCCAAAGATCCGCGCCTGAACAAGCTCGCCGTCACCCCCGACCCCGGCGTGATCGAGGTGAACATGCACCCGAGTAAAACCTGGGACGAACTTGTCGAGCGCACGACCACGCTTTACGAGGAGACCCGGCAGATGCGGCTCGGCACGGAGAAATTCATGCTCGATGGCCGCCACACCGGGACGGGCGGCGGCAACCACATCATCCTCGGCGGCGAGACGCCGCAGGATTCGCCGGTGCTGCGCCGGCCGGATTTGCTGCGCTCGCTGCTGTCGTATTGGCAGAATCATCCGTCCTTGAGCTGGTTGTTCAGCGGCTTGTTCATCGGCCCGACGTCGCAAGCGCCGCGCATTGACGAGGCCCGCAACGATTCGCTTTATGAACTCGACGTGGCGTTCAAGGAAATGGACCGGCAGATCGGCGTCTTTGGCCAGACGCAGCCATGGCTCGTGGATCGCTTGTTCCGTAACTTGCTGATTGATTCTAGCGGCAACACCCATCGCGCCGAGTTTTCGATTGATAAACTTTATGCGCCCGAGAGCAGCACCGGTCGCCTTGGTCTCGTCGAGATGCGCGCCTTTGAAATGCCGCCGGACGCTCGGATGAGTCTCGCCCAGCATCTGCTGCTGCGGGGACTGGTCTCGAAATTCTGGAACGAGCCTTACAAAAATAATCTCGTGCGCTGGGGCACGGACATCCATGACCGCTGGATGCTACCGCATTTTTGCGAGACGGATTTCAAGGATGTCATCAATGACCTGCGCGAGTCGGGTTATCCGTTCCAGTCTGAATGGTTCGCGCCGCATTTCGAATTCCGCTTCCCGCGCATCGGGGATCTGGAGCAGCGCGACCTGCAAATCGAACTCCGCACCGCGCTCGAGCCGTGGCACGTCCTCGGCGAAGAATCCGGCGGCGGCGGCATGGTGCGCTACGTGGACAGCTCGGTGGAACGTTTGCAGATCCGGGCGCGCGGGCTTGTCGGCGACCGTTTTGCCGTCACCTGCAACGGCCATCGCGTGCCGCTGCATCCGACCGGCACGACCGGCGAAGGCGTCGCGGGAGTGCGCTATCGCGCGTGGCAGCCGCCGGTTTGCCTGCAGCCCACCATCAAGGCTCACGCACCGCTGCGCTTTGACCTTTATGACACGTGGAATCAGCGGTCGCTCGGCGGCTGCACATATCACGTCGCGCATCCCGGCGGCCGGAATTCGGAAACCTTCCCGGTGAACAGCTACGAGGCCGAATCACGGCGGCTGGCCCGTTTTTTCCGGCACGGTCATCAGCCGGGCAAGTTCATGCCGCCGCCGGAAACTGTGAACAGCGACTTTCCTTTTACGTTGGATTTGAGAAATGTTTAGAAACCATCAAGGCTCGGGAATGTCCAGGTCGTGGCAAAGCTTTCGCGCGAGAAGGCGATTAATTTTCGTGTGCCGCGGCACAGCCGAGCGGCGGGTTTTGGCGGGGTTGCCCCACCAGGAAGGGTTGCTGCCTTCACGGACCAGAACGCAGCCGTGCGCGGTGAGATGGCGGATCAACTCGAGCCGTTTCACAACAGAATGGCTTCTTCCTCGTAGTCTTGTTTGGCGGCGGAGCGGGCTTCTTCACGATTCATTTCGAGTGCTTCCTTCAGGGCGGAACGTAAGTTCTTCACGAGTTCGCGCCGCGTTTTGCCTTGGGAGTTTACGCCGGAAATTTCCTCAATCCAACCGATCCACCAACCGTCATCCTGCTTGATGACGGCGGTATATTTTTACTTCATGCCAACCCTCATAATTCCGAGCCCGAGTTTACGCAAGCTTGCATCTTTTGTCGTCGCGAAATCCCCAAGCGCCCTGCAACATGTCTGACGCGGACAAGATAAAAACCAGCCGCGACCAGACGTACATGTTCCAGTCCCAGTCTCAATCTGCGACGGGCAAGAGCGCTGCCGACAAGGCAGCGCCCGCGCCCCCTGGTCTGCTGGCGAATTATCAGCAGACCAGGGGAGCGTTCGATGAATTCCTGGGGGACGAAGGCGCACCGCGCGCTCATTATTCAGGGCTTACGCAATCCCTCGATGAACTGGGCTCGGCGGAGCTTGAGCGCCGTCAGGAAACCTGTCAGCGGCTCGTCCACGAGCAGGGCATTACTTACAATGTCTATGACGACCCTCGCGGACTGGAGCGTCCGTGGCAGCTTGACCCGGTTCCGCTGCTCATTTCGTCCGACGAATGGAAGTCCCTGGAGACAGCTTTGATTCAGCGGGCGACGCTTATTAATCTTGTCCTTGCCGATTGCTATGGGCCACAGGAACTCATCCGGTCAGGCTGGCTGCCGCCTGCACTGGTATTTGCGCAACCGGACTTCCTGCGGCCATGTCATGGGACCAAGCCGCGCGGTGATACATTCCTCCATTTCTATGCGGCAGACCTCGCGCGTTCTCCCGATGGTCAATGGTGGGTGATGTCCGACCGCACACAGATTCCGACCGGTGCGGGCTATGCCCTGGCGAACCGTCTCGTTACTTCACGTATCCTGCCCGAAGCATTTCGCGACGGTCACGTGCGGCGGCTCTCCGGATTCTTCCGCGAAGTGCAGAAGACGCTCATGGGTCTCGCCCAGCGACGCACCGACAACCCGCGCATCGTCCTTCTGACGCCGGGGCCATACAACGAGACCTACTTTGAGCAGACGTATCTTGCGCGATATCTCGGTTACATGCTGGTGGAAGGTCAGGATCTCACGGTACGTGATGACAAGGTCTTCCTCAAAACCCTTAGCGGACTGGAGCAGGTTGACGTGATCTTGCGCCGCGTGGACGACGACTGGTGCGACCCGCTTGAGTTGCGAAATGACTCGATGCTCGGCGTGCCGGGGCTGGTCGAAGCATTGCGGTCTGGAAATGTAACCGTGGCAAACGCGCCTGGCAGTGGTCTGCTTCAAAGCGCGGCATTCCTTTCCTTTCTCCCCGGACTTTGCCGGCACGTGCTGGACGAGGAACTCAAGCTGCCTTCGGTGGCGACATGGTGGTGCGGTCAGGAGAGCGCCAGAAGTTATGTGCTGGAGAATCTCGATGAATTGTTCATCAAGAACGCGTTTCGCTCGCGTTCAAGAATCATGTCACCGGACAAGAAATTGACCGCTGCCGAGTTGAACCTGTTGCGCAGGAGGATCGAGTTCAAACCGGAGCTGTTCATCGGACAGGAGTGGATGAAGCTTTCGACCGCGCCATCCTGGGGATCCAACGGCGTCTCGCCCCGGCGGGTGTCGTTGCGGGTTTACCTCGTGGCTACTGGCGAAGGGTACCGGGTTTTGCCGGGCGGACTCACGCGCGTCGCGGCGAAGGACGGTTCGCAAGCCGTGGCGATGCAGCGTGGCGGCTCCAGCAAGGACACATGGGTGCTCGATGAGAAACCAGTGGATGAAGTCAGCTTGCTCCAGCCTGCCGGTGGAAAGATTGAACTGCGCCGGGTGGGAAACAACCTTCCCAGCCGGATGGCCGACAATTTTTTCTGGCTGGGCCGGTATGCCGAGCGCGCGGATGCTTCAGCCCGGATGTTGCGGAGCGCGCTGCTGCGCTTCAGCCCGGAGAGAACCGGTAGTTCCATGCCCGTGCTGGCACCGTTGCTTCATACGCTTGAAATCCAGGGGCAACTCACACGCAGCGACGTGGAAACCGGGATGCGGCACAACTCGGAGGCGCTGGAAGCCGATCTCCTGGCCGCGATCTATGATCCGGCGCGTCCTGGCAGCCTCTGTTCGACGGCCGGCCACTTGAGGCGTCTCGCCATGCTGGCACGTGATCGAACATCCAACGATGTCTGGCGCGTCTTGAGCCAGATGGAGGAACGGCTCGTACGGCCCACAGCCAGCATCGTGATGCTCGCTGGAGATGCTGTTGGCGTTTTGAATCAGACCTTGCTCGGTCTTGCGGCATTCCATGGTCTGGCGCGCGAAAACATGACACGTGCGCAGGGCTGGCGTTTCCTCGACATGGGTTACCGCATCGAGCGGATGATGTATCTCTGCACCATGCTCGACTCCGCGCTGCTTTCGCCCGAGGCTGACAACCCGAGCGTTCTCGAAGCGGTGCTGGAAGTTTGCGACAGCACGATCACGTACCGTTCGCGCTACAACCTGGTGCCGAATATCGCCGCAGTTTACGACCTGGTGCTGCTCGACGACACGAACCCCCGCTCCCTGCTTTTTCAGCTCATTCAACTTGTAAAACACTTCGAGCGACTGCCGAAAGAGCGCGATAGCGCGCTACCCAGCCCGGGCCAGCGGATCCTGCTGGAAAGTGTCACGCGCGTCCGCCTGCTCGATCCGCGCGGAATTTATGGCATGGAGGGTCATTGGCATGAGAGCGAGGTCGGCCGGGTCGTGCATGAGATTCTGCGCGATCTTCCACGGCTTTCGGATGCCATCGCGGTGAGTTACTTCGCGCACTCGGCGATCTCCAGGACAGGGCAGGGGGGGCAGGCATGAATTACCGCATCATCCATCGCACGGCTTATGATTATCCGGAACCGGTGACGGTTTCCCATCATGCCGCGCGAGTGAAACCCAGAACCAACGTGACGCAGCAACGCGACTCCTGGGAGCTGGTGATCAAACCGGAGCCGGCACTGCGCAAGATGCGCAGCGACTATTTCGGCAACCGTGTGTGTTTTTTCAGCATCCAGGAAATCCATGAACAGCTTGAAATCACCGCGACAAGCGTCGTTTCGGTGGAGTCGGTAACGCCACCCGCGGTGTCACTCTCGCTTGTCTGGGAAAGAGTGGCCGCCATGTTTCGAGATCCTGTTTCACCTGAAGTGGTCGAGCCATACCAATTTTGTTTTGATTCCCCGCTGCTGCGGGCCTCGCCGGAACTGGCTGATTACGCGCGGCAAAGCTTTTCAAAAGAAACACCGATGCTGGCAGGAGTGCTGGACTTGAACCGGCGCATCTGCGCGGACTTCAAGTATGACCCTGTAGCGACGACGGTGGCGACCCCATTGGAGGAAGTGTTGGCGAAACGGCGGGGTGTCTGCCAGGACTTCGCGCACCTTGGGATCGCCGCCTTGCGCTCCCTTGGGCTGCCGGCCCGTTACGTGAGCGGCTATCTGCGGACGCGTCCTCCCGAGGGCAAGGAGCGGCTCATTGGCGCCGATGCGTCTCATGCATGGTTCTCGGTGTATTGTCCGGATCTGGGCTGGGTTGATTTCGATCCAACCAACGATCTGATCCCGTCCGACGAGCACATTACGGTGGCCTACGGGCGAGATTTCAGCGAGGTGACTCCCCTTTGCGGCATCATCACGGGTGGCGGCGCGCACGAGGTAAGAGTGTCGGTGGATGTTAAACCGATTTGAATTCACGCTCGCACCACACTGACATACCCGGTTGAATTGCCACAGTGATGAAGTGGGAAATCGTTCATAGAACCAGCTACTCGTATGCGTCGCCCGTTCGCGAAAGCTTCAACGAAGTCCGTTTGAAGCCTGTCAGCAACGAGCACCAGACGCTCGATGCATTTCTCCTGAAGATCCTCCCAGCCGCCCGGCTGCGGCATTACGAAGACTTTTACGCGAATTGCATCCATCATTTTGAGATTGCCGAGCCACACGCCACGCTTTTGATTCAGGCTACATCCATCGTAACCACACGCACGCCATCCTTGCTGCCGGCCGAGGCCACGCCTGCGGGACTGGATCGCCTCGCTGAGGCGGCGAGGTCGGAACGTTGCTGCGATTACCTCCAAGCGAGCCGCTTCGTGGACATGAGTCCCCAGATGTGGCGGCTCGCGGTGGACACAACCGTGGGCCAGGCGGATATCTGGCAATGTGCGCTAGCCATCATGTACTTCGTTCATGCGAACTTCAGATACGAGCCGAATACCACCGGCGTTCACACGCATGTAAGCGACGTGCTCGAGCGCCGGTGTGGCGTTTGTCAGGACTTCGCCCACGTGATGCTCGGCATGTGCCGTTCGTTGAAAATTCCCGCGCTTTACGTGAGCGGCTACCTCGCCACCGAAAAAGCCAGTGCCACCCACGCATGGGTTGAGGTCTTCATTCCCGGGCAGGGCTGGCGTGGTCTCGACCCCACGCACAACTGCCAGCCGGGTGAATCATACGTCAAGATTGCCGTGGGACGGGATTATGCGGATGTTTCGCCGGTGAGCGGCCACTACAAGGGCACGACGGAGCGGCGAATGGAAGTTTCTGTGGAAATAAAAGCTGCGGGAAGCTGAGACGCCCGTCGCGCCCGGGATGCGCAAGGCCGGGTTTCATCTGCATTGAAACTGGCGACAGGTTGCGCGCCTGGGAAGTTTGTTGATCCACTCCTGCTTGCGATCATACCGCTATTTCAGATGACCGGAACCAAACAAAAGAGGACACTGCGGCACATGTTAACCGCTGTGCTCTTGAAGCTGGTGATCCTCTACGGACTGGTCGTCCTGCTGGTCATGCTGTTGCAGCGTCGCCTGATTTACGTTCCAACGAAACTCTCGGCGGGCGGCGCTGAATCGCTGGCAGGCAACGCGGGTTTGGTCTCGTGGCGAAACGTCCGCAGCGAGTTGATCGGCTGGAGGTTGCCTGCAGCAACGGCCTCAACGGGTGCAGTGCTCGTCGTCCACGGCAACGCGGGCAGCGCCGCAGATCGCAGCTACATTGCCGGACCCATCCGGGCTGCCGGGGCAATCGATGTTTTCATCCTCGAGTATCCGGGTTATGGCTGCCGTCCAGGAAATCCGAGCCAGCGCAGTCTCATTGCTGCGGGTGAGGAGGCGCTGGATTTGCTCTCGGATCGCGCTCCCCTTTTCATCGTGAGCGAATCGATCGGCGCAGGCGTGGCCGCACATCTCGCGGGAAAATATCCAAATAGAGTGGCCGGCCTTGCGTTGCTCGTTCCTTACACGAGCATGGTGGAGCTGGGCAAACGGCAGATGCCATTTCTTCCTGTCGCGTGGATGTTATGGGACCGCTTCGATCCGGCAAAGTGGTTGGAGGCGTACTACGGGCCGGTTGCGGTCGTGATTGCCGGGCGCGACGAGATTATTCCGCCCGATCTGGGTCGCCGGTTGTTCGATGGATATTCCGGTCCGAAGCAAATCGAAGTCGTTACAGGAGCGGGACACAACGATGTCGCTGAACAGACGCCGGATTGGTGGAGACACATCTTCTCTTTCTGGAGGAGTCACGCAGCGGCGGCACACGCGAAGTGAGAGGACAGGCGAAGCGTCATTTTTTGGAGCGCTTTCAATGTGTTGAACGGAATGAGTTGTTGGCGGAAGCCCGAGATTTCCAGTCCAAGAGGCGCAACAATTCCGAAGTCTGAAACAATCCTTTTCAACGTCACCAACCACGACTTCTCGATAGTCCAACGCCAGCCGTCGTAGTGTGGAGTGTTTGATCCAGCAGCACGGTCCCATGCATTCTATCTGGCCTCCAACAACTGCAAACATGGAAGCAATACGGCCATGAGGGCCGGGAAGAATACCAGACACAGTGCAGTCATCGTGCAGGCGATAAAGGCCGTGACAGCTTCAGGAGTGCTTTGCTTGCGGACCAGTGCAAATACACAGCAGGCCGCAACGGGAAGCGGCAAGGCCAGGATGCATGGTCTCAAGCTCAGACAAAATCTCGTGAACGCCGGCGGAGTCTGCGCCCAATGGGGTGAAAGATTGGCCACAGCCGTGAGCATCGCCCAGAGGCTGAAACACGCGAAGCTAAACGCGAGCGTAACGAGGATGTGAGTGAGTTTGTTCATAGGATGCATGATTTGACTGTTGCGGGTGCAAGTCGTCACGGCTTGTGAACCACGAAGCTCCCGCCGCTGAAAGTGGTCCTGGGGGTCGCCGGAGTTTGTGACGCCGGGATGGTTGCCATGGACGACTCCGCTGCCGGACTTGTTCCCGATTTTGATTCGGCGCTACTGCCCTTTTTCAACTCAGCCTTGCAACGAATCCAAAACCCGCAGCGTCGCGTTACGGAGAGGATCCGCTTCGGCATCGGTCAGAGCCTTGCCGCGCTGCGATTCGATCTGATTGAAGAGAGCCTGGAGGATATTGATCGCCGCACCGTCGTTGCTGGGATTCGCATCTTCCAGCACTGCGAGCGCGGCATCGACTTTGGACAGGAGGCTGCGATTGGTCGCTGGTGTTTGCGGAGAGATCTGGCGGAGGAATTTTTCACTCGAAAGGTGCTTTCTCAATGGTTGGTTGATTGAACTCGAACATCGTTTCAACCAATAATGACGCACGTTCCGGACCTTTCGCTTTTGCAAGCCAATTATATCACACTTGAAGAAGGATTAGCGAGCAGCATGGAACTCTCCTGCGCATCTGTCTTCTCGGCAGTCGAGGCAATGCGGGTGTGAAACGCAGACGTGGCAGCGCTCTCGTGGCTGACACCGGCGTCATCTGACCGGCGCAGGGCCGCAAAGCAGGTCATGGTGGCGATGGAAGCAGGGTTCAGGTTCAAGCTGGGCATGAGCGGCGTTCTACTCTGCTTGGGTCGTCTCGTCCAGTTGGACTCGGGTCCAAGCGATGAAATCAATCTTTGCGTAAGTTCATGCTCATTTTGGAGTGCGTCAGCTGAGCGCAGATGGTCGCGAAGGAGCCCGTCTCGTCCTTCAGTTCCATCGTGCGACGGCGCTCTTTCAGTAGCGAGTATGGCCACTGACATACCCGCCGTGCCGGAGAATGTGACGGCGGTCAGCTACGGCCCCCGCCAGATCCTGGCCATGTGCGATGCTGCGGCAAACGCGACGCATTACCGCTTCTTCACGCAGGCAAATCTGGAGCAACCGGAACCGGTGTTCGCCGGCAATTCGCCGACGCCGAGCCTGGTGATCTCAGGCCTCGAAGAGGGTCAACTGTATCAAGTGTTCGTCTCCGCGCGCCCCATATCCCGTTCAAGTCCAAGCCCCGTTCGCGCGCTCCGGTCAATGACATGCTTGTTTCGTCAGGCGTTGCGATTTTTGCGAGATTCGAGCCACCGCTGCAAAGAACGAGGACTCTCACCAGAAGGCCGTCCAGCAACGATGCCCTCGACACTGATGTCTTCGTCGAGGTCGGGCCAATGAATGCCCTCCCCGCCAGCGATGAGCCTGGAATGCGCTCTCTCAGCGGCGGTGCCGTGAAAGAGGCGCGGATACCACGCGAGCGGGGCGGAGATGGAGCGTCCATCAGCAAGCTCGACGATGACGGAATCATCGGTGACATCAACGGCGGTGGCCTTGAGGGCTGAGGAATCAAGAATCAAAGTAGTCATGCCAGTGCTGCAAGAGTAGTGGTTGGTGCTGCTCAATCAAACGGTAAATCCTGTTGAGTTCGGCCCGGGAAAATCCAGCGCTCGATTGCAGCGAAACAGGTTCGAACCAGAACTTCGCCTTGGAGGCATCGCGCTCGATATGGAAGTGTGGTGGTTCGTGTCAGTCACCCGCATGAAAGAAGAAGCGGTAGGGGCCAGAACGCAAGGCTGTCGGCATGTCCGGACGCTGCCAAATCGGATGCACACGGCCAAGATGAATCTGGACGGCGTGGCAACACCCAACGGATGGAAGTGAGCCACAGCCGGGACAGCCGGCCGACCTCCTGACCCAGCAAATCGCGAATGTCTTTCCTGGTTGAATTGCGCCAGTGGATGTAAAGCTTTCCATCACGCTTCAGTTCGGTGATGAATTGGTCATGGGGGGATGACCGGCTCGTCGCGGCGCCCGGCAACGACGGCGAGGTCGTCCAAGTCTTCGAGAAGTTTCTCATACCCGCCAATGGGGAGAGCTACTGCCGTGCGGTCGCCTCGTTCGTCGGTGAGATATTGCAAGGTCCGGCTCACGGGCGAACGGCTCCAGCGCTCTCATCGACATGTCGAGATGGGGCGCGCCGCGAGGTGCGGGTGAAGTTGTGAGGATTGTGCATCCCAGCCCACCACCCGAACGCGAAACCGAAGGCCAATGGGCCGAGAATCCAGAAAATCTGCGTCGCGGGTGGGAGGCTTGAAGTGATCGTTGCTGGAAGCCAGAAGTAGGGATCGAGCTCTTGGACACCTTTCCTGATGAGATAATCCCGGCCCAGTTTCAAGCCACCCGACAACACCGCACCTGGGATTCCCATGAGCAACATGCCACCAAGGCCACAGGCCAATCCACTTGTCACGTAGCTGGTCACTGATCCAATTCTCTGTGTGTTCAACATGTGAGATCTTCCATCGCTTCTGGATCAGTTTTGCATCGCAGACACCACCGCGATTCTGCCGGATTTTCAATAGCTAATCTTCGGAGGAGCAGCCCAATCAACGCGTGAAGTTGTCGTCACGAGAGAATTTCCTTCACGACATTCCCCGCCACATCGGTCAGCCGGAAATCACGCCCGCCGTAACGATAGGTCAGCCGCTCGTGGTTGATGCCCATCAGGTGCAGGATCGTCGCGTGGTAATCGTGGACGTGGCACGGGTTGGCGATGATGTTCGCGCCGTATTCGTCGGTCGCGCCGTAGGTGATGCCGCCGCGGATACCGGCGCCTGTCAACAAGCAGGTGAACGCCTTCGCGTAGTGGTTGCGCCCTTTGCCGTTGCCGCCATCGCTCCACGGTGTGCGGCCGAATTCGGTGCAAATCGCGACCAACGTCTGATCCAACAGCCCGCGTGCTTTGAGGTCTTGAATCAAAGCGGTGATGGCCCGGTCCACGCGCAGGGCTTTGGGCCGGTGCGTTTCCATGTCGCCGTGCGAATCCCAGTTGTCATGCGAACCGGTGTCGATGAGTTCCACGACGCGGACACCGCGCTCGACCATCCGGCGCGCGACGAGGCATTGCCATGCGAAGGAGCGGTTGTCGCCGCGTTTCAATCCGTAAAGATCGAGGGTTCGATCCGCTTCCGGGTTGAGGTCGAAGACTTCGGGCGCTTCGCGCATCATGCCGCGCGCGGTGTCGAAGCTGTTGATGCGGGCGCGCAGGGCTCCATCGGAAGCGCGTTTAGCCGCGTGTGCTTCGTTGACATCCCGCAGCATGATTTCTTCGAGTTGCCGGAGAGTGACGGGACGGGGCAAGGGATCGAGGTCGGCGATGGGCTTGTCGCCGGGCGTGATGCGCACGCCCTGATGTTCTGCCGGGAGGAAATGGCTGTCCCAAACTTGCGCGCCGGCGTAGGGCAGGTGTTCCGCGAGCACGACGTAGGAAGGCAGGTTGCGATTGAAGGTGCCGAGTCCGTAGCTCAACCACGCGCCGATGCTCGGCAGCGGCACGGTGGCCGAGCCGGTGTGCATCGCGAGCGTCCCTTGAAAATGCTCGACGATGTCCGTGTGCAGCGAGCGGATCACGCAGAGATCGTCTGCCACGGAGCGCAAGTTCGGAAACAGATCGCTGATCATCAGGCCGGACTGGCCACTGGGTTGAAACTCGTAATTCGAGCCGAGCAACGGTAGTGGGCGTGCTTCGTCGGGCCGCAGCCCGAACGCCGGGATGGGCTTGCCGTGCATCTCGCGGAGCTTCGGCTTCGGATCAAAGGTGTCGATGTGCGAGAAGCCGCCGGTGAGGAAGATGAAGACCAACTGTTTCGCCTTGGGAGGAAAATGAGAAGGTTTAGGTGCGAGCGGATGGCCGCCTCCTAACGCCGCCGCCAGGGATAATCGCGGGAGCAAGCCAGATGCGCCTGCCGCCGTGATGTGACCGCAGGTTCGAAGAAAGTTTCGGCGCGATTGATCAATCCACATAAAAGAACTCGTTTGCGGTGAGCAGGACTCGCGCAAGGCTGGTCCAGGATTCGTTCTCGCGTCGATCTTCGGAGTCGCCCGCGGTACCGGCCAAAGCGGTGGCTTTTGTCAGCCATTGCTCGCACTTTCTGGCTTCAGCTCGGGACGGGCTTCGGCTCCAAGCCAGCTCGTGAAGCCGACGGATGCGATCTGACACCGTCGAGCGCTCACGCATCACGCGCCGGGCCAGGGCACGCGATTGCTCGTCCACAAAGGGATTGTTCATCGCAAACAGCGCTTGTTGCGGCACGGTGGAGGCGCGGCGCAGTTCGGCGGAGTTGTTGGTGTCGGGTCCGTCGAAGAGCGCGAGGAAGGGATGTTTCTGGAGCCGCTGTGTCATGAGATAGACGCTTCGGTGTTTCGTGTCATAGCGCTCCTTGAAGGGTGCATGCTGCGTCCAGGTCCATTTCTCCGGTGGTGGGAAGGGGTGGGGGCCGGGGCGCGTCAGATCGAGTTCACCGCTGGCAAAGAGCATGGCGTCGCGGATGGCCTCCGCTTCGAGACGCTGCCGCTCGAAGTGCCAGAGGTAACGATTGGCGGGATCGACGCGGCGGTTCGATGGGTTCTCGTCGCTCGACTGTTGATAGACGGCCGAATTCATGATGAGCCGGTGCATGGCTTTGACCGACCAGCCGCTCTCGACGAAATGCTGCGCAAGGTAATCAAGCAGTTCGCGATGGACGGGCACGTTGCCGCGCAATCCGAGGTTGTTCGGAGTCGTCACCAGGCCCTGACTGAAGTGATGCTGCCAAATACGATTGGCCATGACGCGAGCGGTGAGGGGGTTGTCTGGCCGAGTCAACCAGCGGGCGAATTCGAGGCGGCCACTGGCATTGGGCGCGATGTGCAGTGAATTCTGCCCGGCGAGAACCTCGGGCACGCAACGCGGCACGACGGGCCCCGGATCGGCAGGCTCGCCGCGCCGCTGGATGGCGACATCCGCCGCTTTGCCTTCACGCACAGCATAGGCCACGGGCATGTCAGGCGGTGCACCGGGCTTTTCCAGAGTGCGCAACTCCTTTTTGAGCGAGGCAATCTTCTTGTTCTGTTCATCCGCCAGCGGCTTGTCGGCGGGCTTTACCTTCTCAAGTGTGGCGATTTGTTCGCGCAATAATTTCAGCCGGCTTTCCCAATCCCGCCACTTCGGCGAGGCTTCGGCCTCTGGTGCGAGAGGGATGAATTTTTGCCGGTTGAAATTCTTGGATGCGATTTCCTCGGAGCCGGCCCACGGGAACTCGGTGCTCGCGAAAACGCCGTAAAGACCGTAGTAATCGCGCATCGTCAACGGATCGAACTTGTGGTCGTGGCATCGCGCGCATTTCAGATTCAACCCGAGGAATGCCTGCCCGACGGTCTCAATCGTGTTCTCCAGGGTGAGATGCCAGAGTTCGTAGGGGCCGGTGCCGTAGCGACGCGAGAGCGCGAGAAAGCCCGTCGCCACGATCTGCTCGGCGCGACGTCCGCCTGGCTGCCGATCGGCAAGAATGTCGCCTGCAAGCTGCTCCTGTGCGAACTGGTCGAAGGGCATGTCCGCGTTGAAGGCGTCGATGATATAATCGCGGTAGAGAGAAATTTCCGGAATGGGATAATCGGCGTTGTCCCCGGCCGTGTCGGCGTACCGTACCACATCCATCCAATGCCGGCCCCAGCGCTCGCCGTAACGTGGCGAATTCAATAAGCGATCGATGACTTTGGAAATGCTAGCGGGCGATTTGTCAGCGAGGAATTCGGCGACTTCTTCCGGGGTGGGCGGCAGGCCGATGAGGTCGAATGTGGCGCGGCGAATCAATGTGCGTTTGTCGGCGGGCGCTGCCGGTGGAAGTCCGCGTTCCTCGAGCTTGGCCAGAATGAAATTATCGATGGGAGTTCGGACCAGTTTGTTCGATCTGACACCTGGAGCTGGTTGCGATCTGACGGGCTGGAAAGCCCAATGGTGTGAGTTGGTGGGGCCTGAATCGATTTCCGATGCATTGATGATGAGACATGCAAATTCGCTCACCATCAAGGCTAGCAATACCGAAACGTTCGCCCGCCAAATACCGGCAACCGGCAGTCTGGTCGGGGAGATCGCGTCTGCGTTTAAGCGTTGTGGAAGGACGAAAGTCATGCTGGCTTGAGTTAAGAATTCCTTCAGTGGGTTTGTTGTTTGAGAATTATTGCGCGCATCATGGCCGAGTTTGGGCTGGCTTTAGGCATGCAGGAGTCTTAAAAGTTGTTGGTCCACCGTCAAACACAAACAGCCCGTGTGAATTCATTGTATGAAACCCCACCTTCACTCACGCCGAGACTTTGTTAAGGCCTCCGCGCTGGCGACGACCGCCATCACTCTGAGTGCATTCAACCACGCCCGCGCGGCCGGAGCCAACGGCCGTATTCGCATTGGCGTCATTGGTGTCGGAGGGATGGGCACGGGGCATGTCGGCAGTCTGGTGAAAAAATCGGAGGCAGAAAACATCCAGGTCGTCGCGGTCAGTGACGTTTACCAGCGCCGCGTCAATCGCGCGAAGAACATCTGCAAGGGCGAAGGCTATCTCGATTACCGCCGTTTGCTGGAGCGGAATGATGTGGATGCGGTGCTCATTGCCACGCCCGACCATTGGCATGCGAAAATTGCGGCGGATGCTTTGGAGGCAGGAAAGCACGTCTATTGCGAAAAGCCCATGACGCATACGGTCGAGCAAGCGATTGCTCTGCGGAACGTGGTACGCCGGCACAAGAAGGTTTTCCAAGTTGGACCCAACGGGACGGCCAATGACTCGTATTGGAAAGCTCACGATGCCATCGCGGCTGGCCGCATCGGCAAGGTCACCTGGGCGCACGGAAGCTACAATCGCAATGCGCGGCTCTGTCTGTTCAATGAGCACCAGAAGATCGACCCCACCGCCGGTCCGGGCAAAGACGGCGATGACTTCATCGATTGGGACATGTGGCTGGGTCACAAATGGGGGCTGGCGCCGAAGATCCCGTGGACGCCGGAGCACTTCTTCCGTTTCCGTAAGTACTGGCCCTACAACGGTGGCGTTGCGACCGACTTGCTTTACCACAAGCTCGCACCACTGCTGATCGCCATAGCAGGTCCAAACGGCGAGTACCCGACGCGCGTGAATGCCAATGGCGGCCTCTATATCGAGAAGGATGGTCGCGACATTCCAGACACCTTCATGATGACGGTGGATTATCCAAGCCAATGGTCATTGTTTCTGGTGAGCACACTGACAAACGACGCCGGCATCCCGGATCGTGTCTATGGCAAGCACGGCACGATGGAACTCGGTGGTGAACCCAGTTTACGCTGGAACGGCGACTTCAAGGAGGAATTCAAGGCGAAGAACGACGGCAAGGAAGAGGCGCGAATGGCGGTTGCAGCGCGGCGCGATCTTGAAAACAACTGGATCGACGCCATGCGCGGCAACGGCCCGGTTCACTGCAACGTTGAGCTGGGTTGCGCCACGATGGTCGCGATCAAGATGGCGGTGGAGAGTTACCGGCAGCGTAAAACCATGCTGTGGGACGCGAAGCATGAGAAGGTGGTGACGACATGAAATCTACAAATCCCCAATCCCAAGTTCCAAACGAACATTTACAGGCCTTCATAACTAAAGGCTCATCACCAAGGTGCATTCTTCCTGCCACATGGGTGAAATTACGAGCTGCCTTGATGCTGCTATGCTGCCTCGTCGGCATAACTGGGCCAACTGTGGCGGAGGAGGCATTCATTCCGATCTTCGACGGCAAGACCCTCGCCGGCTGGCATGCAAGCTCCAAGACCGGCCACAGCCGTGCGAGCAAAAACACGAGCGGCGGCAAGTGGGTTATCGAGGATGGAGCGATTATCGGTTCGCAGGACATTCCGGGCAACGGCGGGATCATCATCACCGACGAGCAGTTCGGGGACTTCGAGGTCGCTCTGGAGATGAGGAATGATTTCGGTCCTGACAGCGGCCTGTTTCTGCGCAGCACCGAGGACGGCACGGCATTTCAAGCCATGATCGATTATCATGCGAACGGCAACTTGATGGGCCTTTACGGCGAAGGACGTCTTGGCGCGCGGCCCAGCGTCATGAACTTCGCCTTCCGAGACAAGGTCACCGACATCCGGGAAATCACCTCCCCCGTGTCGCCATCCTTGCCAGTGCTGCCCGAAGTCTGGGCGAAGTTTTGGAGGCACGGCGAGTGGAATGAACTCCGAGCGAGCATCGTGGGCAATCCGCCGCACCTCATCACGTGGATCAATGGTGTGAAATTTTGCGAATGGCAGGAGACGGAACGGCGGCATCCCGACACGGGAGGAATCGCGCTCCAGGTCCACGGCGGCGGTGATCTGACCAAGCAATTCGTGCGTTACAGAAACATCCGGGTGAAAAAGCTCTCGCCCACGCCGGACAACGCACTCACGGACGCCGAACGGCGGGAAGGTTGGTTACTGCTTTTCGACGGCAAGACGCAAGTTGGATGGATGAACAGTGATCGCACCGCACCGCGAACACCAGTTCAGGACGGCGCGCTCAACCCCCATCGCGCCGGTCATTACATGCTCGTTCACACGCAGCAATGGTCAAATTACACTCTTGCGCTCGATTTCAAAATCACCCCGCACTGCAACAGCGGCATCTTTGTGCGCACCGCTTCGCTTGATGCTCGTCCGGGAAAGGATATTGGTTTCAACGGCCTTGAGATCGCCATCGACGACACCTTTGGCGCGAGCTTCCACGATTCCGGCGCGCTCTATGATCTCGCCAAACCCACTCGTAACGCCATGCGCCCCGTCGGCGAGTGGAACCACATAGAGGTCACGTGCCGCAATTCACTGATCGAGGTGGTGTTGAATGCGGACAAAGTGAACTCAGTCGATCTCGCGAAATTCACGATCACGAACAAGCGACCCGACGGCTCACAGCACAAGTTCGATGTCGCTTTCCGCGACCATCCCCAATCAGGTTACATCGGACTTCAGGACCACGGTTCACCCTGCTGGTTCAAGAATATCAAAATCAAACCGCTCTCTTCACACTGAGATGCCTGAAACGAAAAGGACCGGAGCGGTCTTCAACTCCTGGCGGTTCCTGGTCACGTCATTTAGCAGTCGATATCAGGTCCGCGGTTTGCAACGCGATTTCCACTCATGCTCATTTCATGAAAGCCCGACTCATTAGCTATGGCGCACTCCATCGATTCACCTCCGAAGCATTTCAAAGCGTCGGCATGTCCGAAACTGACGCGACGACCGGCGCGGATGTTCTCGCAACGACGGATGCCTGGGGCGTGTTTACGCACGGCACAAAAAGTCTGGCCGGTTACCTGCGGCGATTGAAGGCAGGTGGAATTCGACCTCAGGGGCACCCTCGCATCGTTGCCGAAGGTGGCGGTTGGGCCACCGTTGACGGCGATTCATCCCTCGGAATGGTCGCGTCGGTTTTTGCGATGCAGACCGCCATCTCCAAGGCGCGACAGCAGGGCATTGCCTACGTCGGCGTGCGAAACAGCTGCCACTTTGGTGCGGCGGGCTATTACACGTGGCTTGCGGCCCGTGAGGGGCTGATTGGTATCGCGATGGCAAACGACATTCCGTCTGTTGCGGCACCCGGTTCGCGCGGAGCTGTCACTGGAAGTAATCCACTTGCGTATGCGGTGCCGGCAGGGAAACGACGTCCAATGTTCCTCGATATTTCAACTGCGACCGTTGCTGGCGGAAAAGTTTATGCGGCAAAGGCGCGGGGTGAACCGATCCCTGATAACTGGATCATTGGTGCCGATGGTCGTCCAACCGCAGACCCGAGCGGATTTCCACAGGTAGGCGCACTTCTGCCCATGGCGGGGCACAAGGGTTACGGGTTGTCGTTACTCATCGAAACTTTAAGCGGCATCCTGAGTGGCGCGGCTGTGACGTGGGGCATTCGAAGTTGGGCGCATGACGATGCTACTCTCCACACGCTCCACGGCTCGGCGTTTCTTGCCATTAACGTGAACTGCATCGCGCCACTGGACGAATTCGCGCGCAAGGTTGATGCGTTGATCGATGAGATTCACAATTCACCGCGTGCCGATGGAGTCGAACGATTGCTGATCCCAGGCGAACTCGAATGGGAAAGGCATGATCGGGCGATGCGGGAAGGTATTGTATTGCCTGTCGATGTGGTCGAGAGCTTGGAGCGGGCGGTTGAAGGGACTGGGTTGAACCTGGACTGGTCTAATTGATCTTCTCGCGCGACTCCAGAGTTGGTTGAAGTTCGCGGGTGAAATCTCCGGCATCCCTGAAGATGGACAGTAGGTTGGTCGCGCTCTCGTAGTGGCGCTCCAAGAAGGGTGCGATGATGCGGCTGACCTGGGAATTTAGTGTCGTGCTCAAAGTGAATTCGCTCTCGATTTCACAAGGGTCCAATAGTGTTTCGATAGACTCGAAGTCTTGGCCGAGATTCGTGTTTACAGCTCGGGAGTGCTTGTTAGCATGCCTTCAATCACCAAACCAATCACCACACCAGCACATGAAAAAAATTGAGGCCATTATCAAGCCGTTCAAGCTCGATGACGTGAAAGAAGCGCTGGCTGAAGTCGGGGTCGATGGAATGACCGTCAGCGAAGTTCGTGGATTCGGGCGGCAAAAGGGACACACTGAGATTTATCGAGGAAGCGAGTACACCGTGGATTTTCTCCCCAAAATCAAAGTTGAAGTCGTTCTCGCCGATGCTCAAGTTGCCGCCGCTGTGGAAGCCATTATCAAGGCCGCCAAAACCGGAAAGATTGGAGATGGCAAAGTTTTCATCAGTCCCATCGAGAATGCAGTTCGCATTCGCACTGAAGAAAAGGGCGAAGCAGCGGTCTGACACGGCTATTCTCCTTTTGTTCCGATTTATGCGAATTGCCGCCCGACGAGCACGCGAAGATTCCTCAGATGCGGGGCAGTTTGGAAGAGGCACTCAGCCGCATGAAAATGGACTTCGAGTTGGACCACGGATTCCTGTTTTAGCGAGACGCCTTCCCTTATCAAATCCGAGCAGGACACTTCGCTGGTCAGAAGTGCTTTTTCTTCCGATGCTAGCGAAAAATCCATGGATTTATTAAGGAAAAGGCTGTGTGAATAACTCGTGAGTAAGAGTTAATATATTCTTCTAGCAAGCAATGGGCACATTAACTAAAACCGCTCCTGCTTGATCCGAGACCAATGCGAAACGGTATTGAAACCGTTCTGTTACGAAGGTCTTCTGGAAATCTGCAGCAATTCTCATTATGGCTGAATCATTGGAAAAATGAGGAGTTTTCGAGCGTTGCATGGTCATCAGGGGGTGAAGCAATACGGCGCTAAAACCTCGGGCATCCATGAATTCTGAATGTTTCGGACGACTGCCTGCCGGATTTCCGCC
>SIBF01000027.1 GCA_009695275.1 Pedosphaera sp. | reverse complement strand
GACAAGGATGATGAGATGCTCAGGAATATCATGCAGAATTGTTCGCATCCCAAGGCTAATAGGTGCGCAGTCCAATTTGTACAATGTAAATATCTAACTATAAACCACTTGCAATCTAATTCAATGGCAGTGGGGCCGGGGTGAGGGCGGAAGTAAACACTATTCTTTTCATCCCACTCAAAACAGAGAACATTTCCGACATGCCCGATACAGCGCTCACACGCACCTTGCGCAAGAAGCAGACCTGGGCTGAAAAACTCGTATGGAGCTGGTTGCGCGACCGGCGGTTCAGCGCATACAAGTTTCGTCGTCAATTTCCTATTGGCGCATACTCCCTCGACTTCTACTGCCGTGAGGCAAGCCTCTCCATCGAGCTCGATGGCGGGCACCACGGGCAACCAGATCAACAGGTGCACGACGCCGAGCGGACGAAGTTTCTCGCCTCGATGGGAATAAAGGAACTTCGCTTTTGGAACTGGCAATTGCGGCGGGAAAAACAGCTCGTGCGGGATGCAATTTTCAATGCGCTTCAAGAACGCGCGCCGCATCCTGCGCCTCACTACACGAAGCCGATGGCGCCGCCGGAGGTTGGAGGGAAGGAAACAATTTAGTGAAACGCTCACCCTCTCGCTCACCCTCTCCCCCGGGGAGAGGGAACTGCAATCGAGCGGTACAGGCGGAATGGGGGGGAAACGCTCTATCACCACCGGGCTGTGTTTTGTGGAAGACTGCGAACCGAGAACCTGCAGCTTCCAATGACTCAACGCGCGGTGAACGTTTCTCCCTCTCCTGGGGGAGAGGGCTGGGGTGAGGGCGGGCGTGGCAACAAACTCAACAACCCGGCCCAGGACCAGTTTGGCGTTTAAATTAGTGTAGCGCTCGCCCTCACCCTGACCCTCTCCCCCGGGGAGAGGGAACAGCGAGCGGATGCGCTCAGAAATTTCAAACGTCGAATTGCCCGTCACCGCTGGTTGTCGGCTAGTAGGAGACGGCGAACGAAGGACGGGCGGCGTTCGATAACTCAACACGCGGCAGAGGATTCTCCCTCTCCTGGGGGAGAGGGTTGGGGTGAGGACGGGCGTGGCCTCAAACTTACTCCACCCAGCAATGCACGATCGGAACTTCTCTTGCGCGTCCTGGAAGACCGAAGCGCGCAGCGAGTGACCCGTGACCATCGAGCTGAGAGAAGAATCTACAAGGAATTCCGGTTGTTTCATGCCAGAGACTATTGGTGGCCGACGTAAATACTCAGCTCGTTCGTGGGGATGTCAGTTTTCTTGGCGATGGCTCTTTTCAGGTGCAATGAATCGAAAAGTTCGGACAATACACGTTGCACCGAACTTGGAGGCATTTCCTTGACGCTGATTTGAAAAGACGGTTGCGAACCGCTCAAAATGATCATCGCAGGTTGAGGTCCTTTGACCTGCCACCCTCCTTTTTCAAAAATGGACCGTAACTGGTTGGCTAGTCCTTCAGCGTCTCGTTGACTACTCTCGTATGTAATGGTGACAGAAAACTTCGGAGCTTGACTAAGGAGCGTAACGATTGTTTGAGCGTTTCCGTCCGCTATCCTTCTTGGGCGCGGAAGCGAGTCGCCGATTTGCTTCATTTGAGCCGTGGCTTCCTCGATTTGTTGTAACAGTTTCCCAAGCCTCTCTGGTTCGGTTTGATTTGGAAATTGCTTGCTCGCAAAGGCAAGAAAAGGGGCGAGTTGGTTTGCCTTCGCATCGCGATCACGCTTCAACTCACTCATTTCTTCCTTTTGCACGGATATTTGCTCCTTTAATCTAGGAATGCCCCAGAATTTCTCGAAAACGTAAAGCGCCGCGAACCCAAAGAGTCCTGCCACTATGAGAAAAAACAACCAAGGCTTTCGTTTGCGAACCTTGTTGAGATCGTCAACGGCCTCTTCAACCTTCCCTACAAAAGACTTGTCCGATGACATGCCTCTTTTATTGTTATACATTCACGGTCTCCGCCATCCTCGGCACCTCCTTCACCACCTGATCAATCACATGATCCGTGGTCATGCCTTCAGCCTCGGCTTCGAAGTTCAGGATGAGGCGGTGGCGCAGCGTCGGGCGGATGATGGCATCAATATCGTCGAAGCTGACATTGAACCGGCCCTGGATGAGTGCGCGGACTTTGCTGCCGAGAATCAAGCATTGTGCTCCACGCGGACTGCTGCCGAAGCGAAGGTACTGATTTGCAATTGGGAGCGCTGTCTCAGTCTTGGGATGAGTGGCGAGTGTCAGCCGGACTGCGTAATCCTTGACGTGCGTGGCCACCGGAACCTGCCGGACAAGGCGCATCCATTCGATCAAGCCGGCACCATCCAAGACCCTGTTGACTTGTGGCTTGATCCCCTCGGTCGTGCGGTTGAGCACTTCTGTCAAGTCCGCCGCTGAAGGGTAGCCGACCACCAGTTTGAAGAAAAAGCGGTCCAACTGCGCTTCGGGCAGCGGATAAGTTCCCTCCTGATCGATCGGGTTTTGCGTGGCGAAGACGAAGAACGGTTCAGCCAGTTTCCGAATCTCCCCACCAGCCGTGACCTGCTTCTCCTGCATGGCTTCGAGGAGTGCCGATTGAGTCTTCGGGGTGGCGCGGTTGATTTCGTCGGCGAGAACCAGATGGGCGAAGATCGGGCCGCGCTGAAACTGAAATTCGCGCCTTCCCTCGGGTGTCTCGTTGACAAGGTTTGTTCCTAGAATGTCCGCCGGCATCAGGTCCGGCGTGAACTGGATGCGGTTGAATGACAGGTCCAGCACTTCGCTGAGGGTTCGGACGAGCAGCGTTTTGCCGAGGCCCGGAACGCCTTCGAGCAGGATGTGCCCCCCAGCGAACAACGAGATAAGTGTGCCCTCGACGATTTCATTGTGGCCAACAATAACCTTGCCGATTTCGTCACGGAGCGCGGAGTAGGTTTGGCGGAAGGATTGAATTTGAGTTTCGGTGTTCATGAAACGATTGAGTTGTTGAACAGATAAATCGTCGAAGGGTTCTCCAGTCTTTTTCGTTGAGCACGCTTCGAAACTGAGACGCCTATTTCTTCAAATCATCAAAGTAATCACGCACGGCGCCGCGATAGGCGCGGGGCACCTGCTCCTGGCTGAGTGCGCTTTGCGCGGCGCTCTGCGCAGCGGTGGAAGCCTCCTCGACTTGCACCCGGCTCATGCCTTTGATGCTTACTCCCTTGAGTGTGATGCTCGGCATGGGACCACCAGGCTTGATCTGGCCTTTGATCTTTGTGGGAGCAAGATTGTCTGCGAGCTGTGCATCGCCGCGATCGGCGATGCCACGTGGATCCTGATCTTCACGGACCACACCTGAGTTGTCCCAGCGATCCTTGATGTCATTGATGTCCATGAGGCGGCCTTCATTCTCAGCCCAGGCGCCGACTCCTTGACCGACACCACCACCCCGGCCAGCGCGCGGTGCTGACTTCGACTGGCTCCAAGCCTGGCCGTTGGCGATGGCCATCTGCGCCTGTTGAAGAGCATCCAACGAGGCCATCATGGACTGCGCATCGCCCATCTCCTTCATCAAGCTTTGGAGCTCCTTCGCGGCGTCATTGAGATCCTTGGCGGCATCACTCTTTTGTCCGCCTTCCATTTTCTGAGATGCCTGTTTGAGGAGTTGAGAGACTTTCCCGTACTGGCTGGCTGGATGAATGGCGCGGCCAATCTCTTCGGCGAGGCGTTTGAGTTCTTCCGAGTCGAGACCCGCCTTCTCCAACTTCTCTGCCATTCGACCCAGCGTGGACTGCGCCGCTTCCGCCTGTCCGAACTCAAGCTGCTCGGGTAAATCCTTGCCGACCTTGTCAGCCTGAGCCTGGAGTTCCTTGAGCGCCTTTGCCATTGCCTGCAACTTGTCGAGTTCGATCTCCGTGGTCTTCAAATCGCGCACCAGTTGATCCGTCTGGCTGGCTGCCAGCGCGGCGATGGCTTCTTCGAGAGCGGGAAGTGAAAGCCCCATGTCCGTGGCTTGACGCGAAAGATTGGAGAGAGTTTGGGCGAGCTTTTCCGCCGCTTCCGCTCCACCGGGAGAATCTTTGTCCGGCATGTTCGCCGCAGTTTCCCGAGCGCTTTGAACGTCCTTCTTGAACTTATCGAGAGCATTTGGCTCTTTCGCTTGATCGCTTAGAGCCTTTTGGAGCGAATCGATCTGCTTCTGGAGTTCGGCGGAACCGGGAGTCCCGCCGCGCTCGACGCTTCGCGCGGCTTTTTCCATGGATTGAAAGGCGGGATTCCTGCCAAGTTCGCGCACTTGTTCCTTGAGCTTCTCGGCGACACTCGACAAATCCTTCAGCGCTTCGGCGCGGGTGAGCTGGGCTTTCGCGAGATGATCACCGAGTTCGGCGACGTTTTCGAGGGACTGGCGCGTGGTTTCGAGCGCGGGTGGCCGCGCTTCGAGATTGCGCCGGGCGAGTTCGAGAAGGCGCTGGCCGCTCTCTTTTATGGCATCGGCATCTCGTCGGCGTTGAACGAACTTTTGAGTTCTGTATTCCGGCACAAAGCCAAGGCCCGCCGCGACCGCCAGCACGAGGACGCTCCATCGAGCTGCTCTTGGAAGCCGCCAGGGCAGGAGTTGAGAGGGATTGACTTCTGGAAGGCATTGGACGGCGTCAGTGACAACAAGAGTCTTCCATTCTTCTGAGGTCTTGCCGTGTGAAATTTCCAGGGCTGTGCTAAGGCGTTCCTTTAGTCCCTGTTGAGAATCGAGCCAGCGTGCCGCCTGCGCCATGGAGAATTTCCGCGACCACCCGACGATGAAACCGACGGTCATCGCGAGACCGGCGAAGACCCCGGCAAGGCCGAGAGTGACAGTTGGAACTGGTGCCACTTTGTAGAGGGCCAGGGCCGCCAGCCAGATGATCGCGCCAACAAGGAAACCCTGCCAAAGCCCGCGCCAACCTTGCTGCATGCGCCGGCGGCTTGCCGTGCGTTGCAACAACTCCTCGATGGTTTGCAGTTCGCTCATGGTTTGTGGCTCATATTGGGAATACCAAACCCGGATTTGCGAGGGCAAACTGGTCGATTGAGATCCTGAGTTCTTTCTTCAGCATAAAGGATAGACCGGCTACCGTTGAAAGAGTTTCGCGCATATCACGGTCATCCCAACGCAGGGCTATTGCCGCTCGTACTCACCTTTGCCCACTTTCTTCAAGACGGTGAAACCGGACTTCTTGGCGTCTGAGATTGAGAGCGGCTTGAGTTTCATCGGTGAACTGACAGGTGAGAAAACGCGCCTGACCGGTTTTTTACAAGCGGGGCACTCTTTGAGGTCTCGACGTTCGCTGGGTCGGCGAAGCGTAAATCGCCCTCCGCAGACCACGCAGCCGCCCTCGCATATTTCGTATTCGTAAAGTGGCATGATGTTGTGAGCACAAAGTCGATTTCCTGCACTGGGAAGTCAAGAAGGCGGATTAAATGAATCGGAGGGGTCCGGTACCGGGAGTCGAGGTGATTCCGTCCGCTCGTAGTGGCGGGCAAACCACAAAAAAGCGGCGTGCGCCAGCAGGATCGCGCTGGCAATCCATTGCTCAAGCGTTACCTCCTGCAACCGCTGAAGTACCGTGAGCCCCTGCCGCCATGCTGAACGCTCCGCCAGGATGATCCAAAGGGCTCCGGAAGATGGGAAAATCCAGAGGAGCGACAGCATTCTAAAAAGATTCGCGCGTCGCTTGATCGGTCGAATGGCAGCGGGAACCGTCCCATCGCTCACGCTCGAACACGATGACGAGGACTTACATTGCAATACAGGCATCGAACCCTTCGCGTATCTTTGTTTCGTTCAAATCCTTCCCAATGAACACGAGCTGGCTCTCACGCTTCTCAGCGACGTTCCACAAACGGTCAGGCGCGGACTCGAACATCATCTGAACTCCGTGGAAGACGACACGCTTCGCCTGCCCTTTGATGTGAAGTATCCCCTTGCTGCGATAAATCGTCGGTCCCAACGTGTTGATCACATCGCCAAGCCATTGCTCCAGCTTTGGAAGATCCAGAGGACGCTCCTCGCGAAAATAGATTGAAGTCACGGCGTCATCATGATGGTGGTGCTCGTGAACTTCTTCACGATGACCGTGCTGGTCACCTGTGGCAGGGGCGTGATCGCGGTGCGCGGTGAGGCCGATCTTTCTCGCTCCGGAAACCACCAGGGGAGCCGTGATGTGGCGTGCTTTGATGTTTAGAATCTTCCCGAACTCGATCTCCGATCCCTGAGTCCGGTGAATTAGAGCAAGCGAGTTCATCCGGCGAATCCGGGCTTCGACCCGATCCAAGTCCTCCTGGCCAACGAGGTCCATTTTGTTCAGGAGGACCACATCGGCAAAGGCAATCTGAGCACTGGCTTCAGGGGAGTCTAAAAGTTCCTTCTCCAGGTGCCTGGCGTCCGCAACAGTGACGACGGCGTCGAGCCGGAGTTTGTCTGCGAGATCCTTCATCCCAAAAGTCTGTGCGACCGGACCCGGATCAGCCAGGCCTGTCGTCTCGATCAACACGTAATCGAAACGCTTTTGCTTCTGGAACAAGTTGGTCAGACACTTGATGAGGTCGGCACGGACACGGCAGCAAAGACAGCCGTTTGAGAGTTCGATGATCTCCTCGTCAGCGCCGATGACCAGTTGATTGTCGATGCTGATGGCTCCGAATTCGTTGATGATGATGGCGCATTTGTAGCCATGATTCTGCGAGAGAAGACGGTTAAGCAGGGTGGTCTTGCCTGCTCCGAGAAAACCAGTCAGGACGGTTGCTGGAATGAGTTCTTTTTGCTTCATGATCGGTGGCTCGGGGTGCGAAAGCCGGCAGCGCGTTGAACTCGCGCGAACCGACGCTGACTGCCCCGACTTCGCGTAGCATGTTCGAGATTGCCCGGGCGCAAGTCCAGATCAATGCGACCACGTTTCGCCCTCACTGAATTATTTCAAAGAACGCACTCGGGAATTACAAATCTCGACCGTCACTGATTTCCATTCACATATTGGTTTTCAAAGTTAGCCGCCACTCATCCTCGATCCGTGTAATTGTCCGGGCGAGGGGCAAAAACTGGCGGCAAGGAGCTGAAAAACCCGGTGGAGAGAGATGCCTGGCTCCTTTTAGACTGTCTGCTTCCTTCAGACGCCGACGGGCTGGCATTCACGGTTTGTCGGCTTCACAAAAATCAGCAGTTCAGGTGGATCAGGCCTGGTGGAGCAATACATGGGTCAGGCGCTCAAACGCTAAGTCAGACGGGCTCACAGCCAGTTTTTGTGACAGGATCAACTCTCCAATTACCTGATGGTTCATTCATCACTTTTCGAGCGCCGCGCGGCTTCTTCGGGCAACGTCATTCGGTCTTTGCCGAAGAAGATGCCTTCACCAATTTGAGTGCATCTTGGCGGTGTCAGCACTCAACCCAACCTCCTGGTTCTCTTATCATTTTCGTTTCTTTCGGCTCATCCAACTCCAGGATTAAGCTTCCAGGAGCGTGTGCGGCAATACCACGCTTCCGTTGCGCTCACCAGGTCCTTCGTTTAGCTTGGGCTCATGAATTTGATTTTGGCTGCCAGCCGTTGGTTTGGGCCCGCATTGCTGGGTCTGATGCTCGTTGGCTGCAATGTTTTTACCGGAAACAATGAATCCGACGAACAAAAGGAAGCACACTACCTTACCGGCAAGAGCCGCGTGCAGGGGCGTGACTACAAGGGAGCCGCGGACGCATTCAAGAAAGCTATCGAAGTCAATCCTCAGTCCGCTTCGGCGCATCTCGAACTGGGCCTGCTTTATGCCGATAAACTCAACGAAAACCCTGCAAGCGAAGACGAACGGGACCGCTACTACGCATCGGCGATTTATCACCTGGAGAACTATCTGCATCTGAGCCCCAATCCCGTGCTGGGAGACCGTGTGAGACAGCAGATAAGCGCATGCAAGCTTGAACTGGCAAGAACGGTGTCGTTCACACAATTTTCCAGCACAGTGCAAACCGAGCTCGAACGCCTGCATCGCACTAATACCACTCAACGCGCGCAAATTGAACAGCTCAGAGTTGAAATGGCGCAGCAAGCTTTCGCCCACTCGAACCGCATTGCGGCGCTCCAGGCCGAATACACCGCCGCATTGAATGCCAGAGTAGCGGCTTCGCAGGGAAACGCTCCGTCCGCTGGCGATCCGGCGCCGAGCCCGAAAGCACCCGCTTCCTCGCCGACCCCTCCTGCGCCAAGCGGCGGCCAGATCGGGAAACAGGGCGGACAAATAATGAAGCCTTCCGTCCAGCAAAACTCCCGCCCGGCATCTCTTTCAACCTCAACCGCATCATCTCGCATCCACAAAGTCCAGCAGGGCGACACTCCCGCCAGCATTGCGCGCAAGTATGGCGTCTCGCTCTCGGCGTTGCAGACTGCAAATCCCAGCCTGGAGCCGCGCCGTATGCGAGTGGGACAAACCATAAACATCCCTGGCGCGAAGAACTGAGTCGAACAGTCCGACCAGCGAACCCGACCCTATCGTTTCAATTCATCAAGCGTGAAGCAAGGTGGGCTTCCAACGGTTGAATCGAATCTTCAAGGAGCTTTTCTCAATCCACGACCCGCGTTCAGCAATTTCTGCAAAGCGCTTTGGCAGCCTCACCGCCATAAGTCTGAGAGTAGATACCCTTCACTACCAGCACTCGCCACGAGTGTCGGGGTTTGAAGGCCAAATATGAACCGCGAATACACAAGCACGCCAAGGCTGGATGGCCTTTCTGCGCCATCGTGTTTTCATGGTTTTCCACAGCAAAGAACCACATGCCCCGCTACATCGCTCTCCTGAAATTCACCGAACAAGGCGCTAACAACATAAAGAAGTCCACCGCTCGCGCCCACAACTTCGACAAGCTGGCCGCCAAATCCGGAGTCACAGTGGCTGGCCAATACTGGACAATGGGCCGCTATGACGGCGTCCTCATCGTCAGTGCCGACAACGAGAAGAAGGTGCTGCATCTCCTGACGGAACTCGCCGCGCTTGGCAATGTCCGCACTGAGACGATGCAGGCGTTCGACGATTCTGAATTCGATAGGATTGCGAAATAGGACGAGCGACGCATTTCCTGTCGGTCTGGGCTAACCGGAAGAGTCGGGTGCGACAGGGTAATTCTCGATCATCGCCGTGGCTGCGTGACGGATTGCCGCCACAAACTGCGGAGGTTCGAGAACCACGGCATTGCCGGCCCAACCAAGAACCCAGCGTTGAATTTCCACAAGGCTGGAGAGTTTCAAGTGCAGTTCGACACTGCCGTCGGGAATTTCCACAAGCTGCTGCGATGGGTGCCACTTTTTTTCCCGGATGTAGTCGGCAACCAGCTCGTTGAAGCGAATGCGGATCGAGAATTCACCTTGTCCGGCATGGACACCAAAGCTGTCGCGTAGTCGTTTGTGAAGCGAGAATTTCCGGGTCCGGCTGAAGGTCTTCCCAGTCGGTCTGATCTCCTGAATGCGGGCGGGCGCGAAAGTGCGGATGTCATTCCGAAGGTGATCGAAGGCGAAGAGAAACCATTCACCATTGATGTTGGCCAGATGATAGGGATCGACGATGCGAGGTTCGGCACCGGTCTGGCCGGGCTTGCGGTAGATAAGTTGCAACTGCTGGCGCCGGGCTGTGGCTTTGGCAAGTTTGTCAAAAATTTCCAGGTCCAGGATCGGTTCGGCACTGGTGCGAAAGGAAATGGATTGTTCCCAATCGGCAAGATTTAGCGAGATGGTCTCGGGCAGGGAATCCGCCATCTTGCGGAACGCGCTGACGAGAGGTTTCTCGAAGTTGGTTCCACGATATTGCTGCAGTGCCTTTTCAGCCACAAGCAGCGCGAAAAGTTCGCCCTCGGTGATCTGCAAGGTGGGGAAGCTTCCGACCTCCTGGGTGTAATGGAAGCCGTTTCTTGATGCGTCATAGGCAACCGGTAGATCGAGCCGGTCCCGCATGAACTCGATGTCCCTATAAATCGACTTGGTGCTCACCTCGAATTCGCGAGCGAGCTGAGAAGCATTCGGATGACCGCCGGTTTGCAGGGCCTGATGTATGCGCAACATGCGCTCCAAAAGTGGACGGCTCTTGCGGCTCGGCGCGCTGGCTGGCTTCCTGGGCATGGTTGATGGAAACTGAAAAGGTCACAGGAGCATCGGCTCGCTGTGACCTTCTAAATCCGGGATAATAGTGCTCTACGCGATCAAAGCAGCTTGCTCAGCAGTTCCTCGTTCGTCTTGTGCTTCTTCAGCGCGGCGATGAGCGTCTCCATCGCCTCAACGGGATTGAGATCCACCATTGTGCGCCGGAGCTTCCGGATCGGTTCAATCTGGTGCTTGAGAAAGAGCTTCTCTTCCTTGCGCGTGCCGCTCTTTGGAATGTCGATCGCCGGGAACAGCCGCCGGTCGGAGAGCTTCCGGTCCAAAATGAGTTCCATGTTGCCGGTGCCCTTGAACTCCTGGAAAATCAGCTCGTCCATCCGGGATCCTGTGTCCACGAGCGCCGTGGCCAGAATGGTCAGGGAACCTCCCTCTTCGATTTTACGCGCGGAGGCGAACATTTTGCGCGGGATCTCCAGCGCACGGGCATCCACACCGCCAGTCATCGTACGTCCGCTTCCCCCATGCACGCTGTTGTAGGCGCGTGCCACGCGGGTGATCGAATCCAGGAGCACCAGGACGTCCTTGCGAGCCTCCACCATGCGGCGGCAACGCTCGATCATGAACCGCGACAGACGCACATGCGTTTCAAGATCCATGTCATTCGAGGAGGCGACGACTTCGGCTTTCACCGAACGCTGGAAGTCGGTGACTTCCTCCGGTCGTTCATCGATCAGCAGCACCAGCACATGCACTTCTGGATGGTTGGTCGTCACCGCGTTGGCGATCTGCTTGAGGATCGTTGTCTTGCCCGTCCGCGGAGGCGCGACGATCAACCCCCGGGTCCCCTTGCCGATGGGTGTGACGAGGTCAATGATCCGTGTCTCAATCAGGTCGGGCGACGTTTCCAACCGAAATTTCTCCGTCGGATCGATCGTGGTGAGATTCTCGATCCGCATCGTCTTCGTGTAATCAGCGAACGGCATGCCGTTGACGGAATACACTTCCTTGAGCTGCGGGCTGGTGCCGCGATGCGGAGATTGGGTAGGTCCCTCGACCAGACACCCTTCGCGAAGAAAACACTTCTTGATGGTGTCCGGAGTGACAAAGATATCGACGGGTTTGGGCTGGAAATGGTGATCCGAGGAACGCAAAAAACCGAAGCCCTTTTCCGATATCTCGAGATACCCTGACCCGACTTCCTGGGTCCCGTTTGCCGAATTACTCATAGTTCAATCCAATTATGTGTGTGTCCGAAGGGTCTGTCCCAAGAAATCGCCGCGTAAAACACCCGGAAACTTTGAATTAGGGAGAACTGACGGCCCGAAGCTCTGTGCTGGGCACTGTCAGTTAGACCTGTGACGGGCGTTATGTAAGCGCAATCCCGGGCAGGCGCAACTAATTTTTTCCTGGCGACCACTCGCAGTCGTGCTTTTTGACACTGCCCCTGGTGCACGGACGGTCCCGGTTCGCAGCAGCTTGGAGCGGAATAATTGATTCGAAGTTCCCAACGACTCTCTGCGGATGAAGCTGCTGCGAGCTACAAGGACTCACGCTCCGAGAGCTGAGCGCGGATGCGCTCCCGCTCCAGCCAATCCGTCATCGTGACTTATGGAACTTCAGCCCGCTTCACCGCTTCCGTCAGCGAAGGGCGACAAGGGTTCTACCAGTTGGTAAAGTTAGCCTGATGCTCGATGTCCATTTGCCCCTGGCCGACGGACGGGAGCTGGGGCTGCCCCGCTACACCAAACCGGAGCCCGAACAGGGGCTGGTGTTGGAGAACTGGGTTGGGAGTTGCCGCCCCAACTACTGCGACGGATTCGCTCGGCGCAAGTGCCACCGCCGCTGAAAGTGAAAGAGACGAAGTCAAAAACATAGTGGAGACTTTCGTTGCCTTGCATACCAACGCCTGGATGTGTCCCATCAGGACGACCATTACCGTGTGCGCGAGCTGCGGTCGATGTGGGGGATCGGGATGTTCCGGCGCTTGAACAACAGCCTCTTCATGCACTGGCGCTACCGGCAGAGCAAACACCACTACAAAACCACCACTGACTTCTTTACCTCCATGCACACCGGACATCATCACCAAGCCTTCCGCTGCATTCACGCCCGTCATCCAGGCTCTCGAACGACTTCCTGAACTCGCGCTGACTTCACTACACTTGAGTGAAACCAGTTGTGACAAACGGGTATTCACATAGTATCTTAGTCACGACATGATGAGGCATCCTAAAATCTCCCTGGCGACTAATCTGACGAGCCTCAAACCCGGTGGTAATCAATGTCTCCGATCGTCCTCAGGCTTGTTGATCTGGAAGGCAGTTTCGTTAGTTGCAGCCTTCACCAGGCACAGCCAACGCCTGGTCCTGCTCGTCCTTGCGCTCAGTTTGTTCTCGCCTGTCAAGGCATCCGACACCATCCGGTGGCGGACCCGGCAAAATCGTGTCGATGCCCAAATCGAAGCGATGGACCTTCAAAACCTGTTGGGGCGCATCGCAACGGAAACGGGTTGGAGCGTCTTCGTGGAACCGGACACCAGCGTGCAAGTTTCGGTGAAATTCAAAGACACTCCTTCAAATGAAGCGCTCAAGCTCCTGCTAGGTGATTTGAATTACGCATTGGTTCCTCAAAAGGAAGGAAGCTCAAGGCTCTATGTCTTTCGGACAGCGCTTCAACGCGCCACGTTATCAGTTTCAGCAACGGCGACGACTGAGGAAGAGCCTAAATCAAAGGCGATCCCAAACGAGCGGATCATCACCTTAAAGCGCAGCTCCAAGAAGACGATCGAAGAACTCGCGAGCGAGCTCGGAGCCAAGGTCATCGGAAAGATCGACGGACAGAACAGTTACCGGCTACAGTTCGAAAATGAAATGGCTGCAAGCGCTGCCGACAAGGCGCTGGCTGGAAGCACCGATGCTGAATCAGATCTGAACTACGCGGTGGACCACCCCGCCCGTTTGGATCGGGTCTCCAGCAACATGGCCATTCCATTTCCCATTAAACCAAGAGTCAGCACTGACACGAGCCAGGTAATTATTGGCTTGATCGACACGGCGGTACAGACCTTGCCCAAGGACATGAACGGATTTCTGCTACCAGCTCAGAACGCCAGCATGGACGGCTCCGGCTCGACTCCCCAAAATCAGGTGACACACGGCACTTCAATGGCGGAGACTATATTGCAGGGCCTGAGCCTCGCACCGAAAGAGACTGATGGTTCGTCCGTACGGATATTGCCTGTGGACATTTATGGCGGCCATGAACAGACGACAACTTTCGAGGTGGGCCGGGGCATTTACACCGCCATCAATTCCGGCGCCACAGTCATCAATCTGAGCCTCTCCGGCGACGGCGATAGTAAATTCCTTTCGAACATGATCGCCGATGCGCGAAAGCAAGGCGTCTTGTTCTTCGGCGCCGCCGGCAACGAGCCAACCACGGCACCCACCTATCCAGCCGCGTATCCGGGAGTCGTTGCCGTCACCGCTAGTGATCCTCGCGGCAACATCGCTCCCTACGCCAATCGGGGAAGCTTTGTCGATGTGATCGCTCCTGGAACCAGTCTGGTGCAGTTCGCGGGCGAGTCTTACGTCATCTCTGGGACATCCGCCTCGACAGCCTATGTGAGCGGGACGGCCGCCGGCTACAAGGCAACTGGCCAGAGTGCCGATCAGGTTGAAGCTGCGTTGCGGGAGGCATTGGCGATAAAGCCCGTCAAGCCCAAGACAGGCAAGCCGTAGAGGCGATCCCCTTCCCGGACTTCAAAACCCGAGCCTCCAGCGGTTGGAAGAGATCACGCGACCCATTTAGTCATTGGACTCGACGTGTAATGGCCATTCCAAGTCGGGTCAGTTTTTCGGCGGCGGATTGTGACCCGGCCTCGGCATAGATCCGAAGAATTGGCTCGGTGCCGGAGCCGCGCAGCATCAGCCACGATCCGTCAGCCGCGACAAACTTCACGCCATCGTAAGACTTCACATCCCGCACAGGCGAGCGAAGTAATTTCACGGGAGGTTTGGTCTTGCAGAACTCCATAAGCGCGGCGCGCTTTTCCAACGGGAATTGCGTGTCAACCCGCGCATAATGATGCGGACCGAATTCCTTCGTTAGATCTGCCAGGAGCCTGGAGAGCGGCTTCCTTTCAGTCGCGAGCATTTCAAGGAGCATCAGGCCCGCGAGGATTCCGTCGCGCTCGGGCACATGACCTGGAAATCCTATTCCTCCGCTCTCTTCAAAGCCGAGCAGCACATTGCCTTTGATCATCTCGGCGCAGATGTATTTGAAGCCAACTCCAGTTTCGACAAGTTCCAACCCGTACCTTTCGCAAATTCGGTCCACCATTGAAGTTGTGGTCAAGGCCTTCACTACGCGTCCAGTCGCCTTTCGATTCACGATGAAGTGGCGCAGGAGAAGACAAATCAACTCGTGAGTGCTCAAAGCGTTCCCATGTCCGTCCATTCCACCAACACGATCGGCATCACCGTCCGTCACAAGGCAAAGGTCGTGCGGATGACGGCGCAGAAAAGCCGAGCTCAGGCGGTAGTTTTTCGCGATTGGCTCGGGGTTGATTCCGCCAAAATTTACATCGTGACCGGCATTCAGCGTCGTCACGCTGCATGTTGTTCCGGCGAGTATCGCATCGAAACAACCGGCACCAACGCCAAAGAGCGCCTCGTGCGCGAACTTCAACCTCGACTTCGTGATGAGCGGAAAATCCACCAGCTTCTTCACGGCTGCGTAGTGGGGCGCTCGAAGGTTTCTGATCCTAACACGTTTCGATTTCAGCGCTTTGTTCAAAGGAGTGGATTGAACAGGATTCTTATCCAGCAAGGCTTCAACGCCCTTGCACAGCCCAGGGTAGGCAGAGCCACCGTAATGCGCCTTGAGCTTGAAACCATTAAATGCAGCGGGATTGTGGCTCGCGGTGATCATGACACCTCCAACCGCCCTCTGTTCCCGGACGGCAAGCGACACGGCAGGCGTGGGCGTCGGCTCGCCCGTCAGTATTACTTCGATGCCGTTCCCAGCCAGCACCTCGGCCGTGCGGCAGGCAAATTGGTCCGACAGAAAGCGCCGGTCGTAACCGACGATCACTCTCCGAGTGGTGCCGGGCGCGGGATTTTGCTTCCAATAGTCTGCGGTTGCTTGCGCCACTCGCTCAAGGTTCGCGAACGTGAATCCTTCCGCGATCACCGCCCTCCATCCATCGGTACCAAACTTGATATCGCTCATGTGGACTGACGAAAAACTTTCCCCCGACTATGCGGCAGCCGAGGCTGGCCGGGCTTCCTCCACGATCTTCCGCATCTTTGCCACGGCGGTCTTCATGCGTGGCTGGCCAAAGAGTCCGGTGCCGCTGACGAAAGTATCGGCACCCTCGCGTGCGCATTCGGCCGCCGTAGTAAAGGTAATGCCTCCATCGACTTGGATGCGATATTTCAACCTCCGCTCACGGCGCCACACGGCAGCCTGCTGGATTTTTGGCAGAGTCTCCTCGATGAACGGCTGTCCGCCAAAACCCGGATTTACGGTCATCACCAGCAACAGATCAATCTTGTCGAGGTACGGCTGAACGCTAGCGATGTTGGTGGGTGGATTCACCGCCAGCCCCACTTTCTTTCCCAGCGATCGAATTTTCCAAAGAAGTGGTTCGACACGGGTTCCCAGTTCGACATGCACCGTCATCTGATCTGCCCCGGCCTTGGAAAACGATTCCAGAAGCACCTCCGGTTTCGAACACATGAGATGCACGTCGAAAAACAACCGGGTCAACGGACGAAGCGCTTTGACCGTCGCCGGCCCGAATGAGATGTTCGGCACGAAATGGCCGTCCATGATGTCCAGGTGAAGCCATTCTCCACCGGCTCGCTGCGCTTTGATGCTGTCGCGCGCGAAATTTCCGTAGTCGGCAGCGAGTAGCGAAGGCGCAATAATCATGGGCGAAGAAGTTAATGAAACGGCTCTGTGAGTCAACGATTCCACTCTGATACCTCGCAGCCGTGGCTCACTGCTTCACGTTCACCAACGGCCTGCGAAAGAAAAGACCCGCTGCAAAAAATACGGCAACGGGTCGAACTGTGACTGTGAAAGTTCCTTGTATCAGGCTGTGACCGGAGCGGGAGTCCCCAGACCGGGGAGTTCTGGCGGCGTGGGCTTCGAAACTTCCGGCAGCGGCGTCGCCGCGATCGCGCCCATTGGAGGATCGAGGCTCGGAGGAATGGGGGCGGGTGGCGTGAACTTCCCGGTCCTCACGATGTCCTCAACTTGTTTGCCATCGAGAGTTTCGTACTCGAGCAGTGCCTTGGCAATCAGCTCAAGTTTATCACGATGGCTTGTGATGATTTCCTTGGCCGTGTTGTAGCCGTCGTCAATGATGCGCTTCACCTCGGCGTCAATCTCTTGGGCTATCCTCTCCGAGTAATCTTTCGTCCGCATCATGTCCCGGCCCAAAAACACATACTCCTGGCTTTCACCATAGAGAACGTTGCCCAGCTTCTCGCTCATTCCCCAATGCATCACCATTGCCTTGGCCATCGCAGTAGCCTGTTGAATGTCGCTCGCAGCACCGCTTGAAATGTCGTCGATCACGACTTCCTCCGCGATGCGGCCCGCCATTGTCATGATGATCGTGTCGGTCGCCTGTTTTTTTCGCATGTTAAGGACGTCTTCCTTCGGCAGCGACATCGTCACACCCAAGGCGCGCCCGCGTGGGATGATGGTGACCTTGTGCAGCGGATGTGTGTGCTTCAGCAGGACGTTGACAAGGGCATGTCCGGCTTCGTGCCAGGCGGTGGCACGCTTTTCCTCGGACGACATGGCCATGCTTCTGCGTTCCCGACCCCAGCGGACTTTGTCGCGCGCTTCCTCGAGTTCAGCCATTCCGATGGCCTTTCTGTTGGCGCGAGCAGCTGCAAGCGCAGCTTCGTTCAAAAGGTTCGCCAGCTCAGCACCAGAGTAGCCTGGTGTGCCGCGCGCGATGACACTGAGGTCCACCAATGGATCGAGCTTCACGTTGCGCGCATGGACCTTCAGAATCGCCTCGCGACCCCGCACGTCAGGAAGATTCACCGTGATCTGTCGATCGAAGCGGCCTGGCCGAAGCAGAGCCGGGTCAAGCACGTCTGGCCGGTTGGTCGCGGCGATGATGATGATGCCTTCCTGCGTATCAAAACCGTCCATCTCGACGAGTAACGCATTCAAGGTCTGCTCGCGCTCATCGTTGCCGCCGCCCAGTCCGTGTCCACGGCTGCGACCGACCGCGTCAATTTCATCGATGAAAATCAGGCAAGGCGTGTTCTTCCGCGCCTGCTCAAACATGTCCCGCACACGGCTCGCGCCGACACCCACGAACATCTCCACAAAGTCCGATCCACTAATGCTGAAGAAGGAGGCATCCGCTTCGCCTGCGATTGCCTTGGCAAGCAGCGTCTTTCCTGTTCCCGGAGGGCCGACCATCAGGATGCCTTTTGGAATCTTGCCGCCCAGCCTCTGAAACTTCTTGGGATCCTTCAGGAATTCCACCAACTCAGAAACCTCATCCTTGGCTTCCTCCACGCCGGCGACATCCTTGAACGTCGTCCGGTTGCGTTCCTTGTTCAGCATCCGGGCCTTGCTCTTGCCGAAGCTCAATGCTCCCTTGCCAGCCATCTTGATCTGCCGGATGAAGAAGAAATAAATCAGAAAAGCAACAAACAGAATCGGGAGAATCGTGACGAACAAGTTAAGAAGAAAGGTGTTTGGCTCGACAGTCCGGAATTCAGCTGAGTCCAAAAGCTTTTTTTCAAGTTCGTCGTTGAGCCGGGTTTTGACTTTGAATGGTTCGAAACGCCCCGCGCCCTCCTTCTTATACTCACCCGTGATGTCATAAAGAATCGCCGATTGAGGGTTGTAGTGAATCACGCCCTTCTGAACCCATCCCTTGTCCACGTACTCGATCAATTGTTGCCGGCTGATTTCTGTGTAGTGCGCTTCATTGCTCCTTTGAAGCATCACCAGCAGCGGGATGGACCCCAGGATAAGGATCCAGAGCAACCAGTTTCTCGGCGGCACCTTGAGCTCGGTGTTCTTGCCGCCACGATTCATCTGCTTGTTATCTTCAGACATGACTGATCAAATTGCGGGGCAATCTATCACGATGCCGGATCGGAAGCAACGATGAGTTACGAACAACAAATCTGCCAGAATTTTGAGCACACTGTCCAATTTTAGTGGCAGTTGGAATCATGGCGATGATTGAGTTGTTCTCAGAAGGTCTAATCGCTGAAACTTGTTGAGCTCATGGCATCACCCTTGCTAAGAATTCTCCGAGCCTGTTCGCTCTTGAAATGAACACGGCACTAGTAATTGATAACGGAACGTCCCCGATGGGCGACAATGTGAACAACACATGACATAGAGTGACAATCTTGCAACAACCTGATAAGGAACTCGTCAAAGGTCCACCATAGATGGCTACCGACAACCTCCAGCAACAGAGATTCGAACTCAAATACATCGTTCGCGAAACTGTAGCAGTCAACGTTCGGGAGTTTGTTCGTTCGCATCTGGAGGTGGATGAATTCGGAGCCACACGCCCCAATCTGTCTTATCCCGTCCACAGCCTGTATTTGGATTCTGACCAGCTTGACTATTACTGGCAGACCATAAACGGCAACAGGAACCGCTACAAGCTACGGATCCGATACTACGATGAGAAACCGGAATCCCCAGTCTTTTTCGAGATCAAGCGTCGGATGAATGACGCAATCCTAAAACAGCGAGGCGCTGTTCGACGAGAGAGGGTGGCATCTCTCATCGCGGGGCATCTCCCCGCTCCCGCCGATCTCGTCAAGCCTGCGTCCGCCAAAGATCTTGGAGCCCTTCAGCGCTTCAACCAGTTGATGCTGGAGAATCGGGCCAATCCAAAAGCTCACGTTTCCTATCTTCGAGAAGCCTGGATCAGCCCGCAGAACAACGCCGTTCGGATTACGATGGACAGGGATATTTGTTGCGAATCCCAACCCGGGATCAGGTTTCTGACAAGCATGATCAGGCCGACGCGGGTTTTCGATGGCCAGGTCGTGCTGGAGCTCAAGTTCACCGGACGTTTTCCCGACTGGTTTGGGGAACTGGTCAGACTTTTTGGTCTGGTGCAATGTTCTGCCGCGAAATATGCTGATGGTGTGGTGTTGCTCGGCGAACGTCGGTTGACGGGGCCAAGCTTCGAGTCTCCAACTGAGGCGCAGACGATGGAAAATCTCGCCGCCCGGCGGGAGTTCTTGAAGCGCGCCGCCGCTGGAACATTCAATCTAAGTTTTGCATGATAGAATCAATGATGCGCGGAGATTACGCCGCCGCCCCGACGAACCTGCCAATGGTGCTCCTCGGGGTTTTGCTGGCTTTCGCATTTGGCCAGATCATCGCCTGGGTTTACATGTTGACTCACGCGGGACTTTCCTATTCCAAGTCATTCGTGAATTCACTGGTGGTAATGCCCATGTTGGTGGCGCTTGTGATGCAAGTTCTTAACAACAATCTGGTCACGGCCTTCGGCTTGATGGCGATCTTTGCGATCGTACGATTTCGCAACATCCTGCGCGATACCTTCGACACGACTTACGTGCTTGCCGTCATTGTGCTTGGAATGGCGTGCGGAACCCAGAAATTCGCCACAGCGATCGTCGGATGTCTGGTGTTGGTGTGTGTGTTGTTGTTGCTTTGGTACTCGGCGTTTGGCAGCCGCCAGCGATACGATTTGATACTGAATCTCCACTGGGCCAGACCATTGTCGGATCTAACTTATCTCCATCAGTTGTTGACTCGCTACAGTTTGACCAATCATTGCGCCAGCCAACGATCTCAAGAAGGTTACGACGGAACCGATCTCTCTTACCGATTGCTTTTGCGCGATTCAAGCCGGGTGGAGGAATTGATCAATGAGCTCCGGGTCTTGCAGGGAGTGTCACGAGTAGCCAGTTTGAAAGCGGAAGAGGAGTCCGAACTGTAAAGGCATGACTGACCTTAGCCCCATCCCGATTCCAGCAGCTCAACGATGGCGCGAGTTCCGCATCCGGATCGTGCCTGTGATCATGTTCCTTGCCACCGTGTCTGCGGCGGCCTGGCTTTGGACCCAGCAGGTGCCGACGACGGTTTTGGTGGGAGAGGTGGAACCGGTGAACGCAAGCGTTTCCTGCCATAAGTCCGGTGTGCTCGCCGACCTCAACGTTTCGAGGCTGCAGCATCTCAAGGCTGGCGACCGGGTAGCCCAGGTCATCATCGCAGACCCACGAGTACTTCAATCATCGCTGGCAGTCATTCTGGCGGAAATCCAATTGTTGAAAGTCAATCTCGAGCCTCTCCTCGGTGAGCAGCGGTACGCTTTGGCCTATGACCGCCTTCGGCTTGACTGGATGGAGCAACGAGTGGTGCTGACGACGGCGCAGACCAGGTTGCAGCTGGCGGAGAGCGAATTTCGCCGCGCAGAACAACTATTCAAACAACAGATCCTTTCAGAACAGTTGTACGACCAGGCAAGGATCACGAAGGAACGACTCGAAGCTGAAATCAAAGAGCGCACGCTACTAATTTCTGAACAGCAGAAGAACCTCGCGGCTCTACAGTTGCGCGAACCGCAAGTTCCAGGCTCGACCAACGCGTTGCCGGCGCAATCCATCCTCCAGGCATCGATACACGTTCAGGAAGAGAAGCTGCGTCTCACGGAAGCCGAGATGAGCCCGATTTCCTTGTACGCGTCCATCGATGGTGTTGTGAGTTCAATCCTCAGAAGGTCGGGAGAATCAGTCATGGCGGGCGAGTCCATCGTGACCATTACCAGCGGGCAGTCTGACAAAATCGTGGCCTACGTGCGTCAACCTTTCTTCATGTCGCCAAAGCAAGGAATGTCGGTCGAGGTCCGCACTCGCTCGTTCAAGCATGAGATTGCGGAAGCAACCGTCCTGAATGTTGGTGTACAGTTGGAGCCAATCAAAGCCACACTCTTGTCGCCCGGAATGCAGCGTGGAACAGAGATGGGCCTGCCGCTTCTTGTCAGTCTTCCCAAATCCCTGAACCTGATTTCCGGAGAGATCGTGGATCTTCGCCTGCGCATCGGGCGGAACTGACTTCGGTGTGTTGAACCCTTTGGCCAGGCTCCCTGCCATCCCTGATTCTCACACATCCTCAAGCCGGCCGCTCGAATCCCCAAAACTGCCCAGCTTCTGCGCCCCCATCCTGTCCGCCATGCTCAGGAACAGGTTGGTCATGGGCTTTGAACCGTGTTGGACGTAGAGCGGCCAGGCGTCAACACGCCACCACCACCCGCAAGGATGAGTGGCAGGTTTGAGTGTGTGTGACGGTTGCCGTCGGCGTTACCGCTTCCGTAAAGGATCATCGAGTTGTGCAGGACTGAATTACCATCCGCGTCCTTGGTGTCCTGGAGCTTCTGTAAAAACTTTACAAACTGCTTTCCGTACCACAGGTCGATTTCCTTGAGCTTTTGAATCTTGTCTTCGCTGTTGAAGTGATGCGAGAGGTCGTGATGACCTTCCGCAATGCCAATCTCGGGGAGCGAACGGTTGTCGCCGTCGTGCCCGAGCAGCATCGTGACGACGCGTGCCGAGTCAGTCTGGAAGGCCAGTGCGAGCATGTCGAACATTAGCTGAATGTACTGCGCGCGGTCTTGGGGGATTCCCGGCGGTGTTTCAGTGCCCGGATCCTTTGCCACGCCAAACCGTTCCGCCTTCTGGATGCTGGTCTCGATTTCGCGGATGCCTGTGAGGTAATGGTCCAGCTTATCCTTGTCGCGCCCATTGAGCCGGCGGTTCATCCCGCGTGCGTCCTCCAGCACGAAGTCCAGCACGGAACGTTGCTCCTGTTGCCGGCGCTTCATGTTCGCCGTGCGCTCGCCGGGAGCGCCGGTGCCGAAGAGCCGCTCGAAAACCATCCGTGGATTGGATTCTGCGGCGACCGGAGTCGTGGTGGAGCTCCACGAAAGGTTGAACTGGTAGGCGCAAGCGTAACCCGAGTCGCACGCGCCGGAGGTTCGGATGTCGTCGCTGCTCAATTCCAATGAAGGAAACCGGGTGAGATGGCCGATCTCGCGCGCGATGGCTTTTCTATGGAGATGCCCGCGCGAATGTCCGTCGCGCTCTTCTTGAGCCGAACGCCGGTGAGGAAGACACCATTGCCGCGGGCATGATCACCACCGCCATCGGGGCCGCCTTCAGCGGATTTTTGATCGAGTCCGCCGAGCACTTGCAAGTGCTGGCGCATCGGTTCCAGTGGCTTCAGGGTGCGGCTGAATTCGAACTCCTTGCCTTCGCCCTTCGGCCGCCTTCGCGCGTGTACTCTTTGCTGTGCAGCTCCCGGCCATCCGCCTTGAATACGAGCCGACACTTGTTGTAGTCGAATTGATTGTCCACGAACCTCTCGTTCGCGGCGAAGTCCAGGAGCAATTGGTATTTTCCGGAATGCACGGCTTTGAACGTGTTCGAAACCGAGGCGTGTTCGTAATACGAAAGATTAAGCGCGTTAGGAGACTTCGCCATTCGATTGGTCCGGCTGGATGCCAGCCCCTCCGCCCCGGCAAAGTTCCGACCGACGCTGATCATCTCCTCCGGCACACCAGGCACGGCGGGCACGGCTCTGGTAACAATGGTCTTTGCTGCGGTGAGATATTTTTCCAACAACATGGGCGGCAGCGTGAGCACGTCCCCGATGTTGTCAAAGCCATGGCCGGAATCGTCGGGCGGAAACTCCTTCTCAGTGTCGAAATCCAAACCCATCAAATCGCGGATCGTATTGCGATACGCGACGCGGTTGAGGCGGCGCACTGTCACACGGCCGGGATCAGGGTTGCTGGCATCTGTCTGGAACACTGCCGTCTTGATCCATTGCTCCAGTTGCAGTTTATGCGCTGCTGGAGGTTGCGGCTTCTTTGCTGGCGGCATCAAACCCGCGCGGACATTCTTCAGAACACGCAGCCAGAGATCCTGATCGCCGGCCATGGCCGAGTCTGATGCGAATTGATCAAGCACCACTTTACCTTTGTCGGTTCCATCGCCGTGGCACTCGTAGCAATACTCCTTCAAGATAGGCTGAATCTCGGTTCGGAATTTCTTCACTCCAGTCGTGTCGACAGCCCCGGCGGCCGCGCACCACAGAATCACACAACTCGCAAGGAGCAGACTCGACACACGGACCGCTCCGAGGTGCGACAGATCGCATTTGAAGTTCGGAGAACCGATCTGGGTGGCGGATGGCATAGGGAATTTGCTGACACCCTGCATCGTTTGGAGTCAGGGCGCAATCGACATCTACGGGACATCGGCAATTGCGAAAATCACGATGTCCTATAATCGACTTGAAGGGCGGCATGAACATGCCTTCATTGGCATTGCATGGACATTCGCAACATTGAAGGAGTTGCTCCCTTTATCACGAAGGACGGCTCGGAGATTCGAGAACTGCTGGCGTATCGGAATTCCGTCATCCGCCAACAGAGCCTGGCCGAGGCGCGACTGGCCGCAGGCGGCAGCACTCAGGAGCATTATCATAAGATGACGGAGGAGATTTATTACATCACCTCCGGGGAAGGCCTCATAAAGATTGAAGGCGAGGCGCGTGAGGTCAAAGCCGGGGACGCCATCGCCATTCCTCCGGGACAAAAGCACAAAATCTGGAACACCGGTTCAGAAATCTTGAAGCTGCTCTGTTGCTGCGCGCCGGCTTACGAACATGACGACACATTCATCACCGAGTCATGATCGCGGAACTGCAAGTTGACGACCGGTTGGGGATGAAGCACTTTCCGCCCGCGATGAAGCCAAAGCAGATTCGACTGTTTATAAAACCATTTTGCGGATGGTGTCACGAAGCGAAGGACTGGCTCGATGAGCGCGGGTTGAACTACGAGACCCTCAATGTCATCACTGACTCCGATGCGCGCCGTGAAATGCGCGAATTGTCAGGCCAAACGCTTGCACCCGTGATCGAGGTGGATGGCCGGGTGCTGGCTGATTTCGACACCGATCAATTGGAGGAATTCTGGAAAAAGCTGGAACAGCCTTCCAGCTAGCTCACAATCCGCCGCGCAATGATGACCGCCGAGATCGATCTTAAGCCCCGACAACGCCTGCCAGACTGGCTCAGGATCCGGCTCCCGAACAGTGACACCTTCTTCAAGACTCGCGCGCTCCTGACGGACCTGAAACTCCACACGGTGTGTGAGAGCGCCAAATGTCCGAATCACTGGGAGTGCTGGAGCAAAGGCACGGCAACTTTCATGATCGCGGGTGATCGTTGTACACGCGCTTGTGGTTTTTGCGCGGTTTCGACGGCGAAGCCTCTGGCGCTCGAAGCCGACGAACCGCAACGTGTCGCCGAAGCGACGCGGCGAATGAAGTTGAAGCACGTCGTAATCACCGCCGTAGCTCGTGATGATCTGGCCGACGGAGGAGCGGAGCATTTTCGGAAGACCATAGAGGCCGTGCGGGAATTGAATCCTGGAATCGTCATCGAAGTGCTCACGCCCGATTTTCTCGACAAGGATTCCGCAATCGACGCTGTCCTCGCGGCGAAGCCTGAGATCTTCAATCACAACCTCGAAACGGTGCGTCGCTTGACGCCGACGGTTCGCTCACGGGCCACTTACGAGCGCTCCCTGAGTGTTCTGCGTAAAGTGAAGGTGCGCGCAGGTGGCAGGCTCCACACCAAGTCCGGCCTGATGTTGGGACTCGGCGAGACCGAACTGGAATTGTTCGAAGCGATGGATGATTTGCGCTCCGCTGAATGCGACATCCTCACTCTCGGCCAGTATCTCCAGCCGACGCGCGATCATTTGCCAGTCGTCGAATATGTTACGCCAGCGAAGTTCGACGAGTATCGGTCCTTGGCGGAACGAATGGGTTTCGTCCATGTTGCTAGCGGTCCCATGGTGCGCAGTTCCTACCACGCGGATGAGTTTCATGTGCCGTTGAAATGAGCGACGGGAGGGCGTCCTGGATACGAGCCTTGTGTTCGACGGCTACGCGAAAATGAACCTACCCGGCACAACATCAGAATTTGAATTGGCAAGCTTTGCGGGCACCTCTAAATATTCTGTATGAGCACGACCACTGAAATCGAGGCCGCATTGAAACAATTGTCCCTCCACGATGCGCAGGCCATTGCCCGGTGGTTGCAAATCTATTTGGACCAACAAGGCACCAGGAAGGATGCATTGCCAACTCGAGCGCCGATCAGTCTTCCGGACTACGCGGCGCGCAGGCGAATAATTTTCGGCAACAAAGTACTGCCAAACATGGTCCTGGTTGGCCGTGACGAGGAGCGCTGGTGAAAATCTACGTTGATACCAGCGTCCTTTTTTCGCTTTACGCCCCGGACTCCAACTCTCCCAAGGCAGATGCCTGGCGTCAGGCGAACCCTCTTCCAATTGACTTCACCACTTTTCACCGCATTGAACTCCGAAACGCCTTGAGCCTTGCCGTCTTTCAACAACGACTAACCTCTTCGGAATCTTTGGCAGCGTGGCAGGAGGTCCAGCAGGATTTGGTGACTGGTCTCTTGGTGCGCGCACCTGATCTTTGGGGGAAACTTCTTCGCGAAGCAGAAAGTCTGGCGGAGCATCACACTCCAACGATTGGCAGCCGCAGCTTGGACGTTCTGCACGTGGCGACCGCATTGGTGTTGGGTGCAACCGAGTTTTGCACTTTCGACACGCGCCAAGCCAAACTTGCCCGGCTCGCTGGATTGCACGTTCAACCATAAGATGATTATGCCAAACAACTGTACGCCGTTTGCGACATTTTTCCCCGCCATTCGCGCCGTCATCGGTGTGAAGGATCACGAGAACCCTGACTCCTTTCACATCACGGAGAAGATGAAGTGAAGTTAAGGCGATCGACCACCATCCAGGACAGGCATTCACCTTAACGAGCAATGAAGAGGCTGTCGCACGGCAGAAGGGGAATGCCTATCGATTGGCATTAGTGTGCCAAACTTCTGGACACTTGGAAGTAGCCTTTATTTCAGACCCGATAAACCAACTCCGATTGACGCGACAATGTCGGCAGTGGATTTGGGAGTGCTCGGCGTATGAGTACTCTCCGGAACGATTCAAGATCGAGTGAACCAGCGCGCAGTGAAAGGTGGATCGAATGCAAACACATGGAGTCCCTGAAAATTCCGTTGGTCTGAAAAATTCACAAAATACGGCGAAGGGTCGCCACTTTGAAAATCAAGTACGCAAGGTTTTGGAGGAAGCGAACGATATCTCACGGGGTCTGATTACTTTCAAGTCGACGCCGAAGCTGAGACTTCAGAATGGAGAGGTGCTCAAGCCTGATTTCAGCGTGAAGATAGAACGTCCGCACGAGGCACGGCACTTCCTCATTGAATGCCAGAATCGATCCCGTTCCACGAAAGACATCCTGTACAAGATGCAGCACATCCGGGCAAAGCATCGTTCAAAAACGTTCTTCTTCATTTACGCGAACCGGATTGGGGTTGAACTCGCGCGAACATTCCGGAACGAAGGCGTCGCGAGTCGCAATCTCGAAGAATTCAGAGCTTACATCCACGATGAAGCGGTCGTGACTTGCCTCAGCTGGAGCGTTCGGTCGCCCGCTTTGGAGCGTCCAGTCCAAATGAATTCGGAAGAGATGGAACTGCCAAGCAAGAGCCAAATTTCGCTCAATTCTCACCCCGACGCGAACGCAACATTGGATGAACCGCCGGGTGGGGAAAACTCCAATGCCGGCGCGGAGTCCGCAAACAAGGGAACTGGGATAGCTTTTGGCTGATAACATTTGATTTGAAATTGCAGGAACAGATTCACTCCCCAAGCTTTCGCCAGCCCAACGCGGCGATCATCACACTAAACACCGCCGAGCTCCGAAGCTTGGGATGAAAATGTGGCGGTTATAGTCCGCACCAGGAAGATGCTCGGCATGGAAAAAGGATGAGATGTTTCCACGTGGACGAGCCGTCAAAATCGGTGCCGCCCGTTATTGGGAGGATGGTGACGGCGGGAGGATTGCCGATGGCATTTGTGTTTTTCCATCGGTGGAGCGCCATGCTTCCGCGCATGCATTCAGATATTCGATGATGCTGGAGACACACTCCTCGCAACCAAGGAGATCAGTCCGCAGTACCAACTCCGGACGGTCTGGGGCTTCGTAGGGTGCGGAAATTCCAGTGAAGTTCTTGATCTGGTTCGCTCTGGCCTTCGCGTAGAGGCCCTTCGGGTCGCGGGCCTCGCAGACTTGGATTGGCGCATTGATGTAAACTTCGATGAAACGACCCTCCGGCATGATTTTCCGAACCAGTTCACGATCGGCACGGTAAGGCGAAATGAACGCCGTGATGCAAATGACCCCGTAGCTCGCGAGCAGTTTGGAGACTTCGCCGATGCGTCGGATGTTCTCGGTCCGGTCTTCCGGGGAAAAGCCCAGATCCGAGCATAAGCCGTGGCGAACGTTATCGCCGTCGAGCACGCAGACTTGATTGCCTCGGTTGAACAACTGCCGCTCCAGCTCCGTGGCGATGGTGGATTTTCCAGACGCGGACAGTCCCGTCAGCCAGAGCACGCAACCTGGGTGCCCACTCCGGGTCTCCCGCTGTTGAGTGGTGACCTTCCCATGAGTCCAATAGATATGTTCGCTCTTTTGCTGAGTGTCGTGGCGAATCCGCGGATACGCGTCGGGAATGACAATGCCGCCACCTGCGACATCCAGCCCGTCCACAATTACAAACCGGCCGGTGGACACGATTTCCTCCGCCAAATCAAATGCGAGCGGCTTTCGAGCGCGGATGATGACCTCTCCTACTTCATGCCGATCAACCTTCGAGACCTCGCCTGGTGTGCCAACGGTGGCAAGGGTGGATGCATCAAGGACTCTTTCGATGCGCTCGATCTCACATTCGGCCTCCTGTGCGGCCAGCTTGATACGGTAAGGGCAGCCCAATCGAAGTGGACGGCGACCCATCCAGAACAGCCGGGCCTTGAGCCGCGTGAGTTCGTAGGGCGGCGACTCGACATGGGCTGCTATGGCACCGCGTTCGACGAATATCTGCTCGGTCAAGGTGATGCCGATGCTCTCTCCGGCTTCGGCGATATTCTTCGGTGCGCTGGCCCACCGCTCAATCGATTTGACTTCACTGGACTTGCCGCCGGGAGAAAAAAACACGCGGTCTCCTGTCTTTAGCCTGCCGGCTTCGATGCGGCCGGCGATAATGCGTCGCGCGTCGAAACGATAGACGTCCTGCACCACAAAACGCAGAGGCAAATTCTCGGGAGCGGTGTGCGGCTTGAGACTGTCGAGCGCCTCCATCACCGTTGGTCCAGTCCACCAATGCAGGGACGGACTACGGCTGGTCAAATTGTCCCCCTGCTTCGCAGAAATGGGTATGAAAGCCAGCGATACAAGTCCGACAGATCGCATCCATTGGGAGTATTCCGAAACGATTCGTGCATAAACCTCCTGGTCGTATCGCACCAGGTCCATCTTGTTCACCAGCACTACGAGCTGCCGAATCCCAAGGAGGTGCAGCAGGTATGCGTGCCGCCGGGAATTCTCCTGAATTCCTTCGTGGGCATCGACCAGCAGGAGGGCCGCGTCCGCACTCGCAGCACCCGTCACCATGTTCTTGAGAAACTCCTTGTGCCCGGGTGCATCGATGATGACGTACTCGCGCACTCTGGTGCGAAACCAAATCTGGGTCGTTTCGATCGAGATGTTTTGATCCCGCTCCGCCTGGAGCGAATCCATCAGATTTGCCCACTCGAAAGGAGCGCCACGACGCGCCGACGCTTGACGCAGTTGCTCCAATCTTCCCTCAGGAAGCGAACCGCTGTCGTGCAGCAATCGCCCGATCAAGGTGGACTTGCCGTGGTCCACATGACCTACAATCACGATCTTCAACTGTTGAGCCGCCGTTTGCGGAGGTGTCGCCGTGTTGGTCCCAGCGCACGCAACTTGCGGCTGCGGAGACTCGCTGATCGCTTCGACCGATTGGGTTTCGATGGGGTTGGCGGGCATAAGCAGGTGTACTTGGAAGCGCGGGTGCTGGTGAAAAACGGGACGGTTCCGCAGGTCATCGCAGGTTACGCGCCAGCACCTCCGGGTTACATATATCCGTCCCGGCGTAGTTTCTCGAAAGCGTCCTCACTTTCTTTGTCCTGGGCGCGTCCACCTCGTTCCGGCACGCGGGTTGTACGCAACTCCTCGATGATTTCCCGAACTGTCCGGGCGTTCGAGTGAATCGGAAATGTGCAGGGCGCGCAACCCAGACTCCGATACCGCATGCCCTCTGCATTGGCAAAATAGAGCGGGATCATCGGAATGTTTTCGCGCTCGATGTATTCCCAAATGTTCAGCTCGGTCCAGTGCAAGAGCGGATGAACCCGGATGTGCGCGCCGGGCTCGAACTCCGTTTTGAACTGGTCCCAAAGCTCGGGCGGCTGGTCTTCCACGTTCCATTCCATGTGCTTGTTGCGCGGACTGAAGTAACGTTCCTTGGCTCGAGTCGGTTCTTCGTCACGCCTCACGCCAACAATAAGGCCGGTAAATCCGAGCTGATCGAGCACCTGCTTGAGCGCGTCCTTCTTGAGCGTGCCGCAGCACGCGACGCGCGTCGCCTTGCCATTCGGATAAGTGACGCCGCTCCGGAGCACCGGCTCGTTTCTGCCGACGACGAGATTGAGCCCCCACTCGCGCACCAGCTTGTCGCGGTACTCGATCATCGACGGGATTTTGTAACTGGTATCAATGTGGACAAGCGGGAATGGCACATGCCCGAAGAACGCCTTCCGCGCCAGCCAGAGTAGCACCGTGGAATCCTTGCCGATGCTCCAGAGCATCGCTAGGTGCTCAAACTTGTTATGCGCTTCGCGCAGGATATAGACGCTTTGGCTTTCGAGTTTGGAAAGGTGGTCCATGCGAGGCGGTCGGTCAGCGATCGTATGACAGGTTGTCAGGCTTTGGAATCAGTGGACCAAGGACTGGGTGTCAATAAATTGGAATCGAGCAGCTTTGTCCACTCCAGATTTGAATCGCCGATGGTGATGATCGCCGGATTTTTCAATCCCGGTTTGCCGTAGCGAAGCGGATTGCCATCCAGCGTGCATACCCTGCCGCCCGCCGCTTCAACGATGCACTGAGCCGCCGCCGTGTCCCATTCCATCGTGGGAACATCTCGCAGGTAAATGTCCGCGCTTCCTTCAGCAACGAGGCAAAACTTGAGCGAGCTTCCCATCGATTTCAGCTCGGCGTTGGGGATGTGAGACAGCATCTTTTGGACGAGTGGGCCGGCATGATCCTTACTCGCAACAACTCTGAGACACTCAAGATTGGAGCGTTGGGAACGGATAGGCGTAGGTGCCTCATTGTTCTCCTGTCGAAACGCTCCGTTCTCCAAATCCGCAAAGTAGGTCAGTCCAATTGCTGGGGCGTGGACCACGCCAAGCACGGGCCGTCCCCGCTCGATCAGAGCAATGTTGACCGTGAACTCACCCGTGCCTTTGAGAAACTCCTTCGTGCCATCCAAAGGGTCCACCAGCCAGAAACGCCCATCCGCATCCGCGAGGCCGTGTGTTGGATCCTGTGATTCCTCGGAAATGACCGGAACGTCAGAAATCAAGCCGGGAAGAAATCTCATCAGATAGTCATGAGAAGCACGATCGGCATTGGTGAGCGGCGACGAATCATCCTTCAAAGTGACGGACACGCCACCCTTGTAGAACCGCATTGCTTCCGCGCCCGCTTTTTCAGCCAGGAGGCAAAGCTTCTCAACTATCGATTTCGTTTGCTCTGGTGAGAATGTCATATCGCGCCCGAATTCCGGGAAAACCTGTCAGCGCCAAGCAGTTGGCCGCCCATGCCTTCAAATGACTGCTCTCCTCACAGACGGTTTCAAGGTCGTGGAGGCTTTTTTTCATCTGATGCGCGCTCCTAAACGGGAAGGACGGAGAAATTGTGAAGAACTTTGCCTTCGAGGTTGATGAAGGTAACGGTCGCTTTTTCGGGAGTTACGTCCAATTGCGCGTGACCGGAATCGGGCCAGAAACGTTCATAGCCGGTTTCTGCTTTGGTGAATTTCCACGGGGCACCACAGCTTCCGGGCAAGGTGTAGTGAATCCCCTCAACGACGTCATCCACGAAGACATGATCATGCCCATAAAAGAAGATCTGAACCTTATGCTTCTTCATCAAGGCGTGAATTCTGACCTGCTCTCCCGTATTCCAGGCACGCGCACCGCCACGTCCATACAAGGTGTTCATCGGATCACCCGCGTTGCCTCCCGCAGGATGATGCATGCATACGAATCGGAAGCGTTCAGTTGCATTCTTCAACGTGGTTTCAAACCAGGCCATTTGCTTTTCGCCCAGCGTCCATTCAGTAATCTGGTTCACATCCGCCATGAGACTCGGGAGACCCTCAGGATTGGAAGGCTTGGAATAGGTTTGAATGTTCAGCATGACATAGAGCGCATCGCCCCATGTGAACGCGTAATAATCCTCTCTTTCACTGCCGCCTTGTGGATACGTCTTGTGGTCAGGAGCCGGCAGCAATGATCGGCGAACGGCGGCCACGATCTCGATGCTCTTCTCGGGAAATTTACCGTTCTCTCCCCCCCAGTTCCCGACGATGGCGAAGTGAGGAGCATTGATCGAGAGCGGCCCGATCTGCCGGCGGTATCGCGCGTAGGCATTCATGGCCCCGTTGGGATCCTTCTGTGGAAATTCCCGTGAGCCTGGCCAGGCAACATTGTCTCCAAGGTCCAGAACGAACTCCGGCTTCGCGCGAGAAGCATTCTGGACGACCTTGTCGAGTGTGAGGACGGGTCCGCTGCCTGCGGGAAACGATCCCGTGTGTGGGTCGGTTATCAGAACTGCGGTATAGCTCGCGGGGCCTTTCCTTTGGGTCCTGAAGGTGCCACCAGCCGCCGGTCGCCAGGTTTCATCCGTTCCCTGCTTGAGCAAGATCCGATACTCATATCGAGTCGCGCGGGAGAGATCCTTCACGGTCCAGTTGAGGATCTCGTAAGCCGCAAGCTTCAAGACAGGTTTTTTGCGTTCCCATTCCTGCGCACCCTCCTTGCGCAATTCGACCACGGCTTCCATTGGCTGCTTGTCGTTGAGCGCGGTGATGCGAATCGATGTTTCTGTCGGGCACGAGAGCAGTGGAAGGAGGAAAAGGAGCGCTTCGGGTTTGGAATCGCCTGCCGGGTTCGTCTCTGCCTGCGAGAGGCTCGTCCCGGCTATGGACGCCGCGATTGCCGCGGACCCCATGAGGAATTCGCGCCGCGTGACCCTGGACTCGCCGTGTTCAGAAGCCGCCATAAGCTGCCTAATCAGCCGCACGCAACAACCGTCGTCACTTTGCCTTTTGCCGCGTGAATTCCCCCGACGTACCACAAACTCTGAGACGCAGCCTCGCTCCTCAAGGGAACAAGTTCAAGCTGCGCCTGCTGGATTGGACGCTATCAACTACCGGATGGTTGACTTGCATTTCAAGCCATTTTGCTTTCGTGACCAGAGCTTACGCATACCAAACAAAAGCGCTGCAAAGCGTGGCGTTACTCCCTCTCCATGAAACGCCGGCCTCGGAGTCAGCATCGAAGGGCCGAGTTTCAGGAGGCCCACTCTCTCAAAGGCGACCAATTCCAGATGGGGACTCGTGTAACTCATCCTTCCGAAGTTCATGGTCCCCATGCGCGATTTGGAGATCGTGGAGGCTCCCCATGAACCGCCTGCTCGGAGTCAGCATCGGAGGGCCGAGTTACATGAGGCCCATTCTGAGATCCATGCTCGATTTCAGTCAGGGACTCCTGTAACTCGTCCTTCCGAAGTTCATGGTCCCCATGCGCGATTTGGAGATCGTGGAGGCTCCCCATGAAACGCCTGTCTCGGAGTCAGCATCGGAGGGCCGAGTTACACGAGGCCCATTCTGAGATCCATGCTCGATTTCAGTCAGGGACTCCTGTAACTCGTCCCTCCGAGGTTCATGGCCTCGATTCATGTCCAATTCTTGGAAGTGTTCCCTGCCCAGTAACCGGCTCTTTTTTGGAAGCGAGAGGGAAGACATCCTCTCCCGCCCTGGTTCATCGCCCCGATGCGCGTCCGAAAGTTGGAGGTGGCAGCTCCCGTTGAACCGACCGGCAGGGCGTGGCCCTGTCCTCAGCCCGCCGCGAACGTCGAATGGACTTCCGCATCCACCCAACGCCACGGCGCGGTGGGGACACCGCTGCCCCACGCTACTCGTGTGGAGGCCACTTCCCGCCGACGCGGGAAGTAAATTTTTGTCGAAAAACCTCCATCCGCCGACGCGGGAGGACAGTTTTGGTCCGAAAATCACCTCCCGCCGACGCGGGCACCCATTTCTCGTCGCGAATTGCCTTCGGCACGCGGATCGGCCGCAATCCATGATCAGCGGTGGTCAGGAGTTTGATGTCAGGAGTGTTGCGCATCCTGAATTCCGGTGCAGAGTAAAACGCCATGAACCCGATGACGGCGTGAACGGATCGACCCATGCCATCGCTGAGAGATTGATCGACCCAACACCATGCATTGCCAAATACTCAGGACCGCCCCGCCATGGAGACCTGTGGCCAACCAACTCTTGCATGACCCCGCTCAACCCGACCACGAATCCGCCCCCAACCTGTGTCAAGAGTGGGGAGTGACCCGTTCCTGACCCGTTTTTCGAAACCAAACAACAAACTCGCGACGACCATGAAAAAAGCCACCATTGCACTTTGTTTCTTTGCGGTGACTTGGATTGTCACACTCAGTGCTCCTGAACAGAAAATCCTAAAAACCACTTTCATTGAACGCACAAGTCCACACGTAACCTACACCGCACTCATTGGGCCTCACGATTCCACGAGAATTGGAACGCGGATCACAATTGTTTACGGACGGCCCTATTCAAAGGATCCAGAGACAGGCGAGACTCGTAAGATATGGGGAAAGTTGGTGCCGTACGGACATGCTTGGCGCAAGGGAGCGGATGAATCCACGCTATTGATGACGACGAGAGCGATCGTGGCCGGTGGAAAAACCATTCCTGCCGGCGCCTACACTCTCTATTTCATACCAAATGAAAATGGACCATCCCAGCTAGTGTAGTGTCTCTTAAATAGATTTACGTATGCTCGCAACTATGGTTGAGTTTCCTGCATGCGTAAGCCGAGTTTTCCGATCCTGCTGAGTCCAAGCGACCAAGCGCAACTGCAACAGTGGGAATCGGCCCATGGCACGCCCCA
>SIBF01000026.1 GCA_009695275.1 Pedosphaera sp. | reverse complement strand
CCAAAGGTATTCTGTCCTCTCATACCGGTATTGGGCCCCAACCCCAAACGCGTTCCGCAGCAAAGTCTGGATCATTTCTGGAGTCTCTACTCATGCTCTCCTAAATCCCATTTCTATGAATCCAGGTACACACTTGCCGGATGAACCAGATAACCGCGCTCACCTGGCTGACCTTGATGGAGGTTCACCATCCGGTTGACCAGCTGGCTGGTTTGAAGGGCATTTTTCTTGATCAAACCAAGTCCCTCATAAAATGGATGGTCCGGCTGGACTTGCGCGAGAAAAGACTCGGACAGTGCGTGAATGCCCGCGAGCATGTTCCCAAAATCGTGAGCCATGCCGAGCGTCAGCACAGCCAGGGTTTCCTTCCATGCGGAGGCGAACAGTCGCCGCTCCGCCAGCGTCTGCCGTGTCACGTCCACCCAGACACCTTCGTATCCGAGGAGGGTGCCATCCGGGCTGAGCGTGGCCTGGCGTTGCTCGAGGATGTATGCGATCCGGCCCGTCTGGGCGTGGCGGATGCGGTAGGTGCTGGTCACGGGCTGTTCGGTGAGAGCAGATGCGCGGATCTGCTGGCGGAGAAATTCAACGTCTGAATCATGGACAAGCCGCCAGAACAATTCCCCATGCCGCTGCCACTCCGGATTTGGAATTCCCGTCAACTCCTCCAGGTGGTCGTTGGCTGCCCGGAACGTAAAATCTGTTCGCTGGCTGAACACCACGCCGGGCGAACGGCGCATCAAAGTTGCCAGTTGATTTTCCGCGTGGAGCATCCGTTTCCAAATCTCGCGCACCATGGAGTTGGACAACGCGCCCACAGCCATCTGGCTTTCGCTTGAGACCAGATCATGCGTCTGGGGCAGCACTGAACTCAAACGAACCACGGCGCCGTCCGGCACCCGGACGCGTTCAATTCTCAGCGCATGGTTGGGTGCCACAGTCAGATGGACTACTGCTTCCGCAAAAGTGCCCTGACTTGCTGCCAGGATGCTGACCTGCTCCGGTGAACCTGCGGCGAGTTTTGACAGCGCCGTCCAAAAATGATCGCTGACATGGTTCCCCATGTTTTCCCACCAGGCCTGCAATGAAGCGTCCCACTCCCTCGCCCTCCCGTTTTCGTCCAGCACGACAGCGCCACCATCCAGCCATTGGGTGGGGGCTCCGGGCTGGAACGTTGCTATTTCCGGAATGTGACCGGGGAACAACTCGGGCTGTTGGAGATCTCGAAGCGCCGGATTCATATAAGTTCTGATAACGGCAAGAACCGGACCTGTCACTCTCGAACCGTTTGTTACGTGTAAGTATGATTTGCAATGGACAGCATCCTGTTCAATAGTCCTGCCGTAATCCGGTGTGGCTGCTCGTCACGCGACCGGGTGTCGCAATCATGGAAATTCTGCATAAAATCGCTCCATCACGAGTTGTCTCGTGTTTTTTCACGTGCCTTCTCCTTGCTGGTTCCAACTTGTTGAATGGGGCGGGCGCTCCGGCCAAGAATTCTGAATGGCCCATGTTCCGCGGCAGCCCCGGGCTGCTCGGAGTTTCTGAATCTCAACTTCCCGACAAGTTATCTTTGCTCTGGAAGTTCAAGACACAGGGGCCGGTGAAATCCTCTCCCGCCGTGGTTGGTGGCCGCATCTTCATCGGTTCGACAGACAGCAACCTTTACGCGCTCAACCTCCAAACCGGTGAAAAAGTCTGGTCCTTCAAAGCTGGCGACGCGATTGAGTCGTCCCCACTCGTGCTCGGCGGCAAGGTCTTCTTCGGCTCGACGGATGCCAATATCTACGCGGTCGATGCCGCCACTGGCAAGGAGCTGTGGAAATGTCCGACCGGAGACAAAATCCTGAGCGGTCCCAATTGGGTGGCTTCAACGAACAAGAGCGCCCCCCCGTGGATCCTGGTTGGCAGCTACGACTTCAAGCTCTACTGCCTTGATTCAGCAACTGGCAAGACGAACTGGACCTACGAGACCGGGAATTACATCAACGGTTCCCCGGCGGTGGCGGACGGGCGGACGGTCTTTGGCGGCTGCGATGCGCTGCTGCATGTCATTTCACTGGCTGATGGTAGCAAGGTGAAGGAGGTCGAAGCGGGCGCTTACATTGCAGGCTCAGGTGCGGTTGTCGATGGACGTGTTTATATCGGCCACTACGAAAATGAAGTCATTTGTGTCGATCTCAACGAAGGTAAACGCGCCTGGACTTTCCGCGACCGGAATTTCCCTTACTTCAGCTCTCCGGCGGTGACCGGGGATCGGGTGGTCTTCGGCGGTCGCGACAAGAAACTTCATTGTGTTCAGAAATCGGATGGCAAGGAGTTGTGGACATTTGCCGCTCGAGGAAAAGTGGACAGTTCGCCTGTCGTGACGGGGGATCAAAAAGTCGTGGTGGGATCAGATGATGGTCGGCTTTACGTCGTGTCGCTGAAAGATGGCAGAGAGCTGTGGAGTTATGAAATCGGTCAGCCTGTCGGGAGTTCCCCCGCTGTCGCGGATGGGCGGATCATCATCGGCAGCGATGACGGACATGTATACTGCTTCGGTAACAAGAAGTGACCTATGCCGTATCGCCGCAAGACCTGGCGCGAAGAACTCGCCGACGACAAAGGGCTGCCGAAGATAGGCAAGGTCGAAGGGAAGATGGCGAAACGCCTGGGCACTGTCACGAGGGTCATCCCCGCGCCTCGTGAGGTGGATGGGATCATCCGCAAGATCCGCAAAGGCCGGACTGCTACGATTAACGATCTGCGCGCCACGCTCGCCAGGAAACATGGTGTGGACATCTGCTGCCCGGTTACGACCGGTGTTTTCGCCTGGATCGCCGCCCACGCTGCCGCAGAGGACGAGGCTGCAGGCAAAAAGCGTATCACTCCGTGGTGGCGAGTAGTGAAGTCGGATGGGAAGTTAAATCCGAAGTTTCCGGGTGGTGTGGCCGAGCAATCCCGCCGCCTCGCAGACGAAGGCGTGATCGTTCCGAACATTCAGCCAGGAAGAAACTCAACACGGTGAGTTGTTCACCCAAATTTGCACGGTTGCCGAATTTGACCTCCAATCCAGCAATGAAACAACTCGCTAACTGTCCGACTTTTATTTTCCGCACTTCTGGCAGGCACTGCCGCCGAAGCTTCATCACATTGCTCATCGCGGCAACCTGCTTTCATCAAGTCGCGATGTCGGCGGATTCAGGATCTGACAAGCCCGCTTCAGCCGAAGCCAGGAAGGAAGAGCAGAAGAAGGAGGAGGCCAGGCTTCAGCCGGCGGTTCCGGATGCGACTCGCAAGCCAGTCACCGTGACGAACTCGGTGGTCGTCGCTGGGCAACGCGTCACGTACGCCGTCGAGACGGGCATGCTCCCCCTGTTAAAGGCCGATGGGGCACCACGGGCATCTGTGTTCTACATGGCCTACACCAGACTGGGGGAGACGAACCCGGCCACTCGCCCCGTCACATTCTGCTTCAATGGAGGGCCGGGATCATCGTCAGTGTGGCTGCATCTCGGTGGACTTGGACCTCGGCGCGTCAAATTGAATGATGATGGTACAATGCCGCCGCCGCCGTTCGGTTTGGTGGACAACGAATATTCGATTCTTCACGCGACGGATCTCGTTTTCATTGATCCTGTGGCGACCGGTTATAGCCGTCCTTCCAAGGATGAGAAAGCGGAGCAATTCTTCGGACAGTCCGGAGATGTGGAGTCCGTCGGAGACTTTATCCGATTGTGGACCACACGCGGCCAGCGTTGGCGCTCTCCCAAATATCTGTGTGGTGAAAGTTATGGCGTGTTTCGCGCCGCAGGACTGGCCGAGCATCTGCATTCCCGTTACGGCATGTACTTGAATGGCCTCATCCTCCTTTCAGGCCTGCTCGATTACGGAACGATCCGCGAGGCACATGACAACGACCTGCCTCCGATTTCGTTCCTTCCCTCCTTCACCGCCACTGCACAGTTCCATAAAAAGCTGCCGGCGGATTTGCAGAATGATCTGCCCAAGGCCATTGCTGAATCCCGTGCTTTTGCCCGAGGGCCGTACGCGGCGGCCTTGCTGGCCGGCGCCAGCCTGCCCGCCGAGGAGCGTGCGCGTATCGTTGCGCAGTTTGCCCGTCTTACCGGCCTCACGTCCCAGGTCATCGAGGATCATGATCTGCGCGTCAGCACTTCCGCATTTCGAGAATTGTTGCTGCGCGACCAGGGCCTCATCCTTGGACGCTTCGATTCCCGCATCATCGGACGCGACGCCGACAAAACCTCGAACTCGCCACGCTTCGACCCGTCCTATGCGGTGACCTACGGACCGTTTTCGGCCGCCATGAACGCTTATCTCCGGGAGGACTTGAAGTTTGAGAATGACCTTCCCTATGAGATCCTCACGGGAGTCGGGCCATGGAATTTCGCCTCCCAAAACAGCTACCCGAGCAGCTCAGGACAACTCGCGTCCGCGATGAGTCAGAATCCCTATCTTCGCGTGCTCGTGCTCGGAGCGTGGCGTGATCTCGCCTGTCCGGTAGATGGCATCCGACACAGCATCGACCATCTCACGCTGGACCCTGTGCTTCGCAAGAACATCGCCTATGTGGAATACGAATCCGGTCACATGATGTATGTGAACCTTCCCGATCTCAAAAAACTCCAGAAGGATCTTGAAAGCTTCCTGAAGCCATGACGACCACTGCTGCAGTTCCCGCAACGAACTCCTCCGGTCCGGCAATCCAGAAGGAGACCACCGCAGGGAATTACTTCGTCGCGAATTATCCACCGTTCGCCTTCTGGAAGAAGGAGGTGGTGAGTGAGTTCTTCGCCGCTCTGGAGCGTCCGCCCGTCAGGAATCAGGAATCAGGAATCACGAATCCGCTTGGCCTCTACACGCACATTCCGTTCTGCCGGAAGCGCTGCCACTTTTGCTATTTCAAAGTCTATACCGACAAGGATTCCTCTCAAATCCGCGCTTACATCGATGCGGTGCTCCGGGAACTGACGGCTTACGCTGGCAAGCCGTTCATCACCGGGCGCAAGCCAAAGTTCATCTATTTCGGCGGCGGCACGCCCAGCTACCTGTCGCCGGATCAGCTCAAGTTTCTCACGGACGGCATGAAAGGCCTGCTGCCGTGGGATCAAGCGGAGGAAGTCACTTTTGAGGCCGAGCCGGGCACGCTTACGGACCACAAGCTCCGAGCTATCCGCGAACTCGGCGTCACACGCCTGAGCCTCGGTGTGGAGCACTTTGACGATCACATCCTGGAGATCAACGGACGCGCGCATCGATCCAAGGAAATCGCCCGCGCCTACGCCTACGCCCGTGAGATCGGTTTTCCCCAGATCAACATCGACCTCATCGCCGGCATGGTTGAGGAAACTGAGGAGAAGTGGAAGGAAACTGTCGCCAAGGCTGTGGAACTGCGACCGGACTCGGTGACGGTCTATCAAATGGAAGTGCCCTACAACACCGGTATTTACCAGCAGATGAAAACAGAGGGCAAACTTGTCGCGCCCGTCGCTGACTGGGAGACAAAACGCCGGTGGGTCAACTACGCCTATGGTGAATTTGAGAAGTTGGGTTACACCGTAACGAGCACGACCACGGTAGTTCGTGATCCTGCCAGGGTGAAATTCGAATATCGCCAGGGTCTGTTCAGCGGCGCTGATATTTTGTCCGTCGGCGTCGCTAGTTTCGGCCATTTGAATAGTGTTCATTATCAGAACCACCACGACTTCCAGCCTTACCTGGATGCCGTGAACGCGGGGCAGTTGCCCGTTTACCGTGCCTACGTCGTGCCGCAAGATGAGCATTACCTCCGCGAGTTCATCCTCCAGCTCAAGCTTGGCAGCGTGAGCGCGAATGCGTTCACCAGGAAATTTGGACGCGATCCACGCGAACAATTTTCCTCGCCACTTGCGACACTTAAGGAATTGGGGTTCCTGACAAACGGCGGCGATCTCATAAGCCTCACTCGCGACGGCCTGCTCCAGGTGGATCGCTTGTTGCAGGAATTTTTCAAACCGGAGCACAAGACGGGTAGGTATGCCTAAACCCCGCGTGTACATCGAGACCACGGTCGTCAGCGTTCTGACGGCGCGCCCTTCCCGTGATCTCGTGCAATCTGCATGGCAACAGATTACCAGCGAATGGTGGGAAACGCGCCGGTCGAGGTATGTGCTGTTGATCTCACAGCAAGTCTTGACTGAAGCCAGCCGGGGTGACGTTGAAGCGATACAACGTCGTCTCGCTGCGATGATCGGAATTGCGCAACTGGACATCACTGAAGAAGTGCTCGAACTTGCCACCGCGCTTGCCAGATCCTTAAAGCTTCCGCCAAAAAAAGCGGCAGATGCGATCCACATCGCGGTTGCGTCGGTTCATCAAATCGCTTTTCTCGCCACTTGGAATTGCACACATCTTGCCAATCCGGTTTTAGAAAGGAAGGCCAAGGATGTTTGCGTCTCGCACGGTTACATTTGCCCAATGATCGTTACACCGCATCAGCTATTGGAGATCAACCTATGATTGAAGACCCCATCAGCGAAGTTCGCCGAATCCGCGGAGAATTGGCGACCGAGTTTAATTACGACATGGCGGCCTACTGCGCATACCTCCGCAAGCAGCAGGGCAAGTCTGGCCACAAGGTTATAGACTTGGCTAAGAAACGTCCGCTTGTGCCACGACGGAAAACCCCGGCAACAGCCTGAGCGAGAGATTGGCCGAGATTTTCAACGCCAAGCATCAGACATAAGAATCTGGATGGCATTTCAACCCCAAAGTGATCATGAGTAAGTCGGCTGGCCGTTATCAGAGTTGTGCGCCCGGGTGTCGTCCTGTCGATTTGGTCGGATCAGGGAAACTTTCAGGACCACTTACACATGCAGGCGTAAGATCGGCAATCCGGCGACATTTGAGAACGGCCCGCATAGGTGCATTCACAGTTTTCTGTCCGCGAAAACTGTTTACTAACTTGATAGCAGGTATCTCACCCACGGCAACGTCTCACGCTATATTGCAGGGCGAGGAGATTGCAGCCTTGGCAATTCTCGTCGGGAAGGGGACTCGCCTTAAGTCCGAGCGAATTAGTTTGGCTGTTGAAATGGTCTGTTCCCGCATCGCCTCCCTTCCCGTTGAACGTCAGCCAGAGCTCTGGCGCTGGTACGTAGATGAGGGATGGGGAAAGATTGCTAAAGCGATTGCGAACCCATGATCCAATCCTGCCTGCACAACGAGTTGAGATGGTACCATTGCGTCGAGCGTCTTTGGCTCGGACTCTTGTTTGTTAGCCTTTTTCAAATCCACACGTTCGCTGACTTTTACATTGCTCATGTCGGCTCCGACACGAACCTTGGCACCAAGTCGAAACCTTTCGCCACGCTTGAACGAGCACGCGATGCCGTCCGCGAACTGAAGCGTGCCGGCAAACTGCCAAAGCGTGGCCTGACAGTCTGGCTGCGCGGAGGTGATTACGTTCGCACGAACGCGCTCGAACTTACCGATGCGGATTCCGGTAATGCGGCTGCCCCGATTGTTTGGCGGGCGTATCGGGATGAGCGCGTGCGATTACTCGGAGGAAGGGTGTTGACGGGATTCACGCCGGTCAGCAACCCCGCCGTCCTTGCCCGCCTCGATGAAAAAGCGCGCGGGAGAATCGTTCAATGCGATTTGCGGCGGTTGGATATTTCCGAGTTTGGCGAAATGAAGTCGAGAGGCTTCGGACGTGCAACCACTCCGTCGCACAGTGAACTCTTCCACGACAGCAAGCCGATGCCCCTCGCCCGGTGGCCGAACGAAGGTAATTTCGAAAAGCTTGCCGGGTTTCCCGAAGCAGCCGGCAAGGGTGATGATCATGGCGGCAAAATCGGCGACCTGCATGGTGGATTCCTTTTCTCCAGTGATCGTCCCAAACGCTGGTATGACACCCAGGATCTTTGGGTCCACGGGTATTGGGCGTGGGACTGGGCGAATTCGTACGAGCACGTCACCGCGCTCGACACCACGACTGGGCTCATTCAGACCGCACCTCCACATGGCCTCTACGGTTTTCGCAAAGGTCAGCGCTTCTATTTTCTAAACGTGCTGGAAGAGTTGGATCAACCTGGCGAGTGGTTTTTGGATCGCAGCAGCAGCGTGATCTACTTCTGGCCGCCAACGCCGCTTGCCACCGTGTTGGCGCCCCGGTCCAGCAACGAAATTCCTATCCCAGAGACAATCCTCTCCCTCCTCGACCAACCGCTTCTTAAACTCACCTCTGCCTCCCACATCGCATTTCAGGGGCTGACGCTCGAAGCCACGCGCGGCAACGCCATCGAGATTCGCGGCGGTGAGAGCAATCGCATTGCAGGGTGTCTGATTCGCAACATCGGAAACAACGGTGTCGTGATCGAAGGCGGTCGAGGGCACGGCGTGATCTCGTGCGACATCTTCGACACTGGCGACGGCGGCGTAACGCTCAACGGCGGCGACCGTCAGACGCTCACGCCCGGCAGTCACTTTGTGGAGAACTGCCACTTCCAGCGCCAGGGCCGGTGGTCGAAGTGCTACGTGCCGGCGGTCTTGATGGGCGGTGTCGGGATGCGCGTCTCGCACAACTTGATTCACGATCATCCACACTGCGCGATTCTCTTCACCGGCAATGACCACCTGATCGAGTTCAACGACATTCATCACATCGCACTCGAGACCGGCGATGTCGGCGCGATCTACACAGGCCGGGACTACTCGTTTCGCGGAAACAAGATTCGCCATAACTTCATTCACGAGACTGGCGGCGTCGGGATGGGCTCGATGGGCGTTTACATGGACGACTGCGTGAGTGGAACGGAGGTTTACGGGAATATTTTCTACAAGGTTCATTGGGCGATGTTCATCGGCGGCGGCCGCGATCATCACGTCGAGAACAACATCTTTGTCGATTGCGACCCCGCCGTGCGCGCGGATGGTCGCGGCCTCGACAAATCCCCCGTGTGGCGCGGGATGGTGGACGATTACATGCGCAAACAACTCCACGCCGTGCCGTTGGATTTGTATCGCCGACGGTACCCGGAAATGAAATCGCTCGACCGTTATTACGGCCCGTTGGACGGTCCAGCCATCGAAGGAGCTTCGTTCACCGGCATTCCGCCGGAAGGCAACCTGATCGCTCGAAACATTGCTGTAGGCAAATGGCTCGAGGCCGGCTGGAACACGAAGAAAGAGAATCTGGAACTGCGCGACAATCTGACGGGCGAGGATCCAGAATTCGTGGCAACTTACGCGACCGATTTCCGGCTGCGCAAGGGTTCGCGTGCATGGAAACTTGGCTTTCAGCGCATCCCAGTCGAAAAAATTGGCATTCAGCCCGACAGCCACCGGCGCTCGCCATTGCCAACAGCATTTCCGAAAAGGTAGATCCTCTCTGAAAAAAGCCACATGACACAACAATCGATCATCTTCCCGTTGGACCAGTTCTTTGCGCGCAGCGGCCTGCCGTTGCCGCCGTTGGAGCAGATCGACCGCGAGACGGTCCCAGAGCCTTACAAGACCCTCCTGGTGCATGATCGGGACATGACATCCACACTGGAGAATTTTCATCAGCGTGGAGTCCACCTGCGCGTCGTCGGTCGAGATGTCACGGGTGATCAGTATTCGAGGGAGGTCGTGCTGCATCTGGATGACTTGGAGAAGCCGGTGGAGTTTGGAGCCATCTGCATTCACTTGAATCGATTTTCCGAAGATGCCCGCAAGGCGATCCTGGAAGAACGGTTTCCTCTTGGTCACGTGTTGAAGGATCATGCTGTTCTCTACACCAGCCGGCCTCGTGGCTTTCTCCGCATCGCATCGGATCGTTTGATCAATGACCTGCTGAAGCTTCAGGGAGCCCAAGTGCTCTATGGACGGAGCAATACGTTGTACGATCCCGCAGGCGAGGCGTTGGCGGAAATTGTCGAGGTTTTGCCGCCCATGCCGCGCTCCGCTTGAATTGTAGCCTGGCGGAGTAATCAATGAACTCGACAAACGACTCTCACACATGAAATTGAACAGCTCCTGGGATGTGATCGTAATCGGAGGCGGACCCGCCGGATGCGCCGCAGCGTCCCTGCTGGCAGAGTTCGGTCATCGCGTGCTGGTCCTGGAACGCGAAAAATTCCCGCGTTATCACATCGGTGAATCTCTGATTCCATTCACCTACCAGCCGTTGGAGCGTCTTGGTTTGATCGATCGGATGAAGAAGAGCCACTTCACGAAGAAGTACAGCGTTCAATTCGTGCAACCCAACGGCAAGGCGAGCCAGCCGTTCTACTTCTTCAACCGTTACGATCGGGAGACGGTGGCGCAGACGTGGCAAATTCTCCGAAGCGATTTTGACCTTATGCTGATGGAGCATGCACGCGAAAAAGGCGCAACGGTGTTGGAACAGGTGACGGTCAAGGGATTGTTGCGCATTGAGGGTCGGGTGTCCGGCGTCCAGGCAACAGCGGCCAATGGAGAGAAGCTGGAGCTGCGTGCTCCGATGACCCTGGATTGCACTGGAAAGGAGAGCTTCACCGCCGTGCGCGAGGGCTGGCGTATGAAGGATCCTTACCTGAACAAAGTGGCAGTGTGGACTTATTACAAGGGTTCAAAGCGGGAGAAGGACATTGATGAAGGCCAGACCACCGTGGCGATGATCCCTGACAAGGGTTGGTTCTGGCACATCCCGCAACACGACGACATGGTGAGTGTCGGCGTGGTTGCGGATGGCAAGTATCTCTCTCGTGCCGGTGTGAAGAATCCGAAGGACATCTTCCATCGAGAGGTTGAGGAAAACCTTTGGATCAAAGACCACCTCTCGGAAGGCCAACAGGTCGGCGATTATTTCATCACGAGCGAGTATTCATTCCATTCCCGCCATTGTGGAAGCGAAGGGCTGCTCCTGGTGGGGGATGCGTTCTGCTTCCTCGATCCTGTTTTTTCGAGCGGCTTGATGCTTGCCCTGAAGAGCGGCGTGCTCGCTGCGGATGCCGTCCATGCAGCTCTTGTGGCTCGTGACTTTTCTCCAGCACGCTTTGCCGCTTATTCAACCGCACTACGCCAGGGCATCGAAAACATGCGAAAGCTCGTCTATGCCTTCTACGATCCCAAGTTCAGTTTCAAACAGGTGATCGACAAATATCCGGAAATGGCGGGCGAGATCACTGATTGCCTGAGTGGCGACTTGAACAAAGATTTCTCCCGCTTGTGGGCGGCGATTTCCGAATTCGTACCCCTTCCTGATTCCCTGCCGGTGGGAGCGCCTCAGACGACACAAAGTGCTGCGGCGGTTTAGCCAGCGCCAAGGATCTTCCTCATGTTTCAGCCTCCCAGCAGCACCGAGTGCAGATCTCGGTCCTGGCCGAGGCGAAATCTTGGAAATGCTTTAAGCGAAAAGGTGATTGCGATGGTGATGTCATCCTGGCCCACGCGATAATTCCGAGCTCGCAGGGTAAGAGCCGAGGTCCAGCTCCGGAAATCCCTGTAAATGGTGTAATACTGCTCTTCAAGTTTGCCATCTCTCGCCTCGTAGAAGTGAGTTGTGCGGAATCCCCAGTTCTCGTTCAGCCGGTAGTGAATTCCCGTCCGGATGAGATTGTTCGCGGAGATGGGGCCGAACGCAGGATCTTCCCTGAAGTACAGGTGTCCGACCGACAGGCTCCAAACATCATTCGGAGTGAGCGTTAGAGTATGGTTGGCAGAACGGAGATGTCCGCTCTCAACCCCATAACGCAGCTCTGAATTCAGCGTCATCCAGGATCGCGGACGCAAATCCAGATCCGAGTAGAAGTCGGAGAACCTTGTCTGCCCAAGACGCCGATCCAGGCGCCAGTCGGTGTAAAGCGCCCAGTTGACGAGGTTTTGGACGTCATCGCCGCGCTTGGTCTGAACCTTGTTCCGGAGACCCAGGCGAACGACGTTCTGGCTGTCCACCGAATCGATTGCGTTGTAGTCGGGATAATTGAGCGGAAGGAGCCGGACACTGGGCAGCTCGCTGTCGAACTGAGGCAGTTCGCGCGGCGCTCTGCTCGGGTTTGGAACAAAGACGTAGTTAAACGACGGCTCGATGATGTGGCGGATTCCCGAGACGTCGAGCGTCTTGTTTCGCGCGTCCGCCCAGGTGCGGGAGAGTTTGAAGGAAAGTTCGGCACCGGTGTTGAACACGCTGCGGTCTCGCTCGTCCAGTGTTGTTCCCTGGCCTTCGGACTCACCGTAATGAGTCAGCCGCATCCCGACACGCGGCGTGAAGTTGAGCCAGCCGAACCAGGTCATTGGCAGCAGGAGCTGATGAAACGTGTCCGCCCGCAGCGCGGCATAGGAATTGGTGACTACGCTATCGTCCGGTCGGAATCGGAAGTATCCGGCGGATGTCTCGCTTTCATAGAAGAGCGGAGTGATGCCGAGTTGCTGGCGGATGCCGGACAGCTTGATGTCCGGGAGGCGTTCGACGGTCTGGAAGAAGTCGTTCAACTGCGGTTGAACCAGAAGGTCGAGAGACCAGTTCGGCCAGGCGCGGTTGAGTTCAAGAAATGACTTCGGTTCCGGATCCTTCCGGTAATCGCTCTCAAAAAAATCTCGAACCATCTGCGCATCGCTATGCTCGCGCACCACCAGCTTGGCCGTCAGGTTCGTGGCCAGGGTGGCTTGATGCGTGAAATTGATGCGGTGTCGGTCATCGCGAATGGGTGCTCCGTTCGGATCCAACCCCGGATTCTCGTCGTGAGTAAAATAAAAACTCGAGTCGCCCGTGCCCCATCGCCCCAGATCCCAACCGAACTCCGGTCCGCCACCGACGCCTCTCTTCTGGCGATAATCCAGGTCCAGCGCGCCGTGCAGATTCGTGCTCCAAAACCAATTGTAGCTCCCAAGAAGGTACGGACCGTAAAGGGATCGATAGCCCGGAGTGAGCACCCAAAAATTTGGGTGATGCGAGAGGCTCTTGCTGAAAACTGGAAAGAACATAACCGGGACGCCGCCTGCATAGACTGTCGCGTTGCGCGCCTCGATTCTCTTCCCTTCGATTATCTTGATGCTCTTTGCTCGAACCTCGTAGGAAGGATTCTCCACGTCGTCCGTAGTGACTCTCGCGCTCTTCACGACGTAAACTTGATTTGTTCGATCTGCTGTGAGGTTCTTGCCTGCGGCGAAAATGGGAGTCCGGCCAGTGCGAAAGTCGGCGGCTTCCATCTGCCGGGTCTTGAAATTATAGCGGATACGTTCACCGCGCCATGTTACACCTTCGCGCTGGAGGTTCACTTCACCTGCGGCATCGGCGTCACCCGTGTTGATGTTCACCGTCACCTGCCGCGCGGTGAGCACGGCATTGGTGTAGCGAATGATGATGCCGTTGGTCCCCCAGCCAATGCCCTTGCTGTAATCGTAAACCACCTCGCTCATGTCCGTCAGATTTTCGATGAGAATTTGCTGTCCTTCCTGGGCGCGGCTGACCGCCGGCAGTGCAAACAGAACTGCGGCACAAATCAGGAAAAGGCGGGACAAGTTCATCAGCGGGCAGAGCTAACCAAATCGATCGCGTAGTGCCAAGGGGGATTTCCGGCACGTTCAGAGAAAGGAGTCATCCACGCCATGCTCCAGAGAGTTTTCTGTTAGGAATCGGACGCCTTGCCGAACGTTGCAAGCTTTGGACCAAAGGAGCAAATGCGACGCTACACAAATCGCCTCGCTGGCGAAAACGATGGGTTCACTCGACGAACTCCACCTGCGTGAACCCAATGTGCCGAAGAAGGTTTCCCAGCTGCAGATGCGCCCGTTCCCTGGCATCTTTCATAATACCACTGGCGCGGGCGGCGCGGCGGATGTCGTCCACAGCCTGGCGGCGGGCGTTTTGTTCGAGATCCTTGTCGAACAGACGCAGCAAGCCCGTGGTGCGCTCGATAATCTCGGTGCGCTTTTCATCCAGATACACATCCATCACACGTTCTGGCGGAAGTCTCAGTGAAATCTTTCCCTGGCGAATCTTCACGTCCTCTGACTTGAGTTCACCGAGATCAACACCTGCCTTGACGATGCCGTGAGCCAGCAGAAGCACGCGGCTTTCGCCAAACCATTTCACATCTTCGAGCACGACGACCTTTTCGATCACGTACTTCACCGTCACCAACTGCGAGAGGGTTTGGACCTGTTGCACCACGCTCGCGGTATCGAGGATCGCCGGGGTGGTCTTCCGGTTGATCAGCCGAGAGAGGCTTATCCCGAGGATGAACCCTGCGAGGAGCACGGCAACGACAACAGCGGCAATTGCCAGCAGACGCGATTTCATGGAACTCGCCATTGCCGGTTCAGTTCGCAGCCTCGATCTTCAACTGATGTTCCACTGGTACGAACGCCTTGCCGATGGCATCCGCCAGGGGCTGGCGAGCCTTTTCTGTAAGTGCGGCCGTCCCCTCCATGTCTGCGCGTCCTTCTTCACCGTGGAAGAGGGTTTTGATCTGTCGGGTTTCGTACGCTTGTTTTTTCGCCACCGCGTCGTCAACTTTCTTGAAGGCGTCCGTGAAAGGGTTCTTCACAAATTCATCGGCGAGATTCACACCTTTCGCCAGTTGTTCAGATGAATAGCTCTTTGAATCAATCCCCCAGGTGATCTTGTAGTTCGCCGACGTCCCACTCTTTACCACCAGCATCAGGCGGTTCAAGTTCTGGTTGAACGGAACCAGCGTCATGCCTGATCGGATCGAGTCATCCTTGTCCAATGCCCCTTCCGCGCAGAACGGATACCGCGAACTGCGAATGGTCGCCGTTCCGTTCGCAAAACCCGTCACTGCATGGCCGCCCTTGCCGTCAGCTTTGTCAGCGGTCAGATCGACCATGATCGAGCCCAGATCGCCATCGAGTCCCATCGCGTTGAGGAAACAGTAAGCCATGATCAACTGCCCGGCCCATCCAGGATGGACGCCGTCTTTGCCAGGAACCGCGTAGTCCGTGCCGTAACGCTGCTGCGCCTCTTGACCCGCCTTGAGCATCGGCCAGAACACATCGGCGAATCCCGTGCCCTCTCCTCGGGCGATGTCGATGTCGATATTGCGGAACGTGGCCAGATTGAGATTTAGATCCTCAAGCGTATAGGGGGAGGACTTGGTCCAAGAAGGCACCTTGCCGACGCATCCGGGCGAACCCAGCACCACACGGGCGCCGGCTCCCTTGAGTGCTCGCAGCACGCCAGAATAATTTTCGCGATACCACATGGCATTGGCCGAGTCGTAGGTGCGATATCGATGATCGTTCATGCCGTAGCAGAGTGTCGCGATCGTTGGACTGAATCGCAGGCAGTCGTTGGTCATGCGGCGGAGGAAACCTTCCGCCGTTTCCCCGCTCCAGCCGTATTGCCGGGTGTTGACTCTCAATTCGGGCACGCAAACGGTCAGGTAAGTTTCGATGATCTTCGAATACATCTTCTGCTCCGTGATGGAATCTCCGATGATTGCGAGACGGTCGCCTTGCTTGAGCAACAGGCCGTCCGGTTTGGGAGCCTGCGTGAGCTGGAACTTGGCGAAGACGGCATCAGCGGGCTTTTGCTCGAAAGGCCCTTTCACATCGGACGGATTGGCGGGAACCTGCGCACGCAGGCAAATGCTGGATGCGACAAGGCAAAACAGGAAGCGGAGGAATTGATTCATGGTGGCGAAGAATGAAAGTGCCGCCTGTGATCGTCAAGCGTTGCGAAACCTCAATGCTTGGAGGACTCCTCACCGCCTTGGTAATCCTGTGAACACGCCACTCTTTTCTTAGATCTTTCCTGAAGAAGATTGTCGTTCCTCGCTCCACGTCGGGCGCGGGAACCTGGCGGAATTCATTGGACATTCACTGGAGGGTCCGGTGCTTCTGAATGAACGTTCATGCTGGATCGATAGCATGCCCGCCACTTGCGTGGCTTGGCATGTAGAAGCGGCGCTATTGCTGGATGAATTGCTGGAAGTAATTGCCGAAAATGGACTCCTGGAATCTTTCGTTTTGGGGCGGATTCGAACCGAACAGGTCCATCAGTGCCGTATTTCAACGTAGGACTGACTCGTATAAACGTTCCACCTCGGTAGCGAAGTCCGTGATTTGATTGCTCTGGACCTGGATGGCTTTGGTTTCCGCGGCTTGGCTCACGGCGACGCGGTCTGCCGGCGCGCGGGGCTCTGTAATTTCGCTGCCCACCAACACGACGGCTTCAGTTACGCCCTGCACGTCGAAGGTCGTGCCGCTCGCCTTGTGGACCACCATTGTCATCGTTCATCGTCTCTCCACCGCTTGTGAAAGAACTGATCCCTTGATGCGTGAAATTTTACGCTTCTCAAAAATGTTGACGAAGCGCTCCATGTCCATGACAACTCGCTCACACAAACATTGAAGTTCGAGTGCCACTCGGCTGATAAGGCTGATAACCTGATCATGAATCCCTACCAGGGCAAATTCCCTTCCCCGATCTCCCGGCGTATCCGCGAAGCGCTAAACTTTCTTTCTGGAGCCGCGATAGCTCTTTGCGCGCTGACCACAACACCTGTCATTATTGCGCAGTCGGTGCCGAAGCTCGTATCAGTCACGCCGGCCAGCGGCGACACGAACGCTGCTCCGTGGGGAGCGGTGGTGTTCGAATTCGATCAAGCCATGGATATCACAAATCCATTGCAGACGAGCGTCACAACAATCCTCATCGGGAATTACCAGTTCACGCCGGCCTACCTGAATTTGCAATTTAGCGGCAGTTGGGGCGCGGACCGGCGGATCCTGACTTTCCAACCCGGCGTCGCAATCCCGCTCAATACGGCCATCACTTGGACACTCAATCCGACCGGCACGACGATCCCGATCAAGAGTGCGACGGGCCGCTGGAGACCATCACTGGCAGTTTCAAGATTGCGAGCAATTCGGGAGGCAGCCCTAATGAAGTTTGTGTTCCGGTGACACCTGCACCTGGTTCCTACGTTTTGACAAAGAACTTTCAGTATAGCCAAACCTCCACCTTAGATCCGGTTCCTTCGCTTGCGGTTTCCGGCTTTTTTGGGATTTCCATGCAAAGCCCGCCCAGTGGCCCTGCGGTGACTGGCGGTGCGTTCACATTCGCGGATGGGACGACAAAGAATCTGGCATTTCAGGTCGGAGTTTTCAGGCTCTTTGAATCTTACCCCACTGGAGCCGCGACAGAAACGGCCCGCCCCGAAGGCAGCTACACCTTGCGATTTAATCAAATGGGCAAACCTGAACGGGTCATCACCATGAAGCTGCCCGCCTCACCGACGATCGTACCGAAGATCGCCAATTTTGCCGAGGCACAGGCGATCGACCCGGCCAAGGATTTCACGCTGCGATGGAACTCATTCTTTGTCGTGGGCGCCGATGTGGTCGTCAGGCTGGTCATATCCGATGAGTTCGGGAACCGGATTTTTTTGGCGCCCAATCAATGCGTGCCGCGAACACTCGATCCGGCAGCGACATCCGTGGTAATTCCGGCGAATTATCTGCGCCCCGGCTTTAACTATCAGGCTCAACTGCTCTTTGGCCTGAATTTCCACCATTCCACCACGGAAGTCACAGGAATGACGGGCAACGGCTTCGTCCAGCGCATCACCGCATTCTCGATCAAGGCGACCTCCAATCCCGGAGGCCCTCAGAGCGAGCTTTGCCAGCCGGCGACGCCGACGCTGGGTTCATACACCGTCACGAAGCTACTCGGGCATCGCCAGACTTCCGCCGACACCGTGGTTCCGCAATCTGACAACCCGGCGTTCTTCGGCGCCACAATCCAAAGCCCGCCCGCCGGCCCCACCGTCACCAACGGCTCACTGACTTTGCCATCAGGCACAAAATCGAATCTCACGAGCCAGGTCGGAGTCATCAATCTTTATGGAGCGTACAAGACCGAAGCGGCTCTGGATGAGGCTTACCCCAAAGGCAGTTACACCGTGCGGTTCAATCAAACTGGAGAACCCGAGCGCGTCATCACCATGACCATGCCCGCCACGCCCACCGCCATTCCGAGGATCGTCAACTACGACGAGGCGCAAGCGATCGATGCGGCCACGGATTTCACATTGAAATGGAATCCCTTCACTCCACAAGGTTCTGGCGCGTTCATCACACTGATCATCACCGACGAGAGAGGAAATCTCATTTTCTTGGCGCCAAATCCCTGCGTGCCCCGGACACTGGATCCCACAGCCACTTCAATTGTTATTCCCACCAAGCATTTCCATTCTGGATCGACCTATGTCGGACTACTTGTCTTTGGACTGAATTTCTACAACTCCATCACTGACGTTTCCCAAATGGCTGGCTACGGGACTGTGCAGAGCACCACAACCTTCCCGCTCAAAACCACCGACCCGAACGGCACAGTTCCCTTGCTACCAGCGAAATTCACGAATTACCGCGTGTTGCCAAACGGCAATCCGGAATTCAACCTCTTGGGAACCGCTGGAAAAATCTACACACTTCAGCGTGCAAACAAGGTGACGAGCCAAAACTGGAACCCTTTGGGCCCGGTAACAATGGACGCAGCAGGCATGGCGGTTTTCGAAGACACCGACTCCGGGCTTAGATCGCCGGCATTTTACCGTGCCGTGGGTAACTGAAGTGGCATCACCGTGGAGCCTCCTGGGAGTTGAGTTTCCTCATCCACTCCCGTTGACATGACACCATTCACGACACACTCTGCAATCACTCCTCCAACATGAATACACATTCTCCAACCATTGCGATCCGCCATGGAATCACAGTTCTTACTCTTGCCGCATTGTTGTCGCGCGCACTCGCAGCCGAGGTCGCCGACGGCCGTGTCAAGATCGACAACGACCAGGCGCGGGTTCTGGTTGTTACTTCCGCGCCGGGCGCGAAGAGCGAGTTGCATGAACACAAGATGAACCGCGTGATGATCTATCTGGACCCCGGCAAGATGATTCTCACGGATTCAGCGGGCAAGGTGGAGACATTGAATTTCAAGGCTGGAGAAGCCTTGTGGAGCCCGGCGACGACACGACCCCATGTGAGTCAGAACGTGAGCGATCATCCGGTGCGCATTGTGGAAGTGGAGCTGAAATCAAAACCCGGTGACTCGAAAGAAATGAAACCATCGCCAGTCGATTGGGTGAAGGTGGATCCGAAGCGTTACAAGGTCGAAACCGAGAATGATCAGGTCCGGGTTGTCCGCGCTCGTTACGGCTCGCACGAAAAGGGTCTGACGCACGACCATCGCTTCAAGTTTTTGGTAACATTCCTCACTGAAGGCAAGATGAAGGTGACCACACCTGATGGTGAATCCAGGACGGCGACAAAAGCTCCGGGCGAAGTCACGTGGGGTGCCCCCTCAAAGCACATCGAAGAGAACCTCAACGACAAGCCTCTGGAAGTGGTGGTGGTCGAGTTCAAGAAGTAACTTCAGCACAACTCAATTCGGCTCCTCCTGGACCCGCACGCAAAGCTGAGGAAGCTCCCCGGCCCCCGCCAAAACGCTGCCGGAACCCCGGGAGAACCCGCCCGGCGAACGCCGATCTCACCCCCGTCCGCCGCCAATTCCTGGGGTGGAATTGGCGTCCGACGGCGTACTTTTTACAAAATCCAACAGAGGATCGCCTCCGTCTGACTAAAGATCGCCTTCGGTAGCCTGGACAACATCGTGACCTTCTTCCAGCACCGCTTAAGCAACGGAAGCATTGAGGGCTTGAACAACAAGATTCAAAGCCTGATGTAAAAAGCCAACGGGTACCGCAACCCGGAAAGATTCAATAACGGCATCTTCTTCCATCTCGGCGGCCTCAACCTCTACCCCGTTCCCCAATGAAAATCCCAACGCTAAACTTCCAAGAACCCCAAAATAAGAAAGGCCCGTCTTGCGACGGGCCTTAAGAATCAAGTTTGTAATTGAAGAGCGGAATCAGGCGAGCTTCCGACGGAGGCCAGCGAGACCAAGCATGCCCAGACCGAGGAGGGCCGCTGTGGCACCGCCGTCTGGGACGGAGCTGGGAGAAGTGTTATTACCGCCAACAGGGTCAGCGGAAGTGACCTCGACCTTTGCTGATTTGAAGGTGAAGTCGTTCTCCACGCCACTGACGTTTGGTGCCGAGACTTTGTAGCCCAACGTTCCGTTTTGTGCATCCGCTAGAATACTGCCTGAGTTGAATGCCCAAGTCGCGACATACCCATTCCCGAACTCGATGAGATTGGGCTGCGTATAGCTAAAGTCGGTGGCTCCGTCGCCGACACCAATCTCGACCTTGTACATTTCATCATCATTATCGCTGGCCGAGAATGTGAACCACGCTTCGACCTTGGTGACGGTGCCGACGACAGGCCCGTAAGTCCAAGTTCCCGACTTGCTCTCGCCCTCTTGAATAGAGGTATATTTGGAGAATCCGTATCCGTATAGACCGCTGCGAATGCGCTGCTGGAACCAGCGATTAAAGCCGCCCCAAGAGCTAATTTTTGTAATGTTTTCATCGTAATACTGCTTCTGCTGCTTTCGTGTTTTTGGTTTCTTGTAACGCTGTCTTCACGTTCCTTGCTGTGAAGCATAACTCCACATAGCAAACATAAAGCCACCATCTAACTACTTGCCCATCAACAACACTGCTCTCACCACACTCTCAGGGATGTAAGTAGGGCCGACGTTTTTGGGCGCTGAAACTCCTCACCTTGCCAAAGCTAGTAATTCTTCGTAAATCGCTTTTTTGATTCTTCAGTCTCCGCATCAATTGCGGTTGCATCGGTTGAGCTGTTTGCCCCGTCACCATCGCCGGCAGTGGCTGGTTGTAATATTCCTTCCGGTGATCCAAGCGACTCCTTTGGAGCAGAACGCTTGTCCTGCTGCTCCACTGCTTCTACAAAAATCATGCGGAGATTCATCAGGCTCTGTTGAAGCAGTTGATCCTCCTCGCGCTTCAGGTTTCCTCGGGTCTTGACGGCCAGCATTTCCAGTTGATCGATGAAGAGCCGCGCGGTTTCCAGATCCTGCATCAGCTTGCCCGTCTCGGCGTGGGAGATCCGGCCCAGGAGAACAAATGCCATGTTCGTTTGCTGCACAACTAGATTGGCAAACAGCGCCGACATCATCTCCTCCCGGCTTATTTCCCCAGGGCTGCCGCATTCTCCAGCCCTGTCAGCCATTCTTTGCTCCTTGATTGCTGCGTTTGATCTCAGCGTCCAGGAATGAAATCAGGAACATCAGGCGATGTTCCAGCTCCGTTGTTTCCAGAATCGTCTGCCGCTCCATCGGACGCGACAGAAACGTGCATGAAACCATGTCTGCCAGTTTGTCCGGATCATCCAGCTTGACCAGATGCTGTACAATCTGGCGCACCGAAGCCAGATTGAGCCCGGCGGTCTGCCCAAGCTTCTTCTCCAGCCTGGCCATGAAGGTTTCGGGCATGAATGCCCCTTGTTCGAGACGACGAGCAACCAGATTCAGGAGCTGTTCTGTCAGCAGCGCAAACTGCGAAGTGTCTGTTCTGCGTGTTTCAACAGGCTGGATGCGCTGAACGCGATAAGGCTTGTACTTGACGGCCGGCCCCAGCTCCACCCTCGCAAGACCCTGGAGAATGACGTGCGATGTGCCATCCCTTGCCTTGACTGAAGCGCGAATCAGCCCCAAACCAGCCATCCGGAACGGCGCCTCCACCTTGCTCGATGGCTTTCGCATGGCTACAGAGAACATGCGGTTCGTCTCAAGGGCATCCTCGAGCATTTTCCGGTAACGCGGCTCAAAAATGTAGAGCGGCATCATTGCGTCCGGAAACAGGATCGCATTGGGCAGCGTCATCAGCGGAACTTCGGTCGGCCATTGCATGAATCTGAATCTAGGAGAGGCAGTCTCATATTCAAGTGGAACGTAAATCTTGCGAAAATATAACAGTGCCCCCATCCTTTATTTGAAATGAAAGCGAAAACTGCCACCATTCTACTCGCCGTCACCTGCATCACCCTGCTCGGCATACTGTGGTACCGAAGCTCGAAGGCCAGGGAACGTGCCCAGCTCGATATCGCGTCCATCGGCGAGCTGTCCAACCAGGTCAAGGAAGCGACGACCAAGCTGGACGAGTCCCGCACCGTCAACCTTTCCCTCGAACAGGAACTCTCCAGCCGGGCCGAGGCGCTCAAAGCAGTTTCCAACAACCTCACCGCCACCTCAGCTTCCCTGGCCGCGACGTCTGCCAGCCTTGCCAAAACGCAGAACGAGGCCAAGGCCGCGCTGGAAGCAGCGGAGTCAGCCATGAAGGCTCGCGATGATAAAATTTCCAAACTCGAAGGCGAACGAGACGACCTCACCAAGCGGATGACCGACCTCAACGGCTCGATCGGCAAGCTGGAGACCCAGATTGCGGACACCGAACTCAAGCTGAAGACTTCCGAAGGCGATCGCGAATTTCTGATTCAGCAGCTCAAGAAACTCCAGGCGGAAAAGGCTGAGCTGGAAAAGAAATTCCAGGATCTGGCCATGCTTCGAGAGCAGGTTCGCAAACTTCGAGATGAGCTTTCCATCGCCAAACGGCTCGAATGGATCCGTCGCGGGCTCTACGGCGAAACACTGAAAGGCGCGGAACGACTCCAGCGTGGCACTGCCGCCATGACAGCGCCAACAGGCACGAACAAAGTGGCCCCAGCCAATCTCAACGTGGAGATCAACCGGGATCGAGTCGTCAAGGTCAGCACCAACGCTCCTCCCGCTCCCGCCAGTGCTCCCGCGCCAAAAACCAATGTAGGACAATGAGCGAAGGCCTGTTGAAGGACTCGTTCGGCCGGGTGATGCGTGATCTCCGGATCAGCCTGACGGACCGCTGCAATTTCCGCTGCCTTTATTGCCTGCCCGAAACCGAGGCAGCCGCGAACTTCTACCGGGGAAAGTTCGATCCTGTGCGGAATCCACGGCCTCCGACGTTGCGCATGCCGGACTGGAAGCCGCGCTCGGAGATTCTTACCTTCGAGGAGATCGAATTCCTCGTCCGCATCTTCGCCAGACTGGGCATCACCAAGATCCGGCTCACTGGCGGAGAGCCTTTGCTCCGAAACGCGGTGTCGGATGTGGTCGCGAGTATTGCAAGGATACCCGGCATCGAGGATCTCGCCATGACAAGCAATGGATTTCTCTTCGCCCGCCAGGCGCACGCGCTCAAGGCCGCCGGTCTGCGGCGCATCAGTTTCAGCCTCGACTCGCTCGATCCGGATAATTTCAAGAAAATGACCGGGCGCGACGGCTTGTCCGAAGTTCTGCGCAGCATTGAGCTGGCTCAGGAGCTCGGGATGACACCGGTGAAAGTGAACGCCGTGATCATTCGCGGCCTCAACGAGCACGAGATCGAATCACTGGCTGAACTCGCGCACCAACGTGACCTCAGCTTCCGATTTATCGAATTCATGCCTTTGGATTCCAGCCGTTCCTGGCAGAAGGATATTGTTGTGCCGGGTCGTGAAATTCTTCGGCGGCTCCAGGCGCGCTTTGACCTTCAAGCCGTCGCTTCCCCCAATCCCTCGGAAACCGCGCGGCGCTGGCGCTTCGCCGACGGACGTGGCGAAATCGGAATAATCGCGCCTGTGAGCGAACCGTTTTGCGGCCATTGCAATCGCGTCCGGCTCACCGCTGATGGCAAGCTGCGCACCTGCCTTTTCAGCATTCACGAGCACGACTTGAAGAGCCTGGTTCGTTCAGGGACATCGGAGGCAGATTTGGAGGCGCGCATTCGCGACATCGTCTTCCACAAGGAAGACCGGCACCACATCGGCGAACCGAGCTTCGTCCAGCCCGAGCGCACCATGAGTTGCATCGGCGGGTAGCGGGCTCCCGGCCGCTCCCGACCACAAACTCAGATCACCACATTCCGCTTGGCTGCCACTTCCAGCCGGTAGCGTGATCCGATCCGTCGCAGCCGCACTTTCGATCCAAACGCTTCGCTGAAGAATTTCGACTTCATCAATTCCTGCTTCCGTCCTGAAGCGAGAACTTTTCCTTCCTTGAGCATCAGCACATGCGAAAACGCGGGAACAATCTCCTCAACGTGATGGGTAACCAGCACAAGTGTTGGAGCCGACCGACCGTTTCCCAGTCGTTGCAGGAATTGAAGAAAGTGCTCGCGCGCCGCTGGATCGAGGCCGGCACACGGTTCGTCGAGGATCAAAAGTTTTGGATGCGCCATCAAAGCGCGTCCGATCAAGACACGCTGCTTTTCCCCTTGTGACAGAAATTGCCAGGCTCGATCGGCGAGGTAGCCGCATTCGATCTGCTTGAGGATTCGCAGCGCCCGGGCCCGGTCGGATCGCGTCACCCGGCCCCAATAATCGATCATGGCGTACTTGCCGCCAATCACGCTTTCGACGGCCGGCTCCGTGTCCGCCATCATCTGGCGCAACGATGAGCTCACGAGGCCGATCTGCTTCCTGAGTTCCCTCCAGTCGGATTCACCGTAGCGCTGACCAAGCAGGTCGATCTCGCCTTCCGTTGGCATGAAGTAACCCGTCAACGCGCTCAATAACGTAGTCTTCCCGGAGCCATTGGCGCCGATCATCACCCAATGCTCTCCCTTTTCGACCCGCCAGTGAACGTCATCAAGGATCACCGTACCATCACGCTCAATGCGCAGGCCCGTGATCTCCAGGACAGGTCGCCGGTGATGACTCATCGGATCGATGTCGAATTAGGAGTGAGCCCAGCCCCGGTCCACGAGGATGTCCTGTCCGGTAATCGCCCGGCTCGAGTCACTGGCAAGGAACAGCGCCACTTCCGCGATCTCCTCCGGCTGGATCAGGTCGGGAACGCACTGGGACTTCCGGATGAGCCGCTTCACGGCCGGCGTCACAAACTGTTTCATCTGCCGTTCGGTCATCACCCAGCCTGGCGATAACGAGTTCACCCGGATGCCACGCGGCCCCAGCTCTCTGGCCAGTGATCGGGTGAAACCTTGAATGCCGGCCTTGGTCGCCACGTAGGCAGACATGTTCGCCGGGGCGGTATGCACCGTGACAGAGGAGAAATTGATGATCGCCGAACCGTTTCCCATGTGAGGAGCAGCCGTCCGGCTCGTGAGGAAATAAGCCTTCAAATTCCGGGCGAACAGGCGATCCCAATCCTCGCTCGAAGTCTTGCTCAATTCGATCCGCGGATCCGCCGCCGCGTTATTGATGAGGCAGTCGATCCGGCCATGGATTCGAACCGCTCCCCGGATCCATAGCTCAATCTGCTCCTCCTTGAGCAAGTCCACTCTGGTGAAGGCCACCTGCCCGGCGCACTCGCTCTGAATCTGCCGCCCTCGCTTCTCATCCACGTCGCAGAAGTGGACCTGCGCCTTCTCGACGGCAAAGCGTTTCACCATTGCCGCGCCGATGCCTGCAGCGCCTCCGGTCAACAGCGTTATTTTGCCGTTCAATTCTGGATAGTTTGCCATGATGGAATGCCTGTCTTTTGAGGCGATTGCTCTCACCTCTTTTGTTTGGGCCACACGATTCTGACATCAAGGACCGATTGCATCTCACATTTTCAGATATCCGGTCCAGCCATCCGATTCATGAGCAACTCACCCCGCAACTCAAGACTTCCTCTTGATCGGACTTGCTGCTCCAATGGACCCGTGAACATTGATTTGGGCATCTGGTCGAAATTAACTCGCGTCGTTTTCTTTCTACTCGCCGTCGCCGGGATCCTTGGAGTGCTGGTCTGGTACCAGCCTCTGATCCAGAGCAACGAAAACCTGAGAAAGAAGAACCATCAATTGGAAACTCTAGTCCGCAAGGATGACCTTGAGAATCGGCGCCTCGAAGGACTCATCAAGCAACTTCAGCAAAATCCCAAGGCTGTCGAACGGGTCGCGCGGGAGAAGCTCAATCTCGCGAAACCTGGCGAAACGATAATTAGATTTGAAGAGTCCCCATCCCCTGCTTCTCCCAGTTCCACCTTTAAGCCTTTCGCTCCCGGCAAGCCCGCGCCGGGCACTGTGTCCCCTTGAACCGATTCAGATTCCGGGTCACACGGTCATGATTTCCTTCTCCTTGTGAGCCACGTGCTGGTCGATCTTGGCGATGTAATTATCCGTGAGCTTTTGCAAATCCTTCTCCGCCTGTTTCTCCTCGTCCTCGGTCACGCCGCTGTCATGGGCATGTTTCTTTAGGAGATCCATCGCGTCGCGTCGCACATGCCGGATGGCGACACGCCCGTCCTCAGCCTTTTTCTTGATGATCTTGACGAATTCCTGGCGGCGTTCCTGGCTCAATTCCGGAAAGAAAATGCGGATGATCTTGCCTTGAACCGAGGGTGTGAGGCCGAGATTTGCCTTCTGTATCGCCTTCTCAATCGCCGTCACCTGGCTGGCGTCCCAGGGCTGGATGGCCAGCGTGCGCGGCTCCGGCGTGGTGATGCCCGCCATTTCCCGGATGCGCATGTGCGAGCCGTAGCTATCCACGAGGATGTTTTCCACCAGCCCCGCAGATGCCTTGCCGGTACGAACCCCGGCGAATTCATTCATGACGATGTGTTCCGTTTTCTCCATCTTCTCTTCCGCTTCGAGCAAAATATCATCAAGTGCCATGGCGGTATCGGTATCATAGAGGGGAATGCGTGTATAGTCCTAAGCCGGAACCGCAACCCAGCCTCCAACCGCACACTCTCAACCAGAGCGGCAACGATTGCATCCAACCATTGTATCGCAACGGAACAACCCCTCAGCCCGCAGGGGCGGGGCGGCGCTCCCTCCAAAACCGGAAGTTATTTTTGCGCGGACCCTTGGCCGAATTTCCTCCAACACCACTCAGCGCAGCAGACAGCTCTCGCTACCTTGCCCTCTGGTTCATGGCTTCGACGAGTTGAGGAGCTGCTGCAGGATTCATATTCTCAGATCAGTTTTTGTTTGCGTGAGCACCAATGAATTCATTCACCGCGCGGACGTTTGGTAACACACGCGCCGGGGTCATCAATTTTACTTTCGCAGATAGCCTGCATTTTTCGAGCGAGGGCTAACTTCCGCCTTTGTTCGAGACGTTGCACCCCGCATAGTCCGGGCGTGAACCCATGTGGCACTGCGGCAAATGTGAGCTCCGTGAACATTTTAAATCATGACATCTTGGTTACTGAATGAACGAAGGCAGCTTCAGCAAGGAACAGGGGTCATGTGTAGCAAGGGCTGCCATCTGAGCCGGAACGAATCAACAGGAGCGCGGAATTTATGCCGCAGCGGCGTGGAACGCCCGACTGGGCCGGAGATTCCCATTGTGGCAAATTCCTATTCGCGTTGGTCACTTTCCAGTGACCTGTTTTTCGACCACCTGGCATGTCGTCGAGCAGACAGCCCTTGGGGCGTTGCAGGATCCACGCGGAATGAATTCCGCGCTCCTACTGCATGGATTCGGCCAAGGGTCCGCGCAAAAATCACTTCCGATTTTGCGCGGACCCTAAGAGTTGCCGCTTTGGTCGGATACTCCTTCGTTGCCGCCAGCCTCCAGACGCTCACCGCCGCTCCCGTCACAACACTGGCCTTCTCTCCGGATGGCGCGGTGCTCGTCTCGAACGGTGACCGGCGGATCGACATTCGCTCGCCAAAGGATGCGGTCATCCAGCGGCATGTTGCCTGTGACTTTCCGAAGATCACAACGCTCGCCTTCGCACCGCACGGACGCGTGCTGGCCGTGGGAGGTGGAGAACCGGGGGTTCGAGGAGACGTGATCCTTCTTTCATGGCCCGAGGGGAAGATGCTGCATCGTCTTACTCATCATACCGATCTAGTCACTAGCGTCGCTTTCGATGCCGAAGGGAAGCGTCTGGGAGTCGCGTCCTCCGATCACACCGCCCGCATCTGGCAGTTCAAAGAAAAGACCGAACCAGCCATCGCCTTCGCGGTGACCGGTCACGCCGGACCGGTCCTCTCGATCGCCTTCAGCCCATCGGGGCAGAGCATCGTCACCGCCAGCGCTGACCGCTCGTTGAAAGTCTGGGCGTCCGACGACGGACATCTGTTGCGCTCTTTCAGTCATCACACCGAGGCAATTCACGCGCTCGCGTTTCGCCCGCGCGCCGCGAATGACGCCACCCCCGCCACGTGCGCCTCAGCCAGCGACGACCGTTCGGTGCGCGTCTGGCAACCCGAGATTGGCCGCATGGTGCGAATCGTCCGGCAGCACGAAGGGCCGGCGTTCGCCCTCGCCTGGTCCACCGATGGCAGCGCGCTCTTCTCAGCCGGCAAGGAAGGCATCATCCGGCGCATCGACGGCGCGAGCGACGTCATTCAGACCTCCTGGCGGGCTCACGACGACTGGATTTACGCGCTGGCATTGAGTTCCGATGGAGCCACGCTTGCCTCGGGTGACTGGAAAGGCAAAGTGCGACTGCACGATTTGCGCAATCTGGATACTCACCCGCCAGACACAGAGACGCGGAAACCATGACGACTGAGATTTCCATAAATTGAACCGAGACCATAGCCTTCGATCACAATGAAAATCACCCGCATCCTTGCCTACCGCGTCGAACTCCCGCTGCATGAGACCACCTACAAGTGGAGCGGCGGAAAATCCGTCACAGTCTTTGACAGCACCATCGTGCGCGTGGAAACCGACACTGGACTGGCAGGCCACGGCGAAGTGTGCCCGCTCGGACCGTTCTACCTGCCCGCCTACGCTGAAGGCGTGCGCGCCGGATTGCGCGAACTCGGGCCGCACTTGCTCGGCGAAGATCCGCGCCAGCTCGTGAAACTCAATCGCACGATGGATGCCGCGCTCAAGGGCCATCCATACGTGAAGAGCGGCATCGACATCGCGTGCTGGGATATTCTCGGCCAGGCGGCCGGCCTGCCCGTGTGTGAATTGCTCGGCGGCCGTTATGGCGAAGACGTTCATCTTTACCGCGCCATCTCGCAGGAGTCACCCGAACAAATGGCGGTGAAAGTTGCTGGCTATCGCGCCGAGGGATATCGCCGGTTCCAACTCAAGGTCGGCGGCGATCCTGATGTCGATATCGCCCGCATCTTCGCGGTCGCAGCGAAGCTCCAGACTGGGGACCGCCTCGTGGCCGACGCCAACACCGGCTGGGTGCAGCACGAAGCCGTGCGCGTGGCCAAGGCGGTGCGCGATGTGGACGTTTACATCGAGCAACCGTGCCTGACTTACGAGGAATGCCTCGCCGTCCGCCGCCAGTGCCCGCATCCGTTCGTGCTCGATGAAAACATCGACGACTTGAACATCCTGCTCCGCGCCAAGGCCGATCTTGCGATGGACGTGGTGAACCTCAAGATCAGCAAGTTCGGTGGCCTGACGAAGATAAAACAAGCCCGCGACCTCTGCGTGAGCATGGGCATCGCCATGACGCTGGAGGATTCGTGGGGCGGTGACATCGCGACCGCCGCCATCGCACACCTTGCACAAAGCACGCCGACAGAATTTCTGTTCACGACGACCGATTTCAACAGCTACGTCACCGTGAACACGGCCGACGGCGCGCCGCAGCGTGTCAATGGCCGCATGGCTGCGTCGAAATCGCCTGGTCTCGGCATCCAGCCGAAGATGGATGTGCTTGGGAAACCAGCAGTCGAAATATATTAAAGCTGGTTAATGCTTGTGCTGGCTACCAGCACCCTCCCCGGACGCCATCTTCACTTCCGGATGAGCTTGCAGGTAGGCATCCACGTCTCTGGTCACGATCAGCCAGCCCCACATGGTCTGATGATGGCCGGGGAAGGTGCAAACGTACTCGTGATCACCTTCCGCATTCGGCGCTGTGAGCTTCAGTGTTTCGCTCTGGCCGGCGTTCAATAACTTCGTGCCTGCCAAAATGTCATCGGTCTTGGGAGTGTAAGCCCGCCCCTTCGAGTCCAGTTCCTCGGGCTTCATCAAGGCGGCGGCGGTTCCGATCTTCTCACGCGCGCCGGGCCGGACAACGACGAGGTTGTGCGGCATAAAGTCGGCGTTCTCAACGATGATCTCGAAGGGCTTTCCGGCCTCGACCACGATGCGCGGCGTGTCGTAGCGCATTTGCTCGCGCACCGTGCGAATGACAAACACAGAGACGCGCAGATCGCGCAGATCGCGGCGCAGCGCCGCCGCTTTGTCGCCAGGCAGGAAACCCGCAAGATCACTGGCGAATTGCACCGTCTCCACGTAATCGCGCGCGGTGCGCCTGTCAGTTGGAACCGACTTCGCCCATGCCACCAAAGCCGTGGCTGTTTCGCCGGCCCGATCCTTGGGCCATGAGGCTCTCGGAAGCACTCGCAGCCCCTGTGATGCCGCGAACACTTGTTCGCCCTTGCCGATCAATCCAGCGAGGGCTGTGAAAACTGCCGCCGGATCGCGATTCATACTCACGCTCGCCCTTATCGCGGCCCGGCGGAGTGCTCCGATCGTGTCGTTGCCTGCTACGATGCGCGTGCTTCCGGTCGGCGCGGGATTGTCGGTCTTCAAGAAAACTTCGTGGCGATTTTCATCCAGAACAGTCAAAGTGAAACCTTCGAGCCGCTTGCCCATATCACCTTCCGTTCGGTTCCACACCGTCACGGCCTCGACCGGGCGTTCGCTTCCCAGGTCCACTTCCCACCAGGGATTTCGGTCGTTCTCCCTCGTGTGCGTCTGCGTGCCGCTGCTGAAGGAGCCGTCGGTTCGGCCATCGATGGCGTGGGATGCTTCGCCTTTGTTTGCGGTGCTGGATTGAGTTGCTTTGCCGCCTTGCGCGATATTTTTGCCATCACTAAAAACCTGCACCTCGGCCAGGGTCAATGTTCCGCGACGCGGCAATTCGATGCGAACATAGCGGCCAGGTGGTTTCGATTTCGCGGCGCTCTGCCACTGAGGCGGCAGTTCGCCCAAGAGAGGCTTCACTTTGTCGTATGCCCTGGCGCGGAAATCTGGATCGAGCAAAAGTGGAATGCCATTCACCAATTCGGCGAGCGTCGCCGGGGATTTCTCCGCTTCGGTCCAGAGCACGTCGAACGAATCATCGGCCAGCGCCAGAGCCGCCCATGCCGCGTTGCGCACCTCTGCGGACTTTGCAGTCCTGGCAAGAGCAACAACACGGGTGCGGTCAGGCTTGAGTTCCTCTGGCAATTGCCACGGCAGAAGGCGGGCCAGCCCGGCACTCACGCTCGGGTCGGCATTCCCTCTGGAATCGAGCGCATCAAGCACCAGCGTGACCCGGCTGGCATTGCGAGCCCTGGACAGTTCCACGAGCGCGCCGGCCCGGTCGGCGTCCGGCACATCGCCCCGCGCAATGATCGCATCGAGCACCGAAGCGGTCCGAGGCAGCTTCAGCAGTTCCGATGTGCTGACGCTCCGGATCAGGTATTCAAGCCCAGGCGGATTGTAGGCGGCAATCGACTGCCCGTCCGTGATGGCTTTGCGCCACCACTTCTCAAGCTGGCGCATGGATTCCTTGAGCGTGTAGTCGATGTAATAATCGGTGGGACGTTTCAACACTTCGAGGGCCATTTCGGCCGCCTCAGCGGTGCGGAAGAAGCTCGCGGCGCGCACCGCTTCCAGGCGAACCCGGGGATTCTCGTCATTGGCCAGCGTCCTGAACCAGGCCAGGGCATCAGGTACCCGGTCGCGCCAATAACAGAGTACACGGCCAGCAGCGGCGCGAGCACGTGGATCGCCGGATCGGAGCACCTGTTTGAGCAAATCAACATCGACGACGTTGTGCCATTGATGCACCCACAGCGCTTCAAGAAGATTGTGCTCAATGTTGGAACTGTTCCTGTCGAGAGATGCCGCCCACTTCCTGGTGGCGGCGACTACTTCGGGCGAATTGCGCTTCCCGAGTTCGATCTTGGCGAGCTCACGCGTCTGATTTTCGGGTTCCTTCAAAAGTTCCAGCAAAGCGGCGACCGGCTGGCCTTCGATCTTCGCCGGCGTCATCAGCGGGCGGCCGTCGTAAGTGATCCGGTAAATGCGGCCGTGTGAATGACCACGGTTTGGATCGCGAATGTGATGCTGCATGTGGCCGATGATCGACTGGTGCCAGTCCGCGAAATAGATCGCGCCGTCCGGACCGGTGCTGATCGCAATGGGGCGGAAGTTCGGATCAGACGAGCTGATCACATTCTCCAGCGTCTCGCCTTTGAGGCCGGAGTTATCCTCATCCACTTTCACACGGTAGATTCCCTGAAAACTGATGACGTTCAGGTTCAGGAAATTACCCTGAAACTCTTCAGGGAAATGCCGGCTGGTGAGAATGCCGGTCGCAGGACAGGGGCGCGAAGGACGATTCCAAAATTCCTTCATGCCTGGATGCTTTGCCGGGTAATCGAGGAAGCCGCTGAATGCCGGGCCGAAGTAGTTGGCATTGCCGGTGGCATCGGTGACGATGTCATTGCCCCAGTAATCAAAGACGCGTCCGTGGGGATTGGCGAAGCCATACGGAATATAAGTCTCAAAACGCCCGGTGCGCGGCTCAAAGCGGAAGATGGCGGCATCGTCATTGCGCACAGGCCCTCGCGCGGTTTCGACCTGAGTGCGGTGAAAAACGCCGTCGCTGAGATACATCGCCCCACCGGGATCATTGCAAATTGCATTGGCCGTATGATGGGAATCCGCAGAATCCATTCCCATCAGCACTCGTTCCTTCCAGTCAGCTTTGCCGTCGCCGTCCGTGTCGCGAACATACCAGAAATCCGGGGCCTGCATTATGAGCACGCCATCCTTGTAAAACTGAAATCCCGTGGGGCAGTTCAAGTCTTCGAGAAAGTGCGTGACCTTGTCAGCCTTGCCGTCGCCATTGGTGTCCTCGAAGATCAACAGGCTGTCACCAACCTTGCTCGTCGGAGTGCGCTCGGGATAATTCGGCCAGGCGGCGATCCACAAACGTCCTTTGGTATCCCATGCCATCTGCACCGGATTGATCAGCTCCGGGAACTGTTTCTCATCGGCGAACAAGTTCACCTTCATTCCCGAGTGAACCGTCATCTTTGAAATGGCTTCCTCGCCGCCGATATAGACCTGGGATTCGTCGGGATTAGGTCCCGGCTTGTTTGATTTCACTTGGGTAATTTCCGGGAGGTTCGAATCGTCCACCGTCAGATCTCCGCCACGTGCCACTGCCCAGATGCGTTTGTCACGATTGGCGGTGAGCACGTCTCGCTGCGACATCTCCTCCTGCATGACCTTATAATTCGAGATGTGCGGCTCGGGGGCGTTGCGATCCGAGATAAATCCGCCCTTGGCGGGCTGGTAAGCCAGCGCCGAACGGCCGCCGTAAACATTGTAACCATCCATTGTGCGATAGCGGTGGTGCCACTGCTCGCTCTTCTCATTCACGGCGGCGCGGAGCTTTTCAAAATTACCAGCGGGTACCGCTTCGGCAAAGAGCGCATTGAAGATCGCCGGGGCCAGCAGCTTGTCACCTTCATCCGTGAGGAGAAATCCATTGAGCGTAAGCGAGATCCCCTGCTGTGCCGCACCAGAGAACAGTTGCTGCGATGGTTTGAACAGATCCACGAACTGGACGCGATTGGCTTGTGCGACTCCAGCCATCGCTTCGGTATAGAGAGCGAGGTTGGCATTGTTCGCCGCCGGATCGGGATAGTTCGCATCTTGATGTTTCTCGTTGGCGATCGGTGAGAAAAGCACCACTCGCGGTGCGCCCTTGCCCGAATAATTCTTACCGGCGGTTTCTTTGATGAACTTATCGAGATCGGCTTTGAACTTTTCGATTCCCCCAGGGCCTTTGAACGCTTCGTTGAAACCGAAATAGGCGAGGATCACATCGGCTTTGACCCGCGCAAGCCAGTCGTCGGGCGTGCCGAAGTTTTCCGAGCGATGACGTGTCACCACTTCATCGCCCGAAGCGGAGAGGTTGCGAATGACCAGATTGTGCTCCGGAAATCGCGCCTGGATGAAAGTCTCGAAGTAGCCGGAATGCTGCATCCGGTCGGAAAGTGCGTTGCCGATGATGGCGATGTGGTCACCCGGTTTGAGGTCAAGGCGTGAAGGCTGTTGCCCGTGGAGAATCGACGCACCGGCTAGCGCCAGTGCAAAAAATACGATGCGAAAGTTCATGTGTGAGGAAAGCGTTACGCGAAAACTTGTGCGCTGTGTAGGAAAAAGGTGCAAGGGATGGCGTGTCCTGTCTGCGGACCCTCGTTGGATGATGAGGAGTATTGCAGATAGACTTTCTCCCCGAGGCCCTGGGGCGATTCAGAATCCCAGCAAATCCACTGATGAAATTGCGTCGTCGCGTACTCGTCCTCCCCCGAGTGCTGATGCGCACCACCACCAAGAGCGCCATTAATCTTCTCAGTCTGCTGTCAACCCGACCTTCAGAACTACACCACGGCAAAAAATATAGCACCAGCCCGACCGTCGGGATGTCCACGGATTTGTCCATCACTCATCACTAGCATCCGGTTAGCGCGCAATGGCCCTCTTGGATCACGATGGTTGCAAGTGAGTTGAGCGAAATGCGGCGTGTGAGCGATTTGAAGACTGCCGTGAAAAAACCGCGAGTTTTTTTGAAATTAAACTTGCCATGCTCGGGCG
>SIBF01000025.1 GCA_009695275.1 Pedosphaera sp. | reverse complement strand
GGGAGCACACGCGCCTCGCGTGTCGGTTTCGACGCCCTCGTCGAAACCATCTTCGCACTACATGGGATTCGGTCAGCGGGGCGCTGACCGATGCACGCGAGGGCGCGTGCGCTCCCCATTGCTCGCTGGAGATTGGCCGCAGCGGCCTGAGCGGCGACAGCAAACCCTGGCGCATCGGCACAGAAGCCTTAAACAATCACCCGCACACCTTATTTCTCGAACTGCTCGTCGCGTATCACCACGGTCAAGTCGTGCAGTTTGGCGGCGGCAATGATGAAGCGGTCAAACGGATCATCGTGGATCGGTGGCAATTTCGCCGCCGCGATACAGACATCCAGTCCGAGGGGGAGAATGGTTAGTCCGTGGTGTTCGGTGATCTGTTCAAACCACGCTTTCACGAGATGAGAAAGCTCCAGCCAGCCGCGGGAAGTCTTGAGGCATATTTCAAAACCACTGATGGCGGAGACATAGACCACTGCGGCGTTGTTGATTTCCTTGAGCGCGGCGCGGCTTAATTTTTTAGCGCCGCTGGCGAGCCAGAGCAGGGCGCAGGTGTCCACAATCATCGAAACCTCCGCCGCCACTCGGCTTCGGAGGCTGGCTCGATGGGGTCGTATTTGATTTTCATCTTGCCCAAGATCGGATGAGGCTTAATCCGGTTCACCCGTTTGTGCGGGACGAGGTCGGCCACCGGCTCTCCATTGCGGCAGATGACAAAAGACTCGCTGGAACATTCCACCGTGGCGAGCAGGCTGGAAAAGTTGGTTTTTGCTTCGTGAACATTCACTATTTTCATTGCGTTTAGGTTAGTCCATTAGTCCGAAGCGGCAACGGCGGAATTGACACGGCGGAATTGAGCTCCCCAATATTCAGCGCTTTGCCTTCGAGGTGCTTGCGCACGGCCACCACTCACGCTCACTCCTCAGATGAAAAGCGTGGGTGAAGCGATGGCCATTGACCGCACGTTCAAGGAAAGTCCGCTAATATGCCTGCGCTCGCTGGAGAAACGGTGATCGTGCGCGAGCAGCCGCAGCGCCCTGGGCGGCGACGGCAAACCCTGGCGCATCGGCACGAAAATCTATGGCGCCTGCGGCATCCTGCGGCGCGATGACGTTCACGCCACTGTTTCCAATACAATCTTTGGATGTTTCGCTGCAATTTTCAGCAGCACTTTGGCCGGGCCGGTTGGATTACGACGTCCTTGCTCCCAGTTCTGAAGCGTATCCTCGCTGATGCCCAGCAGTCGGGCGAACTTGGTCTGCGGTGGCAGCGCGCGGCAACGACACCGCTTTCGCACTGCAACTGACATCCTCTCCCGTGCAAAATCGCCGTCGCAGAATGGAACTGAAGGTCGAGGCGGATCACTTCGCGATCAGGTGGCGCTCTGCCGGCGCCGTCCAAAATGAGTGGCGTTCATACCTCTACCGCCAACTTGTGAATGCTCGGTCGGTGTGTCTCGCTCATCAAATTGATTGCCGGACGCATACCTGTCGTTTAGAAGCAGCAGGTAAACTTCGTATCCGCTGAATTGAATATCTTGCCATGAAAATGAATTTCCTGAAATTCGCCACGCTCTTCGCCACCGTGCTTTTGTCCACCGCCCGCGCCGTGTCGGAGGAGAATGCGTTGCCGTCCCTCATTGTCGCCCCTTTTATCGGCGATACCACGCACATTGCCTACTGGCAGCCGGCCCTCGGTTCCGGACTGGCCGAGATGCTCATCACGGAGCTGGGCAAGATCAACAAGTTCCAGGTTCTGGAAACAACCCAGCTCGAAACGCTCAAGGACGAAATCAAGCTGGGCGAAGACGGCTGGGTATCGGCGAGTGACAAGGTGGACAAAGGCGGGTTCGCCGCCGCCGATTTCATGTTCACAGCAAAAGTGACCACCTTTGGAGCCAAGGAGTCCAAGATTAATCTTGGCGGGTTCGTTCCGGGCAATCTGGGCAATCTGGGCCTGCGCCAGAGCCTTTCGAATGTGAGGATTGACTGGCGGCTCGTGGATGCCGCGACCCGGAAGATTCTCAAGACTGGCACCGCCGCCGCGGAGCACAAAGGGATGGGCTTCGACGTCGGCGTGAACATCGGAGGTCGTGGCGGAGTGATTGGTTTCGATAACAAGGAGTTCATGGACAGCGCGCTCGGCAAGGCCACGATCAAGGCGATGGCGTCGATTGTTTCCGACATCACTCCTTTCCCTCTGCCAGAATCGGGCCGCAAGAAACAAAAGCTCTCACAAGCCGGCCAGCAGCAGGCCACGGCCACAGCGGCCGCTGATGGTTTACGCAAGACCCCGGGCAAGGTGCTCGCTGTGGCAGGCAAGCAAGCCATCATCGTCTCGCTCGGCAGCAAGCAGGGCTTCAAGGATGGCGACAAGGTCAACCTCTATGAAGCTGTCGAAATCAAGGACGACAAGGGAGCCGTCGTCTTCACGGAGGAAAAACTGGTCGGCGAAATTTCCCTCTCATCCGTCCAGGAAGAACGCAGCAAAGCCTCCTACGCCGGGGATCGCGACGTCAAGGCCGGCTGGGTGGTGAGGGCAAAATAGGTCTGACGGCGCGGTCCCGAATTTCGAGACACCTGCTCCAGCGATGGTCGAGGATGAAAAGGCATCATCACGAGCCTGATTCTCGTAAACGGGTCAGTTCTTATGATTGACTAGTTTGGGGAGAAACTTACCCTGCCGTCGTGGCCCGCAAGCTGAGAGTCGAGTATGGCGGCGCGGTTTATCACATTATGAATCGTGGTGATCGGCGCGAACCGATTTTCCAGGATGACGACGACCGGCAGCGGTTTGTGGAGACGCTCGGGGAAACGTGCGTCCGGAGCGGATGGGAGGTGCATGCGTATTGTCTGATGCCCAACCATTTTCATCTGCTGATCGAGACACCGCAACCGACTCTGGTGGCTGGGATGAAATGGTTTCTGGGCACCTATACCGGACGCTTCAACTGGCGGCACAAGCTCTTTGGCCACCTGTTCAGCGGCCGCTACAAGTCGCTGATCGTCGATGGCTCGGGCAGCGGGTATCTGCGAACGGTCTGCGAGTATGTGCATCTGAATCCGGCGCGGGCCAGGTTGCTCACGCCCGAGCAGGCGTTGCGGGAATATCGGTGGAGCAGTTGGCCGGAGTATCTGCGGGTGCCGGGGAAGCGACCGGAATGGTTGCGCGTGGATCGGGTGTTGGGAGAGGCGGGGATTGCCAAAGACAGCGCGGTGGGGCCGCAGGAGTTGGAAAGGCGAATGGAAGCACGGCGAGGGTCGCAGGAAGACGCGGGCTACAAACCGATCCGGCGGGGTTGGTTTTTCGGGGAAAAGGCGTTGAAGCAAGAATTGCTGGGCCAAATGAGCGAACGCATGGGACCGGAGCACTACGACGAGGAGCGGCAGGAGAGTCAGCGGGAAAAGGCCGACCGGGTGGTGGGGGAAGAATTGCGGCGGCGGAAATGGACGGAGGTGATGCTGTGGGAACGCAAGAAAGGCGACCGTGAGAAAGTGAAGATCGCCGTGCGGTTGCGGAACGAGACATTGGTAACCGTGGCATGGATTGCGCAACGATTGCAGATGGGCAGTGTGGCCAACGTGAATACCCTCCTCTACCAGTGGCGGCAGGCCAACAAGAAAGTATCTGTTCATAAGAACTGACCCGTTTATGAGCGGTCTCGTGGGTGAACTCAAGCAACGCATCGGGCCGGATGATCCGCGCTGGCGGGACTTCGGGCTGAACATGCCCGGCTCCCGCAGCACGCCACAGGTGCCGGAGAATCTCACAGCAGTCAGCTACGGGCCGGGACAGATCCTGGCGACGTGCGATGAAGCGCCACGTGCGACGCGGTATCGCTTCTACACGCAGATCAGTCTGGAGCAGCCGGAGCCGGTCTTCGCGGGGCACTCTCCCCTGCCCTCGCTGGTCATCACGGATCTGGAACCAGATCAGCTTTATCAAGTGTTCGTCTCGGCGGTCAATGAAGGGGGCGAGAGTCCTCTGAGTGAGCCGGTGCAGGCGACACCCAGCGCGCTGGCGAAAGCGGCGTAATCAATCCAGGGAGCCGGGTGGCTCCTGATACCGAAACAGAGCGGGATTTGCCATACCCGCTCTGTTTCTTTTTTTGGAGCGCCGATCTCCGATCCGGCCTGCTGGCGTGTGTTGGTGAATGTCAAGGTGCCTCGAGGGAACGATATTCGCAGGGCCGCATGGTTTCGGCGGCTGCGCGGATGAGCGGCCAATGCTTTTCCAAAGTCGGACGATGATTGGTCCACAGTTCGAGGATCGCAAGCCGCCTGCCGGTGAGATTCTGCTGATGACGCAGGTTCTTGTCGCAGATGATGAGAAGATCAAACCCAGCCGACTCAGCCACAGTGAGAAGGTCACCGTTCTCCAGTTCACCCCAACCCATCTTCACCGCCGTCCGGACGTCGTGCCCCTGCAATGCCCGGTGCACCTGCACCGGCGTGCAGACATCCAGAAGCACTTTCATCATGCCAGTTCCGAGGCGATGCACTCCCAGCCATAGCGCACCACGGCCTGCGCCTGCTCGCGCGTCACGCCCTCGAACGTTTCGAGGAAGTAATCGAGAGAAAGCCCGTCCGCGAGGTAATCGAAGAGCGTTTGCACCGGCAGGCGCGTGCCGCGAAAAACTGGTTTGCCTCCGAGGATGCCTGGATTCGACACGACCAATCCACCGGCGACAGTCTTCAGTTCGGCCACAGCGCTCATGAGTTGAAAGTTACTCGTGGTGTGTCCGAGCGGCAAGCCTCAAGACCCTTGATCGAATGAGTTCATGGATTTACTCGAAACCCATTTTACTCTCCCTCCCTCACATGGTATCAGTCATGGGTGTTTACTGAATCTTTGCCGGAAGCGGCCAATGCCATCTCCATTCATGGAGCGCGCGCCCACAACTTGACGAACCTTTCGCTCACAGTCGCTCCCGACAAGATCGTGGTCATCACGTGAGCGAGCGGCCTGGGTGGGCCGCTCTTTTCATTCTAAAAAGCGCAGTTGAAACCACGGATGTCACGGATAACACGGATAAGAAACGTTTTGCACAGAACGGTGAAATCATCCCTTGGGTAAACGACAATGCGCCTGCAACTCTCGACAATCATCTTGTCCATCCTGTCCATCCTGTCCATCCGTGGTTCTTGAATTGCCGTTTTCCGGTTCATTAATTTCTCCACAGCCTCGAATCCTGCCGCACGTGCCAGGTCTCGCGCGTCCCCTGCCTTGCCTTCACGATCGCCGTCGCCACGAAGCCGTCCTTGGTGAGTTTGATGGCGGGCGTCGCCGCCAGGTCCGTTAGCGCGTCCTCTTTCAATCCCAGTTCACTCAGGGTCGCGGTCCACTTGCCGGTGCGCTTCTGAAATTCCCGCTGCGCGTGGTAAATCGCCATCAGCGCCTCGCGCGCGGCGACGCCGGCATCCGGCTTGAACTCGACGGTGCCTGGCTTGCCGCTGGTGAATTGCACGTAGCCCCAGCGCTCGGGCCGGTGCATGTCGATGATTCCCTGCGGCGACCAAATCCAGTTGTGCTCCGGATGATGGGGCACTTTCTGGTACTTGCCATCAACGATCTCGATGTCCCACTCGACGCGTGAAAATCCAACTCTCCATTGATCACCTTCCTTCGGCGAAGCCGCGCGATGCGCGAATTGCCGCAGCGCCTTCCATGGAAACGCGATCTCCAGCGTCCAGCCCTGGTCGCGGTCCCGACTGTTGTTGAGCGTACCCTGGATATGCACCACCGAGCGCAGGCCCTCGATGTCCCAGTTGTTCATCGCAGGGCCGCCGTCCTTGTAGGGTTTCCGCAGGAAGAGATCCCAGACGGTGTTGAGCGAGTTCATCTCGAACTCATAGTACTCGTGGTTGTCTCCGTTCGGATCGATGAACACCTCGAAGTCGTTGTCTTGGAAAATCACCGCATCCCGTTGAGTGATGGTGCCCCAGACATGCGGCTCTTCAATTTCTGCCGCGACGTAGAAATAATTTTGATCCCACAGCATCTTCGCGCGTGTGCGGAAGGTGGGGCGTGGTTTGGCCTCTCCTTCGATGTCCTGAAAGTCATGAGTCCAGGGTGCAGTCTGCCAGGAGTCGTCGCTCAACTTGCCGTCGATGACGATGGGGACCGAGGTGCGATGGCAGACGTAGCGCTGTGGCACGATCGGTTTCATCCGATCCCAATCACCGGCTCTCGCGTCGTCACGAGCCAGGATGGCCATGAACACGATTGCCACCGCGCTCCAAAGCTTTGATTTCATGCTGTCGAATGGATTCATCGATCTTGAGTGTTGGACATCACTGTGTGGGCTTCGGCCAGTTGAGATGCTTGTGCAGGAAATCAAATGTTCCCTTTCCATTGATCGTATGCGGCCCATTGAAAAACTCGATCTCCGTTCGGTCCGCAAGCCCCATCTTCACATAGTGCCGGCGTGTCTTGGCAAATTCGTAGGCCACCCATTCGTCCGGCGCCACCCCATCGTCATGGCCGCGCTCAACCATGAATGGACGGGGAAAGACCAGCCACGAAAGTTCCGCGTAGTTGAAGGTGTTGCCCATGTTCCATTCAGGCATGTCATATTCGGACGTCCACAAGTAGCTGTAGGGCGAGCGTGAGGAGGTGTTTTTCAAGATCCATTCGTTGTAATCCGCCGAACAGATGCTGAGGCAATAGCGATCCACCAGCACGGGAAGGCGCATGGCGGACTTGCCGCCGTAGCTCAAGCCGTAGAACCCAATACGCTGTGGATCGACGTAGTCGAGAGCCGCGAGCCAATCGGTGATGACTTCATGCTGGCGCACCATGAACGACCAAAGAGTGAGCCCGAGCGGCTGGGCTTTCCGCAGGACTTGCCGGAACTTTGTCTGGCCGATGTAGCAGTTCTGAGGTGAGAACGTGATGAAGCCCCGTTCTGCCAGGCGGCAGGCGTAGCGATGATACGCATTGTTTTCCACGTTTGGATCGGCGACGTCGCGGGGGCGTCCCTCCAAGCCGTGCTGACACACGACCACAGGCCGCTTCTCTCCCGGCTTGATGTTGGTTGGCACCAGCAGGATTCCAAAAGCAATCACGTCCGGGTGAACATCCAGAACAACTTCGTATCCTCGATAACCGTTTGTTTCGTAGAGGAAACGGCTTCGGGGATTGGGAGGCATGGAAGCCTTGGGGATCATGCCCACGGTCTCGTTCCTGAAGTAGTCGCGATAAGACTGCGCGCTGGCAGTGAACTTCTCCGCATTCGTGCGATCCGCCTTCTTCCAGAATTCACGGCGAGTGTATTCACTCTCGCGCGTGAGTTGCTGGGTGTCCTCGAGAATTTGAAGATACTGGCGGCGGGTGCGGGCAGCGCTGTCACCGATTCCTGCCAGGGCGAGAGGTGCGCCGCCGGATTGAGCGCTGATCGATCCAGTTGAAGATACCTTGCGGAGAACTCTCTGTGCGGTGCCGGCGTCGCACACGGCGTCCTCCGCTGCGTTCAGGAAGTAAGCGGCCATCTCGGGCACCATTAAATTCAGGCGCTCACGCTCCGCCTCCATCTCACGGGTTGATGGCCGCCACAGTTTTCCGGGAGCACTACCGAACTGATCGGTATGTTCGATTACGGGATACTTGCCATGCTCGATGACGATCGCGCGCGGGAGAATCATCGCGGCGAGTTCGGCGTCGCCGAAGCGTTCCAGGAGCGACCACACATTGCGATAGACCGGCTGGTCCGCGTTGCGTTGACCTAAACCGAACGCGCCGCACACACCAACGGCGAGGAAGCGCGTGTCGAGCGCCCCGGCGTAGAGCGCCAGCAAGCCGCCCTCGCCGTAGCCCACGATCCCGAGTTCCTGTCGGCACAAACCCGGATTCTGAATTCGCGCCACCGTGCCGGCCCAATCATTGGTGCGCGGACCGGCTGTGCGCGAGCGATCCAGCCAGTCGGCGGCGGCCAGAATCTTTTGAACCTCGTAGCCCAGGGGCGTGCGTCCCATCTGGTAGCTGGCGCGCCAGAGAGTTTCACGCTGGCTGTGCTTCACTGAACGGACTCCAGGATTGCCGGCAAACCGATTCCCTCGATCAATCAGCGCGGGCACGAGCACCCGGCATCCGGCTTCAGCAAAGCGCCGGGGGAACTGTTGCTCGACAGGAACTCCAGGCTCGAGGCCGATGGCCTGCTCCGGTGTCCAATCGCAATCCGGCACTGCGATAATGTCAGCCTTTGGTTCGCCGTCGGGCACGAGGAGCAAGCCTTCGCCTTCCACGCCTCGAAAGACATTCCACGCCACGGCGAAGACCCGGTAACCAGCGGCACGACCCACCTCAGCAGGATGCATGGACAAATCAGCGCCGACATTTCCCAGAAAGCGCATCTGGACAGGCTCGCGTTGATCGATCACTCCGAGGATTTCACGGAGGCGAGTGCGGTTCGTCTCTGATGCCGCCAGCAAGGAAGCCAGGTGGGCGGAGCCGGACGTCGTGTCGAACTTCCAAAACTGCTTGCGCCCGGCGACACGCTCATCGAGCGCCCGGTCCAGATAATGATCAATCCCATTGACGATGTAGGCCGCGAGATCTCCCTCCATCGTGAGCGGGGTTGTTCCGGGAAGTGGCGCCTTCGTAGAAGTCTGTGCCTGCGCAACGCCATTAAACCCGTGTGCGAAGGTCAGGAAAATCAGGAGCTGTATCTTGATAAGTGTTTTCATAGGCATGATTCGGCGTGTGCTGGGATGGACTTACCAGCACGGACACACTTTGTCAGCAGGAAGGATTTTCATCGGATGGATCAGAGCACGTCCGAGATGCAGTTCGTCAACGCCAACACCGGATGCGTTTTCACTCAGAACGGTTAAATGATTCTCCCGCTCCCATCGGATGGGAGAGGGCCGGGGTGATGGTTTTCCAGTCACGATCTTCAGATATGCCCGAGGGATTAGTGTGCCGGCAAGCAACCAAACCCGCGAAACGTGATGGATGCGATACAAACGGGGAGTTACACTTTGGCCATGCGAGTCTTGATTGTTGGTTGTGGTTACGTCGGCATCCCGCTCGGATCGGAGCTGGCAAAGCAAGGTCATCAGGTCTTCGGTCTGCGGCGTTCTACGAGTGCCGGGGCAATCCTCACTGAAGCCGGGATCACCCCATTGACGGGAGATTTCACGCTCTCCGAGGATCTTGCCCGGCTGCCAGGGCCTTTCGATTGGGTTATCAACACAGCCTCATCCAGTCACGGGGGTGTCGAAGATTATCGTCGGGTATATGTGGACGGAATGCGCTGCCTCCTGTTGTGGCTCGAGCACACGCCGCCGAAGAAGTTCATTTATACGAGCAGCACGGGTGTTTATGGGCAGACGGACGGTTCCGCCGTGAAAGAATCGAGCCCGACTGAACCCCAGACCGAGACTTCCAAAGTGCTGGTGGAGGCGGAACAGGCATTGATCAATGCGGCCCGAGAAAAGAGTTTTCCAGCGGCCATCTTACGGGTCGCTGGCATCTACGGTCCGGATCGCGGCCATTGGTTCAAGCAGTACCTTCTTAACGAGGCGAAGATTCCGGGAAAGGGCGATCGCATCCTGAACATGATTCACCGCGATGATGTCGTCGGTGCCATCATCGCCGCGCTGAAGAACGCTCGTCCAGGCGAGGTATACAACGCGGTGGACGAGGAACCGGTGGCGATGATCCATTTCTTCCGCTGGCTCTCGGAGACATTGGGAAAATGGATGCCACCGTTTGTGCCGGAGGACAAAGAGGCCGAACGCAAACGAGGCACCACAAACAAGAAAGTCCAGAACCGCCGCCTGAAGATGGAGCTGGGTTACCAGTTCAAGTATCCGACCTTTCGCCAGGGTTACACCGCGGAGATTCAGCGGCTTCAGGACGCCGGTGAACTGGACTTCGATCCGGAACCGCGATAAGCGCTTCTTTGGATTCGCCTGAACAGAGTTGGCAGGATAGAAGATTTCCCGGCAGTAATACGGAATGTTCACCATGAAAATCAAAGCATGCGTCGTGCTTCCTTTCTTTTCAGCGCTGCTGGCAATCCTTGTTGTCGGACCTGGCCGCGCCGGTGCCGATGACATCGCCTGGACCAACAAGAGCGGTGGCGATTGGAGCGTCGCCAACAACTGGAGCCCGAACAAGATTCCCGGACCGGGCGACACCGCGCTCATCACATCAGACGGCACCTACACCGTCACAGTGAACGCCAACACCGCGGTGACGAGCATGGTGTTGGGCGGCCCCTTGGGCAAACAATCCCTGGTCATCAAATCGCAGCCCCTGACTGTGACGGGGCCGATGACTGTTGGCGCGAATGGCACGCTTCAGATCGAAGGCAACGTCTTCGCGCCGACGAAAACCCTGGTGTGCGCTGGAGTGTTGAGAATCATCAGCGGCACTCTCGCCGGCGCGGGCCTGATCACCATCAACGGCGAGCTGGAATGGATTGCGGGCAATATCAGCGGCGCAAGCGAGATGACAATCAGCAGTTCGGCAAGCTGTAAAATCGCGCTCACAGGTGCTGCGAATCTCACCGACAGGACGGTCAAGAATTCCGGCAGGATCATCTGGTCCTCCGGCACGTTCCAGACGAGAGGCAATTGCGGCATCGAGATCCTGGAAGGCGGAACCATGGAGATCACGGATGGTGCGGAGATCCGCCCAGCACTCGGCAGCTTCGGCCTGCGGAACAAGGGAATGATCCTCAAGTCCGGGACTGCGAAGACCCTGGTTGGTGGCATGGAGAATGACGGTTTTGTGGAGATCCAATCAGGCACATTGCGAGTGGGAACCACTGACACCTCCGGAAGCAACAGCGGCCGGTATCAGTTAGGAACTGGCGCCACTCTTGAGATTCAGGGAAGTCCGGTGTTTGAAAAGGAGTCAGCCATCTCCGGGGCGGGCAGCAGCCGCGTCAATGCCGCCGACATGACCATCTCCGGTACATTCGATATTGGAGGAACCGTCCAGGTTGAATCGGGCAAGCTCACATTCAAGCCAGGGAGCAAGCCCGTGAGCCTGGGAAATTCACTTCAGGTGAATGGAGCAACCCTGACACTGAATTCGGGGCAGGAAGTGAAATTGAAGTCGCTGATTGTCAGCGGCGATATTTCCGGCAGCGATATTGTGACGGTCAACGGTCCAATCGTCTGGAATTCCGGTGGCTTTGCAGGAAACGGAAATATCAACGCTCTCGGTGGAGTCACCATACAAGGCGCGGCTCAAAAGAATCTCGCCGGGCCTACGCTCCGCAATGCGTCTCAGACAACATGGACAGGCGGTCAGATTTCGCAGAGCAACGGCGGCCTCATCGAGAACCTGGCGGGCGGCACGTTCGATCTCGGCTTTGACGCGCAGTTGAACATCGCGCTGGGTGGCAGTGGATTCATCAACCACGGTTTGCTTCGCAAGACCGGCGGCACCGCGACCGCCCGAGTGGGGCCCATCACCAACGACGGCACGATCGAAGTCTTGAGTGGTGTCCTCAACAGCCCGAATGCGTTTACGCAATTGCCATCGGGTGAACTCGCCATCCGCATTGGCGGAACCGCCGCCACCACCGGATCAAGCCGCTTCGAGGTCACCGGAACGATCCAGGACGACAAAGTGGTCGCAGACGGCTCGCTTCGCCTCATTCTCGCTGCCGGCTTCATTCCAAAACTGGGTGACAGTTTCCAAATCATTTCGCTCCCCAAGCGGAATGGCCGCTTCATCTGCTATAACGGCTTGAATCAGCCCAGCGCTGGCGTGCAGTTGGCCGTGCAGTATTCCGGCGACCAGATCAATGCCTTGGTGAAATCAACTTCGCCTGCGACTGGACCCAGCCTATTCTCCAGTGAGAGCGGTGAGAACTTCGTCATTTGCTGGGGATCAGAGTTCACCGGCTACAGGGCTCAAACCAAGACCGATCTGAAGCTCCCATGGGAAGATTTGAAGGACGCTCCTCCGAGCGCGACGAAGGTGACGATTCCAATAACTCCGGATCGACCATTACGCTTCTTTCGGCTGACAAAATAACTTCGCCGTCTCACTTCCGCGCCAGATCAATGCAGACGAGTTGATCTTCGCTCCGCAGGTAAAGCCGCTTGTTGGACAAGACTGGCGCAGCCCAGCAGGGATGCTTCAATTCCGGCACCTGCCATCGTGACATCTCACGCGGCTGCTTGGAATCGACGGCGAAAAGTCCCAGTAATCCACCCTCGCCAAGCGCGATCAATTTGCCATCGGCCCTGATTGCCGAACCGCGGCCATAGACGCTTGGCGTTGGCGTGCTGTGCGGCGGCCAGCTTTCGTCGCGGTCCCACATCACATTGCCCGTCTTCAGTTCCACGCAGCGGAAATGCGCGTCGGGTTCATTGCGTCCGCTGAAGGCATACAAGTAGCCATCATGCAGAATGGGGGTGCTCCAATGCATCTCCAACGGCAGCCGCTTCCAACGGCTAGTGACAGGGTCACGATCTGCCTGGTCCATCGGTTGTTTTGGAAAGCGCCAGACTTCCTCGATCGATTTGCCGTCGGGCCTCACTCGTAGCAACACCGCGCCGACCCGGAAATACGCGCCGGATAATAGAATCAAATCATCCTGCACCACAGGATTTATCGCGTTCACGGAATCGTTGACCTGCGATTGAAACCATCGCGAGAAGTTCACCGCGCCGTTCGTCGGGTTCAGTGAAACCAGTCCCTGCCTCATGAAACACAACAGATGCCGCTGGCCGTGAATGGTTGCCGCGACGGGCGACGAGTAGCTTGCCTGCTTCTCCACTCCGGTCCATCGATACGGCGCCTCTGCCCGCCAGCCGATCGTCACCACGCCATTCCAGTTCGACTGGCCGACACTCTGCCACAACGTTCGCCCCGTGGCCGCGTCCAGCGCCACCACGCCAGCGTTGGGCTGTCCTCCCACTGACACGATCAGCCGGTCGCCTTCGAGCAAGGGCGTGCTTCCGATGCCGAAGAAGGCTTCCGGAATCTGCCAATCCTTTGCGGCGTCTCGCTGCCAGACGGGTTTGCCAGTGGCCAGATCGACACAGACAAGCTTTCCCTCCGCGCCAAAAGTATAGCAACGATTCGCGGTGAGCAATGGCGTGCAGCGCGGACCGTTGTTGTAGCCGTAAGGGTCCTGATAACGGCTTGGATACGCGTATCGCCAGCGGGGGGTTCCTGTGGCGGCATCGAGACATTCCACGATCTCCTCGTTGCCAGTCCGGTGATGCAGCACCAGTTTTCCATCACGCACAGACGGCGCGCTGTATCCGGTGCCGATCTTGCGAGTCCACAACTTTGGAGGCCCGCTCTCCGGCCAACGCTCCAGAAGACCGGTCTCCAGCGACGTGCCGTCACTCTTCGGACCAAGAAAATGCGGCCAATCCTCTGCTCCGGCCGGCAATCCGAAACACACACACGACCAAACAACGAAGTTAAATAGGAGGTTTCTCAAAACAAGCGAAGTTTCGAAACTGAAGGCTGCAGAATTCACAAACGAATGGATGCATGCGCGAGCCATGGATTCAACCATTAAAACAGTGACAAAGCGGCCCACCCAGGCGACTCCATCCCCTTGTTTGCAATTGCGCCGGCGGAATGGTTCCACGCCATCGTAGCCTGCCCTATTTGCCCTTGAGTGAGGCGATCAGATATTCGCCGTTCAATTGCCGGATGAAATCAAGACTGATCTCCTTTGGGCAAACGGCTTCGCACGAACCCGTGACGGTGCAGTTGCCAAAGCCTTCCTTGTCCATTGCCGCCACCATGCCCAAAACCCGGCGGTCTTTCTCCACTTTGCCCTGGGGAAGAGTGTTGAGGTGGGAGGCTTTGGCCGCGACGAATAGCATGGCAGAGGCGTTCTTGCACGCCGCCACACATGCCCCACAACCGATGCACGCTGCGGCGTCCATCGCACGGTCCGCATCTTCCTTTGGAATTGGAATGGCATTCGCATCGGGAGTGCCTCCTGTTCTCACTGACACGAAACCGCCTGCCTGAACAATGCGCTCAAACGCGGCACGGTCCACAACGAGATCCTTAAGGACGGGAAACGGTTTGGCCCTCCAAGGCTCGATGTAAATGGTTTGTCCATCCGTGAAGTGACGCATGTGCAACTGACACGCAGTGGTGGCGCGATGTCCACCATGAGGCATTCCATTGATGACGACCGAACAAGTGCCACAGATGCCCTCGCGACAGTCGGAATCGAATGCGATTGCATCTTCACCTCGGTCAATAATCCCCTCGTTCACCACGTCCAGCATCTCCAGGAAAGACATGTCCGGACTGACATCATTGGCTTGGTAGGTTTCAAAATGTCCGGGGGATTCCTGATCCTTTTGTCGCCAGACTTTGAGGGTGAGTTTCATTATCCGGGTGGTCTGATTACTTGTAACTCCTCTGCGACATCTTCACTTCCTCATACGACAGCGGTTCCTTGTGCAGCACTGGCTGCCTGCCGGAACCCTGATATTCCCATGCGCTGACATGCGAACATTTCTCGTCGTCCCGCCGGGCTTCGCCATCCTCAGTCTGATGCTCCACGCGAAAATGTCCGCCGCAGGATTCGTTGCGCGTCAATGCATCCAGGCAGAGCAACTCTCCGAATTCAAGGAAGTCAGCCACACGTCCGGCGTGTTCAAGAGCCTGGTTGAGGCTGCCTGCTTCGCCTGTGACGTTCACGTTCTTGTAGAACTCCTCGCGGAGTTGCGGAATGCGGGACAGCGCCTCCTTCAAGCTCGCTTCGCTTCGCGCCATGCCACACTTGTCCCACATGATCTGCCCGAGCTCGCGGTGGAACGAGCGCACTGTGCGCTTCCCGCGAGTTGAAAGCAGCCGCTTCGTAAGCCCTGTGACGGACTCCTCAGCGCTTTTGAACTCAGGATGGCTGGTTGAAGGCTTCGCAGGCTTGTTGGAAGCAAAGTAATCTCCGATGGTGTAAGGAAGAATGAAATAGCCATCCGCCAGACCCTGCATGAGCGCGCTCGCTCCGAGCCGGTTGGCACCATGGTCCGAAAAATTCGCCTCACCAAGGACGAAGAGCCCCGGGATCGTGCTCATCAAGTTGTAGTCAACCCAGAGACCGCCCATGGTGTAATGCACTGCCGGGTAGATGCGCATCGGCTGCTGATAGGCGTTCTCGCCTGTAATGCGCTCGTACATCTCGAACAAGTTCCCGTAGCGTTCCTGGATTTTCTCCTGGCTCAACCGCTTGATCGAATCTGCAAAGTCGAGGTAAACGCCCAAGCCTCCTGGCCCTACTCCTCGACCATCGTCACACGCTTCTTTGGCCGCACGCGAAGAGATGTCACGCGGAGCGAGGTTGCCGAAACTGGGATATTTGCGTTCGAGGAAATAATCGCGCTCGGCTTCGGGAATTTCTTGAGACCGGCGCTTGTCACCCTTCTTCTTCGACACCCATACCCGGCCGTCGTTGCGCAGCGATTCGCTCATCAGGGTCAACTTTGACTGGTGATCGCCGCTCACGGGAATGCATGTGGGATGAATCTGCGTATAGCAAGGGTTGGCAAACGCCGCGCCCTTCTTGTATGCGCGATAAGCTGCGGTGACATTGCATCCAACTGCGTTTGTCGAAAGATAGAAAACATTACCGTAACCGCCCGTGGCGAGCACCACGGCATCAGCCGCGTGAGATGAAATCTTTCCGGTCACCAGATCCCGCACCACGATTCCCTTGGCATGGCCGTCCACGAGTACCAGATCCAGCATTTCAGTTCGTGGAAACATGGTCACCGTCCCCAGCCCGATCTGCCGCGACAAGGCTTGATAAGCTCCGAGCAGAAGTTGCTGGCCGGTCTGACCACGCGCATAAAATGTCCGCGAAACCTGCGCGCCACCGAAAGACCGGTTGTCGAGCAAACCGCCGTACTCGCGAGCGAAGGGCACTCCTTGGGCCACACACTGGTCGATGATGTTCACGCTGACCTGGGCCAGCCGGTACACATTGGCCTCCCGTGCCCGAAAATCGCCGCCCTTGATCGTGTCGTAAAAGAGCCGGTGAACGCTGTCACCGTCATTCTGGTAGTTCTTAGCGGCGTTGATGCCCCCTTGTGCGGCGATGCTGTGAGCACGGCGGGGACTGTCCTGGAAACAGAATGTCTTAACTACGTAACCCAGCTCGGCAAGTGTCGCCGCAGCGGAAGCTCCGGCGAGCCCGGTGCCCACCACGATCACTTCAAACTTCCGCTTGTTCGCTGGATTGACGAGCTTGAGATTGAATTTGTGCTTTTCCCATTTCTGCGCCACGGGACCGGAAGGAATTTTAGCGTCCAATTTCATATCACTTCATGACCTCCTTCCCGAAGCCGCAAAGAATCGACACCGGTATCGAGACGTATCCAAGCCAGATGATCCAGGCGGCGCGCCGCCCCAATCGCTCGATCACGGGGCTCCAGGCCTTGTTGCGCAATCCCAAGCTTTGGAAGAGCGCACCCAGACCGTGACTCAGATGCAAACAGAGCAGCGTCATGGCCAGCACATAGAAGCCGGACACGAATGGATTGCTAAAACCAGAGACCATCATGGCAAACACATCATGTCTCCCCTTGGCATCCATGAGCGTGTGAAAATCCTTTCCAGTCAGGTTGATGGCCTGCGTCTGCACGGTGAAATGCAGCAGATGATAGACAATGAACGCCGCAATGATCAGGCCACTCATGAGCATTGTTCGTGAGGCGTATGAGGCGGCGATGGGTTTGTAAGCTTCCGAGTATTGGATCGGACGCGCCGCACGATTCTCAGCGCTCAGACGAACCGCCGACCATACGTGGAGCGCCACACACGCCAGCAACCCGAGACGCGCCGGCCAGATCAACTCGGGAGTTGATTGTAGGAAATGCCCGTAGGCGTTGATCATCTCGCGTCCGAGGAACACCTGGAGATTTCCGATCAGATGCCCCACCACAAACACTGCGAGCGCCAGGCCTGTCAAAGCCATGACGTACTTTTTTCCCAAGGAAGTTTGGAAGAACCGTTGAACGATGTTCATGAGATCAACCGTCCCGGTGCCGCGCCGTATCAGAATGTGCGCGCGCTCATTCGTTTACTCCATCCCCATGCGGCGGCCGGGATTCATTTTCACCGAATCTAGTTATCGGGCCGCTGGAGCGTCAATCATACGGGCAAAGTATAAGCCAGGCTGTCACTCCGGTAAAACACCCTAATCCGGAGTCTCGTGAGCAGACGGGAGGACACCCGGGCACTCGTTCAACGTCGCGCCTGGTGGCCGCTCTGCGTCACGCCAGACACGCTTCGAGTTCGCGAAGAGAAGAGATCGAGCCTGGAGCAGGATTCGCCGACCGCCGATCCAACAGGAGTGCCTGAAGACCCGCTCTGCGGGCTCCCTGGACATCCTCCATCTCCGAGTCACCGATGTGAAGCACACCCGACGCGGGGCACGTAAACTTTCGCGCGGCCTCGTGGAAGATCACGGAGGACGGTTTGTAGAATCCAATCTCCTGGGAAATGATGATCACCCGGAAATAGCGGCCGAGCTTGAGTTTGCGAAGCAACGGCCTGAGGCGCTCATCCCAATTGGACACAAGTCCCAGTTCCACCCCGCGCTCGATGAGCATCTCGATGGCAGGCAGAACATCTTCATACACGCGCCACACGCCTGGTTCCGCAAATCGTTCGTAAAGTTCATCGAAGAACGGCATCTGACGGCCCGGCTCCGCATGCTGCTCGAAGGTCTTGCTCACGACTTCAGCCCATGCGGCGCGCGTATAATCAAAACTCGTCTTGGACCGCCATGCGCGGACAAACTGCCGCGTCAAGTTTTCCGGCTCCAAACCTGTGAAACCATGCCTCGCGGCGATCTCGGCATACACGTGTCCCACCGACGGCCACGGGTCCATCAACGTGCCGCCAACGTCAAAGGTGACTGCTCGAATATCGTGTAAAAGCTCCATCTCAACCTCCACCAGATTTTGTTCGGAGCCTGCCGGCCGACATGAACGGTTCCAGCATGTTCAACTCCCGGACCAGAAAGGCCCACCTGTCTGCGGCTTCCTCGATCAACTTTGCGGTCGGTTTGCCCGCGCCGTGCCCCGCTTTCGTTTCAATTCGGATCAACGCCGGTGCGGTCCCGGTGTGGCATTCCTGAAGCCGGGCCGCAAACTTGAAACTATGTGCCGGCACCACGCGGTCATCATGGTCTCCAGTTGTCACCAGTGTCGCCGGATACCTCGTGCCCCGCCGCAGGTTGTGCAGCGGCGAATACGCCTTCAGCGCCTGAAACTCTTCGAGGTTCTCCGGGCTGCCGTAATCTGATGTCCACGCCCAACCTATGGTGAATTTGTTAAAACGCAGCATGTCCATCACGCCGACTGCCGGCAAACACGCGCCAAAAAGATCCGGCCGCTGAGTCATGCATGCCCCGACCAACAAGCCGCCATTGCTCCCGCCGCCGATCGCCAGTTTCATTCGCGAGGTGTAATGGTTCAAAATCAACCGTTCCGCGGCGGCAATGAAATCATCGAACACATTTTGCTTCCGAAGTTTCGTTCCGGCCTGATGCCACTCTTCTCCGTATTCCCCGCCTCCACGCAGATTGGGCACGGCATATACGCCGCCCATTTCCAGCCAGACAGCATTTGCCACAGAAAACGCAGGGGTCAGGCTGATGTCGAAACCACCATACCCGTAAAGGAACGTCGGGTTCTGCCCGTTGAGCTTTAATCCGCGCTTGTGCGTGATGAACATCGGCACGCGCGTGCCATCCTTGCTCTGATAGAAAACCTGCTTCGTCTCGTATTCGATGGGATTGAACGTGACTATCGGCTGCTTGAACACTGTGCTGCTTCCCGACGTGAGGTCATGCCGATAAATGATTGATGGCGACGTAAAGCTGGTGAACGAAAAGAATGTTTCGGCTTCCTTCCGCTTTCCGCCAAAGCCCGATGCCGTTCCAATCCCGGGCAATTGAACCTGCCGCAGAAATCGTCCGTCTTCGCCGAAGATTTTTATCTGCGTTTGAGCGTCCTTAAGATACGAGGCCACCAACTGCCGGTTGACGCTGCTCACAGATTGCAGCCGTGATGCGGATTCCGGAATGATCTCCCGCCACCGACTCCGTTGCGGATCGCGGACATCGATGGCGACCACTCGTCCCTTGGGTGCGTTTGAGTCCGTGCGAAACCAGAAGTCGGGGCCGTCATTCTCTATGAACCTGTAGGAAGCATCGAAGTCCATCAATAGTTCTACAACAGGAGCGCCTGCCAGTGACAAATCCTGATAAAGCACCCTGTTCTTCCGGTCGGTGCCTTGCCGGGCTGTGATGATCAAATAATGTCCGTCCTCAGTGACTGAACCGTCAAAGTTCCAATCCTTGTGATCCGGACGGTGGTACACCAGGCGATCCTGGCTCTGTGGCGTGCCGATGGCGTGATAGTAAAGCTTGTGAAAGTAGTTCGCCTTCGTCAGTCGCGTTTCTTCGTTCGGCTCATCATACCGCGAGTAGAAAAAGCCCGTGCCTTCCTTCGTCCACGACGCGCCCGAGAATTTCACCCACCGGATGTGATCCGCGAGATAGTTTCCCGTGCGAACATCACGAACGCGCCACTCCTGCCAGTCGGAACCGGCGACTGAAATGCCATAAGCCAGCAGATTCCCATCTTCGCTGACCTCGTAGCTCGTCAGTGCCACGGTGCCGTCGGTGGATAGCTTGTTGGGATCAAGCAGCTCGCGCATGGGTGCATTCAGCGAGTCCATCGTGTAAAGAACCGCCTGGTTTTGCAGGCCGTTATTCTTCGTGATAAAATATCGCCCGCCTTGCTTGAAAGGAATTCCATAGCGCTCGTAATTCCAAAGTTGAGTGAGTCGTTCCTTGATCACTCCTCGTGATGCAATTTGTTCCAGGTAGCCGAAGGTGACTTTGTTCTGCTCCGCCACCCAAGCCTTGGTCTCGGGCGAGTTGTCGTCTTCCAGCCAGCGATAGGGATCCTCAATCTTGATCCCGTGATAATCGTCAATCTGATTGGTCTGGCGCGTGACTGGGTGACGCAATGAAGGTTGAGAAACCTTCACCGAAGCAGTCGAGCACGCCATCACCAGGAACCCTGAGAGCACCGCCCCCGCGACCCATGCCAGCAGGGTTCCGCCGTGGGACGCTCGTATGGGCTGACGCTCCGTCTCGTGTGGAGACAGGTCATCCTTGCGGTTGGAACCGGTGGTCATGTGCAGCCTTGTGCAGCCCCCAGCCAAGGCCGTCAATCCAAATTCTTGCCGGCGGGAGCGGTCCATTCATTGAGACCACGCTCCTCGGCCGTTGGCGCCGGAAGCACTTTCATCAACTCCATCGCCTCACCGACGAAATGAAGCGATCCTGTAACAAGCACGAAAGAATCTGTGGCGACGAGAGCGAACGCCTCGGACAGTCTCTTGGAGACTGCAACGGGAATATCGATCTTGAAGGAGGCGAAAGCATCGCACACCACTTGAGGCGGCGTCGCGCGCTCACTTCGCGCTGCTGTCACAATCACGCGCGACACCGCTGGAGCCAGGCGCAGGCACATCTCCCGCCAGTCCTTGTCCCGCATCGCGCCAAAAATCAGCGTCGGCCTGGCATCGGGGAATGCCTGGCGCAAAGTTTCGAGAAGTGCTGCAACTCCGGCCGGATTGTGGGCGGCGTCGAGGATGATCATGCGGCCGTCTGGTCGGCGAATAATCTGAAATCGCGCCGCCCATTGCACGGTCTCCAGACCCTCGCGAATGGCCGTTTCTTGAACTGGAATTTGTTTGCCGACAACACGGACGGTTGCCAGCGCCAGCGCAGCGTTGCGTCGTTGATGCTCGCCGGGCAGCGGAAGACGGATTGAATCAAGCGGTGGATTCGACAAGGCTTCAGACGTTACCATCGTGACCGGCGCGTGGAGTCGTTGGGCGGTCTCTCGAATCACCTCGAGCGCCTCCGGGGAATCCTCTCCCGTGACCACAGGCACACCGGGCTTGATGATGCCCGCCTTCTCGAAGGCAATCTTCTCGATGGTGTCACCAAGCCACTGCTGGTGATCGAGCTGAATGTTGGTGATCACGCTGGCAAGCGGAGTGACGATGTTTGTGGCATCGAGCCGCCCACCCAGGCCCGTCTCCCAGATTACCAGCTCGCAGCGTTGCTCTGCGAAATAGCGGAGGGCCATCACGGTGATGAATTCGAAGAAGGTCGGTTGAAACGAGTCTTGAGCCGAAGGTGAGTTCTTCGCGTGTTCAATCAGTCCGCGCAGTTCGCCAACCAAACGCACGACGTCCGCCTCGCTGATGTTTTCCCGATTGATCTGAATCCGCTCACCGAACGCGACCAAATGAGGCGAAGTGAATAGTCCGACGCGCAAGCCTGACGCGCGATAGACGCTCTCCAGCATCGCGCACGTGGAGCCCTTCCCGTTCGTGCCTGCCACGTGAATGAACCGAAGGTGTTCATGAGGATTGCCGGCCAGTGCTGCGAGCTTTTGAGTGTTCTCCAAGCCGAACTTCGCACCGAAATGCCGGAGGCTGTAGAGAAACTCGATGGCGTAAGAGTAAGTCATCCTTGGGTCGCAATGGGGCACTCAATTCGCCAAGTGGGACGCCTAAAGCACGAACTCAACGATGCATTTCTCGGATCTTTGCACCCGCCATCGCTCCACTGATCCGGGAAACCACGCCGGGTATTCTTCGCACAATTGAAAAGCGGCTTCCGGTTGAATCCGCGCAGTGGAATCATCCATGCCGCTCCAGTCGGGCAGGTCGAGTTCCGGTGGTTCAGAGTTTCTGACAGACTCGCTGAAGTTTTCCATACAATTCCGGTGGGCCGTATTTGAGTACAAGAGCCCGTATTTCTGGCTGGCTCAAGTCCAACCGATTTAATTGCACCAAGTGTATCACATCATCCAGATCCTTTTCCACCCGGCCAGGATGTCCGTGCTTGATCGCGTGTGATTTGAGCGCAATCAAATGCAAGAGAGAGACGACTCGCGCACCTCCGGTGCCTGATGGTGCTGCCACGGCATCGACCAGGAGTTTTGAGAAAGTTTCATCGTTCACCATCATCAAATCCAGTGGCAGAGAAGCAGGATCGGACGGATTGAACTGGAGAAACGTTTGACCTTCAGAATGAGTTCGATAGCCGAGATTGGCTGCAAATTCCTTCCAGGAAACTTGATCAGCCCGGCGGATGATGAGGTCCAGGTCAAACGTGTTTCTCGCATAACCGTGCGCAATGACGGCATGTCCACCCGCCAGAAGAAACTGGAGCTCTCTCCTCTGAGCCCCATCAGCAATGGAAGCAAGGATGGTCACAAGGGCACTCGCAACTCACAGCGGCCGGTGATGAATGTAACTGTGACACGCCGCGATGAACCCGCGGAAGAGCGGATGCGGCGCGTTGGGTTTGCTCTGAAACTCAGGATGAAACTGGCTCGCGACAAAGAAAGGGTGGTCCTTCAGTTCGATCACCTCGACCAGCTTTCCGTCGGGAGATGTTCCACTGAAAACGAATCCCGTCCCTTCGAATTTTTCACGATAGGCGTTATTGAACTCGTAGCGGTGACGATGACGTTCGTTGACGACGAAGGCACCGTAAAGTTGGGCGGCCTTTGAACCCACCACAAGCTGACATGGTTGAGCGCCGAGCCGCATGGTGCCTCCCTTCTTGGTGACTCTCTTCTGCTCATCCAACAAGGCGATGACCGGATGCGGGGTCGCGGCATCGAATTCGGTCGAGTGGGCTCCCTGGAGCTTCAGAACGTTACGGGCATACTCGATCGTGGCGGTCTGCATTCCGAGGCAAAGACCCAGGTAAGGCAGGCGGTGTTCGCGGGCGTACTGTGCGGCTAGAATCTTTCCCTCAATGCCTCGCTCCCCGAATCCGCCGGGCACAAGGATGCCACCGAGGCCCTTGAGAATTTTCTCCGGCCCGAACTTCTCGATCTCCTCAGCGTCCAACTTTTCAACCTCAACGCCGCAATCGTTGGCAATGCCGCCGTGGATGACCGCCTCATAGACAGATTTGTAGGCGTCGTTGAGTTCGATGTATTTGCCGACCACGCCTATTCGGACGCGGTGCTGCGGAGCGATGAGCTTGCGGATGATGTCCTGCCAGTGGCTCATGTTGGCGGGCGGAACATCCAGTCGAAGATGCTGGCACACGAGGTCATCCAGCCGTTCGCGCTGGAGCATGAGCGGGACTTCGTAAATGGAATGCTCGACATCCTTCTCCTCGATCACCGCCTCGTAGGGCACGCTACAAAAGAGGGAGATTTTCTGCCGCAGCTCCTTGTCCAGCGGACGTTCACAACGGCACACCAGGATGTGCGGCGTGATACCAATTTCGCGCAACTTGGCGACGGATTGCTGCGTGGGCTTGGTCTTCAATTCGCCCGCCGCCTTGATGAACGGGACGTAGGTGACATGGAGGAAGAGGACGTTGCTCGGGCCGACATCAAGGGCGAATTCACGTATGGCTTCGAGAAATGGCAGACCTTCAATATCGCCGGTCGTGCCGCCAATCTCGGTGATGACCACGTCTGCCTTGGTCAGTTCGCCGATCTTGCGAATCCGGCTCTGGATCTCGTCCGTGACGTGTGGAATCACCTGGACAGTCTTGCCGAGGTACTTCCCCTCGCGCTCGTTATTGAGCACCGTCTGGTACACCTGGCCGCTGGTGAGGTTGTTGTAGCGGCCCAGTTTGACATGGGTGAAGCGCTCGTAGTGGCCGAGGTCCAGATCGGTCTCCGCGCCATCGTCCAGGACATACACTTCGCCGTGCTGGTAAGGACTCATCGTGCCTGGATCGACATTTAGATAGGGATCGAACTTCTGGAGCGTGATCTTCAGACCGCGATTCTCGAGCAGTGTGCCCAGAGAGGCCGCGGTCAGGCCCTTCCCCAACGAGCTGACCACACCACCGGTGACAAAAATGTATTTCATTGCTTCGTCTGATTTTTGAACGAGCTAAACGCTCAAACAGCCTTAGTGAGCTGACGCGCGTTCTGTGATTTCATCAATTAACAACCGCTCGACTCTCAAAATGTCCTCCGGGACATCCACGCCCAAACTCTCGTGATTCACCGCGACAACCGCGATCTCGATGCCGTTGTCCAGCGCGCGCAGTTGTTCGAGCTTCTCAGCGGCCTCAAGCGGCGACACCGGAAACTGGACCAGTCGCAGCAGGGTCTCACGTCGGAAACCGTAAATTCCCAAGTGTTTCAAAAATGGAAAGGCCGCCAATTGTTCCGCTGCCGGACGATTGGCGGCATCGCGCAGATACGGAATCGTGCGCCGCGAGAAATATAGGGCGCGTCCCTTGGCGCTGACAACGACTTTCACCACGTTAGGATTTTCGAAATCCGCCAAGTTCCGGATTGGAGTGGCGGCGGTTGACATTTCGCTGCTGGAGAGCGCGCCCGCCACCGCGTCGATCACTGCGGGATCGATCAACGGTTCGTCGCCCTGAATGTTCACCGCAGCATCGCATTCACAGCGCGACACGACCTCCGCGATCCGGTCCGATCCGCTTGGATGATCGACACGGGTCATCTCAACGCGGCAGAACTTCTCCACAACGGCGCGAATTCGCTCATCATCCGTGGCGACAATCAAGTCACTCAAAGCCTTTGCTTTCCGACATTGTTCGACCACACGTTGAATGAGTGGCTTGCCCGCGATCATCGCCAGCGGTTTGCCTGGAAAACGGGTCGAAGCGTAACGGGCGGGAAGAATTCCAAGGATGCGTCCCATCGTTGCGGTTGAAGGACGAAACAGCCCTGAAGTGTTGGACTGAACCTCATGCGTCCTTGTCATATCACAGGACTTTCAGAGGCGGCCTGCCGCTGGGGCATCAGGTTCAAGTAATTGGATTCGTCGTCTCCGCAGGCGCAATCGACACTCTGCCGGGTGGACTCGCATGATTTCTCCCGTACGGAGGGTTCAACCTCGGGTGCCAACAGCATAAGCAGCCAGAAGTCCGGCGGGAGATTGCGGGGTTCGTCCAGGCAAACCTGCTTGCCAATGGAGTGGGCTTTGAGAGGCATGACGCTCATAAGGAACCTTTAGCGGAGTTTGTTTGCGGCATCAAGCAGCAGAGGCTCCAAACCCTCATGATTTTTCACAAGGCAGAGTGTCCGATGATTGGTTCTTCGTTTGACCGAGAGCAGGATGTTCGGTTTTCGACGCATTCCGTGCGGACTGGGGGAGCGCAAAAGAGTTTTTGAAATTATTGCAAGAATTCGACCGCTCGCAGCGATTAACACTTAAAGCTATGCCTTCTTTCAAAACCCGTCGCCCGGAGGGTGAGACTCCTGACGAACCCCAAATTTCTCAGTATGTTCGTGGGTTCGAGAGGACTCTCACCCTCCAGGCAACGAGGTTTCGCGAGAACTGCTCCGCGCTTCGTTTCCAGGGCGATGTTGGAAAGGTTTCCACGATGGCGCAGCCCGCCTCGAAGTGGGAACTACTGCGCGGCCACCACGGATTTCATGGATCTTCACGAATGGGCCGGAATCCACCACCATCTCATCCGTGCAATCCGAGCAATTCGTGGTTGGTTCATCGAAGTGTGGCTGTAGCGTTAAGCCGCATTCGATCCAGCGAATCCCGCGGGAGCAACAGATCGCAGCGCCTCGAAAACGCCACTTGCTCGAAGGCTCTCCCTCCGTTTCAATTCGCACCGTTCCGAAAAGTCACCTATGTAACCGGACGGTGAGGAGGCGGTTGAGATGTCACCACGTTCATTTTCAGGATTTCAACAGGTTGCGAGCGGTCGCCAACGTGTCAATTTCACTCAACGTCTTGTCTTCGCGGACCCGCACGATCCTCGGAAAGCGCATTGCCAACCCGCTTGAATGCCGGTCGCTGACCTGGATGACGTCGAATGCGATCTCGAGGATCGTGTCCGGCTCCACCGTATTGTAGCGACCTTCTCGCGACGTAACCTTGTTCAGCAAGTGTTTCGTGAGTTTTGCAATTTCGCCGTCCGTCAAGCCTATGTAAGCCTTCCCGATCGTCTTGAATTCTCCAGTGACTTCATCGCGGACGGCGAATGTATAATCGCTCAACACATCCTTCCGCTTTCCATGCCCATACTCCGCTCCGACGATTACGCAATCCAGCGAGGCGATGGCCCGCTTCAATTTCAGCCAGGACAATCCGCGCCTGCCCGGTGTGTAAAGGCTGGCGGGATCCTTGACCATCAGCCCCTCGTTGCCTCGATCGCGTGCGGCGGAGAAGGATGTTTCGATTGCATTGGCGGAAGTACAACGTGTGACGGGAGCAAGAGTGACGCCGGCGGGCGCGAGAGCGGCCAGCGCCTGACGACGAACTTGAAGAGGTTGGTTCAACAGACTGGAGCCGTTCTGCCAAAGGAGATCGAATGCCACAAATCTGACGGGAATTTCATCCCCGAGGAACAGATCACTCTCCCTCCTTCCCAAACGTTTTTGCAATTCCGTGAAGGGCAGCACTTCGTCGCCCTTGGCCGCGATCAATTCCCCGTCCAGCACGAAATCACTCGTGTTGATCTGGATCGCGTCCGCAACTTCCAGAAAAGTGGCGGTGATCTCCTTCAAATCACGCGAGAAGAGCGCCACTCGATTGCCCACCTTGTGCAACTGGCAGCGAATTCCATCATACTTGTCCTCAACCCAGGCCACTGATGCCGAACCGAGGGCGTCTTCGATCTCGTTCGCGGGAAACAAAACCGCGCCGCTATTCGCCGTCTCGACTCCGGCGGTTTTGCTCCATTGACTGATTCGTTGCCAGATCTCGCCCACCGAATCATGAGGTGAGGCAAGCATGAATTTGATTGGTCGAAATGGTACCAGGGTGGCGCTATCCAGCCGCTTTTCTGACGCCAGGACCGCCGTCTCGGAGATATTGCCGAGGACGAGATTCGTGTTCCGAACCGCTTCAACCGACGTGTCGAACGCATGCGCAAGAGCCTCCTCGACCAGTCCTTCCTTGAGGCCGATCCGCAGGTCGCCCGTGAGAATCTTGATGACGTATTTCGCTTCGAGCCCCGTGCATTCGTGCAACGCCTGCGCCAACACCGGCACTTTTCCCGACGGACCCCGCGCTGAATGCAATCGCTCGAAAGTGTCGCGCAATCGGGCGACGCTCATGGAGGCTGAACTCACGGAGCTGCCACCAATGATCTCCACGGCGGCTTCTCCAAGGTCGCCATGCTTCAGGTAAATCTGCCCGAACTCCGAGCCATTGAGGGAACTCACCGCCAGCAGCGCGTCTCGAATCACAGCCCAGCCCACTTGAAGATTCCTGTTCTCGATCGGCGCGAATGCGATTCCGGTGAACCACGGTGCCACGGCGGCGAGAGCGGCTGGATCCAGCGATTTGAAATAGCCTGCGAGCACTGCGACTTTTTCGAGCTTTTTTGCCGTGCCGCCGATCTCCTTGCAGATCCCGGAGAATTCCGCCAGCCGGGGTCCGGATGGTTTGGATTCCGACAGCGCTGCCGAAGAACCGCGATTTGAAACGGATTCCTGCGCCAGGGCAGCGACCAGCGCCCGCTGGCGGGAACCAATGCTGGTTGAAAAATCGACTGCGCCGAGAGCGAGCGGCAGGGCCAATTGTTCCTCTTCGCTCAACGCCTGCGCATCGTAACCAAGGTCACGCAGCGTTTGCGCGAAATCCGCCGCGAAGCCATGAAGAGTAAGAATCCGCTTTGGAGCGATCTGCTTCACGAACTCGATGAGGTCCGGAAAGTCCGCATGATCGCTCAGGGGAAAAGCGGCATCCGCCTGGTAACGGTAACGGCATTGCAGATCGACCGCCCAGCCTGTGAGCACTGCGGTTCGCACTCGCGCGATTTTTCTCAGTCCCGTGGAGTTCGCCATCGCGGGAGGTCCGATCAGCACTTTTCCGCGTGCCAACTCGGCCTCGAATTTCTCGTAAGGCGGAAACTTCGCGCCGAACGATTCGTAAACCTGTGTCAGCTTGTGCACTGATCCGTGGAGCATCAGCGGAAACTGGGCGTCCGCCAATGCACGAAGCAATTCCTGGCTTTTGCCGAGCGAGTAGCCCAGAAGCACCGGTGTTTCCTCGTTGTCCAGCGCCTCGCGGCAGAAGCGGATCACGCCGCGCATCACTTCATCCGTTGCGGGAAAGCGGTAGGCGGGCCGCCCGTATGTTGTCTCCATCACGAGCGAATCCACTCCACGAGCCAGCGCCGGGTCGCAAGGTTCCGCTGAAAAACCAGGCCGAAGTTTGAAATCTCCTGTGTAGAGCAACGACTCTCCGCCCGCTTCGATCAACGCCATCGCACTTCCGAAGATGTGTCCCGCCGGCAGCAGCGTGACATGGAAGGGTGTGGTGGAGTGGGGAAACTCGGTTCGCTGGCCGAAGGGCAGGAGATGCTCCTGCCAATCGCCACTCAACCTCGCCCTCATCAATCGCGAGGTCGGTTCGGTAAGGATCACCTCCCGGTGGACACCGGTATGATCTGAGTGCGCGTGGCTGATGAACACGCGCTCCTGGCCTTTTTGAGATCCGTGCGGATCAAGCCAGAGGCCAATCCCGGGCAGGTGAATCCCGCCCTTGTGAAATCGAATGGCCAATGCTGACATCACCCGCAGCTTACACCGTGGCGCAAGAGAGCACGACAACAGAACAGAGATTCCGCCACGGTGTCGGATTTTGGTTTTTCTCGCCCTTGTTCTCCAGAGTGTTCTCCAGAGTTGCGGCTTGGGTCGGGATTGGGAAACACTGGCGCCGTGGTTAATGAATCTCGAAAAGCTTTCCCGCAACTGGACCGGCGGAAACCAACCTGACCCGATGCGCCTCTCTCACGATATTCACCTCGCCTACTGCACCAACATTCATCGCGGCGAGAGCTGGGCGGAGACGCTGGAGGCACTTCAGCAGTACACGCTCGCGGTTCGTGACCAAATCTCTCCGGGAAAGCCATACGCAATTGGTCTCCGACTGAGTGATCTGGCTTCGCGGGAACTGAATGAACCGGCGACGCTCGCCACGTTCCGCGACTGGCTCGATGCGGAGAACTGCTACGTCTTTACGATCAACGGATTTCCCTACGGACGGTTTCATGGCGTGCGAGTGAAGGAGCAGGTTTATGAGCCCGACTGGACCAGGCCGGAGCGGCTAGAGTACACACAGCGGCTGTTCGATATCCTGGCCCAATTGGTGCCCGCTGGAATCGAAGGCAGCGTCAGCACGGTGCCTGTTTCCTTCAAGGAATTCATTTACGAGGAAGCGCAAGTCCGCGCGGCGCGAGAGAATCTCTGGCGTTGTGTTGATCATATCACTCAGCTTTGGGACCGTTCGGGTATAAAGCTGCATCTTGGGCTCGAACCCGAGCCGCTTTGCTATATTGAAAACACGGCGGAAACCGTCCGGTTCTTCGATCAACTCAGGGCGGATCGTCCCGGTGACTCCCGGCTCGATGAGTGCCTTGGCGTGAATTACGACTGCTGCCATCTGGCGGTTGAGTATGAACAGCCGGTCGAGGCCATTGGCAGACTGCGGAAGGCCGGCATCAAGATCAGCAAGATTCACCTGAGTTCCGCATTGAGCCTCCGGCCAACCTCCGAAGCTCGCGCAGCGCTGGCCGCGTTTGCGGAGGATGTCTATTTCCATCAGGTTCTGGCGCGTCAGAGCTCGGGCGGAATCACACGCTACCGCGATCTCGATCTGGCGCTGGCCGCACCGGCACAGCCGACGGAGGATGAGTGGCGCATTCACTTCCATGTTCCTCTGCATTGCCAGCCCACCCCGCTCTTTGGCACGACCGCGGATCATCTTCTCGGCGTGTTGGATCTCGTCCAGCAGAATCCGAAAATGTGCGCCCACTTCGAGATGGAAACTTACACGTGGGAAGTTATGCCGCCTGGAATGAAGAATCGCAGCGTTGTGGATCAACTCGTGGCCGAGTACCGCTGGACGCTGGGCGAGTTCGAGCGCCGGGGAATCCGACTGCATTCTAATCACTCGACCCCATGAATGCTCCTACTGATACAACGGTTCATACTGCGCTTGTTTTAGACATTAGATGTCCCGTGGTGACGGGCGATGCTCCGGGATTCTCGCAAAGATTGTCATCAAGCGCGATGGCCAATCCATCCGTGGGAAAGATATTGATGCTGCGCACACCATCGTTGGCCGGCAACCACTCGACGTGACCGACTTTTCACGGAATCGCGCTCTGGTGGTGGCGTGATCGAGGAGAAAGTGGACGAGTGGGTTCTCGGTGCGGTGCGATCGGTCGAGCGCTGGCGGAACTTGTTCGGCCCGGAATTTGGAATGGGAGAGGACGCCACGCGGACACTTCCAGCGCAGTCGAAACGAGCGCGTGGCTGAATGAGTTTGCGTGGAGGGAGAGCGTTTACAAAAGGCCCGACACGCCGCCGTTATTGGCGTGAAAACTCTGATTTCAACTCTGAATCTGTCCTGTGCGCATTTCTTAAAAACTCAGGAACACACTGGCAAAAAAGGGAAAAACTAATGTTGGCGACCCTACCGGGAATCGAACCCGGGCTTCGATTCCATCCCTCGGATTCGCAAAAATATCAATGTTTTCGACATAATTGAACACCGTTGACGCGGGTGGATGTTAGCAATATGTTAGCAGGCCAATGGCGAGCATCCACCAACGGCCCGGCTCGAAGTTTTATCACGCCGCATTCCGTGACGCCTCGGGGAGGCTCGTGCTCCGCTCTACCAAGCAAACCGACCGATCGAAGGCGCTGGAAACGGCCCTCACGTTTGAACGCACCGCACGTCGCGCGGAATCCCTCACCGAAGAGCAGGCGCGCAAAGTCGTCAGCGATTTGATGGAGCGCGTGGGCGGCGGACGCATCCGCACCGTTCCCGTCGCGGATTTCCTCGCCGAATGGTTGGACGGCAAAACGGCCACAAAAAGCGGTGGAACGGCGGAACGGTATCGCTCGACCGTCGCAGCCTTCATTAAATCGCTCGGCTCACGTTCAAAGGTTCCCGTCGCATCCATCGCCACGCGGGATGTGCAGAACTTCGTTCACGCCCGCATCAAACAGGGATTCGCACCGGGCACCGTTCGTCTGGATGCGAAGATTGTTTCCGCCGCATTCAATCGCGCGCGGCGGGAGGGACTCATCGACACGAATCCCGCCGACCCGGTGGAGCTTCCCCAAAAAGATGGCATCGAGCGAGGGACGTTCAACGCCACGGAGATTCGGATGCTGGTGGACGCGGCGGAGGCCGAATGGAAAACGCTCATCATGGTGGCGTATTTCACCGGCGCACGGATGGGCGATTGCGTCAACCTGCAATGGGCGCAAATCAATTTCGCCAAGGCCAGCGTTGTGTTCAAAACGCGGAAAACGAAAGATAACCTCGAACTTCCTCTTCACCCCGAATTGCAAGCACACCTTGAATCGCTTGCCGGCGACACGGCGGAAAAGTTCATCCTGCCGGGCATGGCGGGCAAAGGCCCCGGCGGACGGCGCGGCTTGAGCGAGAGTTTCAAATCCATCGTGCGGCGCGCGGGGCTCGACTTACAGGAAGTGCAAGGGCTTGGTGCGCGAAAGGTGAACCGGCGGACGTTCCACAGCCTCCGGCACAGTCACGTTTCCGCCCTGGCCAATGCCGGTGTGAGCGCGGAACTGCGGATGAAAATCACCGGCCACAAGAGCGCGGAAATCCACGGCGGCTACACGCACCACGAACGTGAACAACTCGCGGCGGCAATGGCGAAGCTGCCCGGCATCCATGCAACAAGCGCGGACACGGTCAGACACGATTGACACCGCCAGACGCCCGTGCATACATTAGGTATGCAATGCGGCTCATCAAACCTTCCACGCTCAAGACGTGGGCCGAACAATTTCCCAAAGCGCGCGAAGCCCTCGCCGTGTGGCAGCGGCTCATCGAGCAAAACGACTTCGCGCACCTGGCCGCGCTCCGCCGGGTTTTCCCGCACGCGGACCCCGTGGCCGTCCGCAGCGGGCGCACGGCCACCGTGTTCAACGTGTGCGGCAATCACTACCGGCTCATCGCCGCGCTGCATTACAACCGTCAGCTTTGTTTCGCCCTCCGTTTCCTGACTCACGCCGAATACAGCCGCAACCGATGGAAAGACGAATTATGAAAACACTTCACCGCCAGTCCTCCGCGCGCTTTGCGCGTTACGAAGACGTGCCGGACACCTACACGGCTTTGTGCGGCCTGCACCTCCCGCGCCCGATCCACAACGCAGCCGAACAGCGCGCGGCCTCTGCCGTGGTGGAAGCGCTCGCCGGGTTTCCCTTGAACAGTGAACAGGAGGACTTTCTGGAAGCCGTCGCGCATTTCGTGGACGAATACGACCGCACGCACGCCAAGCCCTTGCCCGCTCCCGGTGGCCTTGCGGTTCTCAAACACTTGCTGGCGGAACACGGCCTCAAGGCCGCCGACTTGTCGCGCATGCTGGGCGGCAGCCGCAATTTGGGTGCGATGATTCTCCGGGGCGAGCGCAACCTCACTCTGGCCCACGTCCGCAAACTCGCCGCTCATTTCCAAGTCAGCGCGGAAGTGTTCATCTGAGCGGCGCGCCAACCTCCTGGCATTGATTGAGCGAAAGCGGCGAAGAAGTGAGCGCGGCGGAATTCCTGGGCTAAGTGGGCGAGCGTTTTAATCATCGGCAACAGACCAAAAGAAAATCATGAATACCCTGCGAATCCTTGGAATGAACATCCTCTTGAGTGTTCTGCCACACCAAAAGAAAATCATGAATACCCTGCGAATCCTTAACGGCATTCTTTTTTGCGTCTGCCTCCTGTTCATCTGCAATGGCGTTGGCGTTGATGAGAAGACCGCGATGCACCAAATCTATTCGGCCATTTACATCGTCGGGGGCGTGCTCGGCTTACTCTTGAGCTTGGTTGCTGGTGTCGGCCTTGAGGCGTGCGCCTCAATGGTTGAGGGATTAAAAACCCTCGACGCGCGCGCCGTCTCGATTGACGGCAACACCGCAAGAATTCCGCCGCGCTCACGAATTCCGCCGCGCGGCGCGCAACCGCAGGAATAGAAGGAACGGGAACCCCGCCAGAACATGAACTGCAAGGTGGGCATTCTGACAGAAAACGAACTCGTGGGCGGGTGGTGGTGGAGGCGTTTAGTGTACGCCGACTTTGACCCCGTGACTTTCACGACAACTCGCACCAAAGACAGAGCGAAACTTTCAGACCCGCTGCTTGCTCAAGCCATTTTCCACAAGTTCCAACAATGGGAGCAAACGATGGAAATTGCGGCGCAGCGATATGAACTTGTTCGCCGACTTCACCCGGAAAGACAACTCCCCGCGTGGACAGCGCTGCCGATTTGCGCGCACAGCGTGCTCATTCCTGCGATTGGCAAGAATCTCCGCAAAGACCTTTGTGTAGTCTCCTCACCTCCTCGAAGTGAGCAAGGATGGAGCAAGCCATGGCTCCCGTGGCAATGGAACCTAATGGCGGAGGATAATGAACTCGTCCGACGCTTTCTCACAATGATTAACGACGAGAGAAGGCGGCAGGGTTTGCCCGATTCCCTGTTTCCGATGAAAGGCAAGAGTGGCAAACGGTCGAGTCACAACAAGGGTAATCGTCACAGAAAGATTTCGTGGCGTTGGCCGGAACTCATGGACATTCACCGATGGAGCGGGCGGCCTTTGAAGCCGAATGAACGATCTGCCAAGAGCGACGCCGTGCAGGAGGCGGAGGACTGCGAACCCGCGTTTCTTCGAGCCTGGGATATGATCAAGCTCTCCATGTTTGGGCACCCTGATTCTTGGAAACCAGCAGACCATTTCACCCGGTTTCTCAGTGAGAACTTTGTGAAATGGTATCCGCCCAAAGCGAAGGAATCACTTCCGAAGTGATACCCTCGTCGCAGTGAGTTTGCCCGTGTCGTCTGATACGGGCAGATGAAGAACAAACTTCAAACCACGGCAGGCAACGGCCAGACAACAATTGCCCCGCTTGCACCAGCGGCTAACGGCGCAAACCTCCCGATCGAATTCCTCCGCCTTCCAAAGCCCGGCACCCAATGCCCGGTGACGGGACTCTCGCGGAGCTACCTCAACTCCCTCATCCTGCCCAGCGACGGCAACGGACACCGGCCCCCGGTGAAATCCGTTTGTCTCCGGCAGCGTGGAGCGAAGAAGGGTGTGCGCTTGGTGTCATGGGATTCACTCAAGGCGCATCTTTACGCGAACCTCGATGGGATCGAACAAGGAGCCTCGAAGTAAAAACGCCCCGGCACCCGGAGGCGCGCGAGGCGTGAGAAACTTGACGGACTCACCCTACCAGCAAGCCGACTTGGTGCAAGGCAGAACCCCTTATGCCCATGCACACCATCTCCATTTCAGACGCAAAAGCGCTTGTTCGCATTCCCGACTTGTGGACGCGTTACAACCTCCCCGGCACGCCCTCGAAATCCTGCCGCTGCCCCTGGCGCGAAGATCACAAGCCATCCTTCAGCGTGAGTGAGGACAGCTTGCTCTGGCACGACTTCTCCACGGGTGAAGGTGGAGACGCCATTGATTTCCTCACGCGCATCACCGGACTCGACAAGAAGGTGGCTTGCCGCACTTTCCTGGAAATTGCTGCCAGCGGGCACCTGGCACCGGCCAGATTCACCGCTCCGAAGCCGATGCCGCCAACACCACGAGCCAAGCCATCCTTGCCTGAGTTGGAAGTCGGCACGGCGGAAGAACTCGCAACCCTCGCCAATTTGCGCGGCATCGGGCGCGAAGGAATCGAATGGGCGAGCGAGCGCGGCGTCCTCCGCTTCACCACGAGCCAACGCTACGGCTTGCGCGCGTGGATCGTCACGGACGGCGAGCGCGTGAATGCCCAAGCACGACGGCTCGACGGCCAAGGCTGGGAACATCTCGACGGCGCGAAGGCGTGGACGTTGCCCGGCTCATGGGCGGCGTGGCCCCTCGGCATCCGTGAGCAGACCTCAGAAAAAGCGGGGTAAACCGGAAAAGACAGTGACTGGTTTAAATCCTTCGGATTTGGTGTTTTGGTGACTGGCACGTGTGGCGATTGCGCAGCGTGGACTTCTCCCAGTGGGCGGCTGGGAGGTAGTCTTTGGGATGC
>SIBF01000024.1 GCA_009695275.1 Pedosphaera sp. | reverse complement strand
AAGAAATGCGTGCCCGAGTATCAGCCTTACCTCACTTAACCGAAACGATATCATAGCAGCGCGGAACTTATTCCGCTGCGGTGCGCGCAAGGCTGATGTCATGAGGGTTTTGTGACATTCCACACCGTCGAAAACGAAGTCACCAGAGGGTGAAACCGGCGAGGGTCAAGGTGCTGGAGCGAAAGTCCATTGCCTGGTTGGCATTTCTATGCGGCTGTGGAATGAATTCCGCCCTCCTGCTGCATTGCCACGGATTGGAGTCCGCTCATTCCCCGAGCGGGCCGTACACATGCACCGAGTATGGCTCAAACACATCTTCGATCCAGCCCTTCTTCGTATCTAATTCCCGTCCTTCCCCCAGAACGTTCACGTTTCCATCCAGCCTTCCAGGGAGACGAACCGCGTAATCGTGCCGCTGATCCGTCGTGTTTACAGCGATCACGTAATCTCCCGCTTTCACTTCTTCGTTTCCCTTCTTCACGCGTAGTAACGCAGGGGCGATGCTGCTTTCCAAAGCTCCGTTAAACCCCTTCGCTGAATCACCAAACTGATGGTGGTGGGGCCACCACACATGTTCGCCTTTGAAGAGCGGCAAACGCCCGTTCACTTCATCCACGACTTCCCTCAGACCTCGCCACACTTCTTCGTGTTTCTGAATCACCCACTTGCCGTCGTTAAAGCAGAAGTAGAACAATCCGTTCGCTCCGCGCACCAGCGCAGAGTAGGTCATGCACCGTAACTCCTCGTAAGTCGGAGGGCGGAGGTTTGATTTTCCCTTGAGTAGCTCCGGATACACTGACCAATCGAACGTCTGAATCACCGCCAACAAGGGTTTGTCAGCGCCAAGCCCGAGCCGAGCCATTCGGACATGCTGTGGAAAATTCGCAAGCGGCAACCAAGGCACCGGATATCGGTCGATCATCAGGATGTCCGTAAGTCTGGCATAATTCTGAGCTTCGTAGCCTTGATATAGGACCAGTGCCGTCGGTTTCTGTGCGTTTAGTCGTTTGATAAACTGGTGGACTTCGCGAATATGCAGCGGCGGCACGTCGTGCATGTCGGGTTCATCCACGAGGTACCAAGCCCACAAGGCCGGATGATTGTCGTAGGCTCGCACAGTTCTTCGCGCGGCGTCCGCGTCAAATTGCGGTCCCGCCGATGTTCCCGGACTAGCCAGAATTCTTAGCCCATTACGCGTGGCGGCATCCAGCGTGGCTTGGCTGGCACCTGCGGCGATCACATTAAAGCCCGCCTGTCGAATCTCCCGATAATCATTGGTCGAAGGAACGGAATAGATGCCGATCGGATAAAACGAATCTTTGGTTGCGCGACACCCGGTCAAGGCAACCGCCACCAGACAAAGCAGTGACAGGCTTAGCACTACCCCGACATTTTGTGGAATTGACCATGGATTGCGCAGATTGCACGGATCGGATGACAGTAGATACCAATCCATCCGTGTGCATCCGAGGAATTCGTGGTTGAGATCTTCAAGGCCGTGTCGCTGTAGTGTTGGAAACTTGCTTCGAGAGGGTGGGACTCCTGCAGAACCCTGATTCATTTCCGTCATTCGTGGTGGTTTCATCGCGGTGCCGATCTCCGGCACGTCACACAAAACAATACGCTGCTCAACAATAGAAAGAGAAACAGCACCGAATATATCTGCATTGGAAAATCATACTTGGCGTGCAAGAGACATCCCGCGATCGATGCCAGCGTCAGTCCTGTGAACTCTCCACCAATCGAAATCCCACCAGGAACGACGGGGCGGATCAGCGTTGCGACCAGCATGAGGCAAACGACTCCAAACCCCACCCATCCGAGGGTGGCCCGCGTTTCAAGCCAATCATCATGCAAGTAGCCCGCCCAAGTCTGGGAGGGTGTGGCGCGATAAAGTTGATACACGGAACCAAACGTGCCGGCTCCAGTGCCAAAAACCGGGTAGTCTTTTACGATTGGCAGCGCGTTATCGTAGATCTCCTTCCGGTTGCTCATGTTGTCTTCCAAGATCGTCTTGAGACGCGGAGAAAGCTTTTCCCAGCCCAGATAGCCGGAGAGTCCCACGACCACTGCGAAGAGGCAAACCACGCCCAATTGAGTTCTTCGACCGTCGGCACGCAGCGCCCACATCAAGACACCCATTGCGATCAACATATTGGCGGCGGCTATGAATGCCCCGCCCCGGCTTGTTGAAATCACGGGGCATGCCGCCATGATCACGGCCAAGGGCAACAGCACCACATGGCTGCCTTCGCCGATCCTCGCCCGTTCACGGCGCTTTGAAAGCGCTAATCTTCGGAGCGAGACCCAGAAGCCGAGGCACACCGGCCAGACCAGATTCAGATACTGCGCTGCGTTGGAACGGTAGGCGTAGGGGCCAAATTGCGACTCGGCATCTGCATTCCTTGTCGGTTGGACCAGCCAGAGCAGCTTGCTCGTGCCACTTAATCGTTGGAGGATTGCTTCCAGCGCCAGCAGGCCGCCGTTGATGCACAGCACCCAGAGCAGTCGCTGCAGCCGTTCTGGAAGGGCCAGAAATCCAGTCCGGTGCCGGTGTACCCCAACTGTTCTTGTAACTTCTGCTTCGTCCTGGGCGTCGCGACTTGTATGCCGCTCACTTGACGTTTTCCCCAGGAGCCAGTCCCTGAGTGCCCAGAAGAACCACGCGAGTCCGAGATAATTGAAAAAGCTCTGCCACGTGCTGGCGGCATCATAGCTCTGTGGCAACCAGGAGATGACGTCGAAATACTCGAAGCGCCTCTGCCCGACGAGATACACAGCACGCGCATTAAGAGCGCCGACCAGGCAGTAAAGCAGGATAAAGCAAGTGCAGCTTGCGAGCAGAATAGTCACCCAACCTCCGGAGATCCTTCGCCTCGATGAAGCTTCGACTGGAGTTTCGGTTTCCTCCGCCGAGTCACCCCATCGCGCCGGTCGATAGGCCGTCCTCCATCGTACCAGCCATTTCGTGATCAGGATTCCGCCCAATGAGTATGCGGCAAAATTCATCGTCCAGATCGACCAATCCTCCGTGGTTCCAAATGCCCATGGTGTAAACACAATCATCAGGTAGATCAGCCCTTCTGTGAGGATGTCGCACCACTTGTAGATCTCTGGCATTCGCGGACGGGACTCCTTTTTGCGCGAGCTTCTTCCAGGCACGGTGGACAAGATGGCGCCTACATCAAATCTGGGAGCGGGCTTGTCTGAACTCTCGAACGATTCCATTCAGGTGGGATTAGACTCAAACATACTTCCCGCGCTCAAGCGCTAAATCGATCTGAATTCAAGGCTCGACTCACTTAGCGGAGGCGTGGCAATCAAAAAGCTAGCCTGCTACTTTGGCATCGGGCTTCAATGCGAGCGTCTGCGATCGCGAAGGGAGTCGCGGAGAAATCGTTCATGGCACGGCTTTGCATGAATGCGGAAAACGTTCCGTGAGCTTCCATCATTTTTGGTGGTTCGATCACAGGCTCTGGCGGCGGCAGCCACTCGCGGAATGCGTGCGCGGGAGCGTCCAATTCAGCCTGCAAAAGTGGACCCCATTGTTGAGTGTACTCATCCAGCTTGATCTTGAACAACGGACGAATGGAGACCACCGGTCCGATGTAACCCTTCTTGCTCACGCCGATCGATTTGAACTTTCGTCCGTCGATGGCCAAGGGGGGCTCGAAGTATTTGTAGAAATTCTCACCAAGGACCTCGCCTGTTGCTTCATCGCAGCCCCGATTGTGACGCCGCGTAGTGGGACAGAACCGGACGGCTCGCCGTTCGCAAACCGCGCATGTGTTTGTGGCAACTCGCACAATTGAAGGTCAACTGCATGTAGGCCAGGGTAGCGCCATCGATGTTTTTGCTTTGAGCGGCTTCGACAAGCGTCTCCGCGTGGCGCCGAAATTCATTGGTGAACAAATCATACTCTGGAGTCTGACGCGCGCGCCAGCCAGCTACTTTCGACAATTGGATCAGCTTCTGGGCATTTGTCTCGATCAGTGATTAGTTCTCGGTGGCGATCCCTTCAAGGATTTGATGAGCAGATACAATTTTGGCACGCATCGCTCCACGGGTCGTGAGCTCTGGCGGATCGATCTTCGATGTCGCCGCCATCAGCAGCAGCGCGGAGGCGATTACCATCAAGATAATTGAGAGGGGCAGTTTCATGGGAATTAGCTCTCTTTTGGTTGAATCTCGACTTCGTCCACGCAAAGCGTCGCGCGAAATTTGCGAATGATTGACCCGACTTTGACAGCCAAATGATCAGGTCAGAGGTCGAACAACTCTGCGAGAGTCTGGTCAATACGCGATCCAGATTTCCGGATGGATTTCGGCGCGCAACCGGGCGTCATGCGACCGTCCATCGGGCGTTGCCTGTTTATGTCACGTGGTGAGTGTGCGACGGGTGGAAGACTACCGGAACACCTTCATCAAGGATTCGAAGCCGGTGAGTAAGTCCACCTTGGTGGCAGAGTTCCTTCAACCAGCGCGGAGGTTCATCGATGTCCTCGAACGCGAGCTTGAAAGAGCCGTAATGCATGGGGACAAGCCAATGTGCATGAAGATCGCGAAAAGCTTTGACGGCTTCGTCAGGCCCCATGTGGACGTTGCGAAACGAATCCGGGTAATAAGCGCCGATGGGTAGTAGCGCAATCTCCGGCGGACACCGATGCCCGATTTCCTTGAAGCCGTCGAAGTAGGCGCTGTCCCCCGCATGGAAGAGCCGGCGGCCCTGGTGCTCCAGGATGAAACCACCGTAGCCGCGATGTTCATCATGGAGCATTCGAGCCCCCCAATGTTTCGTCGGTGTCAGGGTCACTTTCCAATCGTCGTGGCTGAAACTCTCCCACCACTGGAGCTCGACAACGCGCCCGAAGCCGAGGTTCTTGGCGAGGTCGCCCATGCCCCAGGGCATCACGGCAATCTTGGGTGAAGGCAATTTGCGAAGAGACGGTTTGTGGAAATGGTCGAAGTGCGCGTGCGTGAGGAGCAGAAGGTCGATCGGCGGGAGGTCGGAGGCGCGAAGTCCCGCGCGTTTGATTCGTTTCAGCAGAAAAATCCAGTTGGCGAAGTTCGGATCGATCAGAACGTTCAGATCGCTGAATTGTGCCAGGAACGAAGCATGGCCAATCCACGTTATCGCCATCTCGCCACAGCGCAAGGACGGGAATTTCGGCTCCTGGTATTCACCGCGGCGTTTGGTGAGGAGGGCCTTCCAGACGAGTTCATGGAAGAACGTCCGGGGGCTGAAATGATTGCTCGGTGTGAGTTCCTTGAATGACCGGGGAAGCTTCCTCCGCTTCTTAGGACTCTCCTCATGATGGCGCAAGTCGGTCATTTGACGTGTGTTATGCACAGATAGACCCACGCTGAATAAAACTCAATCCCTCAAGTCGAATTTGGCGGTTCGAGTTGGCGCATCAAGCCAGTCGAAGGAAGGAAGATGATTATGAAACAAGTCTTTGCTGTTCTTATCGCGGCGACGGTTGCCAGTGCCTCGGTGTATCACGTGTCGGCTGGTGATCGCGAATGGGCGGTAGCGGGAAAGGTGCTCACCGGAGTGGTGGCTGCCTCGGTGATTTCGAGAGCGTTTGAGCCGGTGCCTGTTTATCGCGCGCCAGTGGTTTATGCGGCACCCGCTCGCGTCGTCGTTTACTCGTCTCCGCCTATCTCAATCGTGCAACCTGCGCCCGTGGTGATTTATCAGCAACCGATGTATGTTCAGCCGGCACCGGTATATGTCGTCCCCAGGACGGTTTACATGGCTCCGCCCCTGGTGAGTTTTCGGCTCGGATTCGGCCATCACCATCACGGCCATCACGGATATTGCCGATAACGGCGACGACGAAGCGCTCCAGGTTTTTTTCGCTATCCGCTGGCGGTCTTTGGATCTCCGGCGGATGCGGTTTTTGCGGCTGGCGTGGAAAACCGTGGTTGAGCCTCGTCCCCACAGCGGCTTTAATCTGTCCAGGATGCGAGAACGAGCCGGACTCCAGCTCCGGGGAAATTATCTCGGTGCAAAACTCACTTTCCTGCGTATGGTCTCATCCCACGCGAAGTTTCGCTCACGATGGAAAAATTACTTTTGATAGATGACGAAGTGGACGTGCAGTACTCGTTCCGCCGTATTTTTGAATCGCCACAGGTCGAAATCGCGGCAGCGTCCAGCGGCGAGGAAGGGCTCAAGCTTATTCCAAAGATCAAGCCGGACCTGGTCGTCATGGATGTCAGGATGGGCGGGATGACCGGACTCGAGACGCTCCGGCGGATCAGGCAAACAGATGCCAAACTTCTGGTCATCATGATGACAGCGTACGGCACAACTCAGACCGCGATAGAGGCGATGAAATTGGGAGCGTATGATTACCTGCTGAAGCCGTTCGACATTCCCAAGCTCAAGCAAGTCATCGAAAGCGCGCTCCAGGCCGCGCGAGCGATGAAGGAGGTTGTTTCGTACGAACATTTACCGGACTCTGAAGATTATGATGTAGGCATCGTGGGCCGGAGTGAGGTCATGCAGAGCGTTTTCAAGCTGATTGGACAACTCGCGGTGTCGGATGCCACCGCGCTCATCACGGGCGAGAGCGGCACCGGAAAGGAGCTTGTCGCGAGGGCGATTTATCACCACAGCAAGCGAAACGAGAAACCTTTCATTGCGATCAATTGTGCGGCGATTCCCGAAAACCTGCTGGAAAGCGAATTGTTTGGCCACGAGCGCGGAGCTTTCACGGGCGCGGCAACGCAGCGCATCGGCAAGTTTGAACAGTGCAACGGGGGCACGATCTTTTTGGATGAGATTGGCGACATGTCGCCCTCGACGCAGACAAAGATACTTCGAGTGTTACAGTCTGGTGCATTCGAGAGGGTGGGTGGCAACGAGCAGGTGGCTGTCGATGTGCGAGTGATCGCGGCGACAAACAAGCCGCTGGAACAGGCCGTGGCGGCAAAGGAGTTTCGCGAGGACTTGTTTTACAGGTTGAACGTGGTGCGCGTCCGGATGCCTCCGCTTCGCGACCGGCTTGTGGACATACCGCTGCTGGTGAACTACTTCTTGCGCAAGATCGGGAGGAACCAAAAGCAACGTCCAAAGTCCTACACACCCGAGGTGCTTGCCGTGCTGGAGAGGCATCAATGGCCGGGCAACGTGCGTGAACTCGAAAACGTTGTGCGACGTGCCACAGTGATGGCAAAGGGTGACGTGATCCTTCCAGCGGACCTGCCGTCGGACCTGGGTACGACATTGCCGGCCGGCAGTGTGGTGGATGTTCCTGGTCCGTTGCCTGGACCTGGCCGGCCAGCGTCTCAAAGCAGCGCAGGTGATTCTCCGGACCTCCGTTCCGTGTCGCAGACGCTGTTCCGATGGGCGCGGGGTGACAGCAAGCTCAAGATCATTCCCGCAGTGGAACGGGAATTGATCATCCATGCTCTGGCTGAGACCGGAGGGAATCAAGTGCAGGCGGCAAAGCTGCTTGGTATCACCCGGGCAACCTTGCGCAAGCGGATCGACAAATTTCAAATCAAACAACTGATCTCCGTGCAGTGATTGGCAAAGCGCATGCCGGCTGAAGGGAGATTCAAGACTCTCGTTCCCGGCTTTGACCAAGTAATGACTGCGCTGAGGATAGCCTGTTGCGAGTTGCTCACTGTCGCGCCAGAGGCGAAAGCGGAATAGTCAATCGTCTTCAAATCTTTGCTTCCGGGCTAAGGTCGTGATGGCTATTAGATTTTTGTCAGTCCGGTTGTAGGTGTTCTAAAACTTGAAAAATACCCGGAAAAAACCCTTGTAAAAAAAGCGCGCTTGGGCACTTTGGCTGCCGCTTTTCGATGGATTGACCGATTCACGCGGGGGCTAAGTGTCTCCCGGCTTGGCGAAACAGGCGATGATCAAATCAATTTTAACGGCGGTTGTATTCGTGTTCATGACCGTCTTGCTGACGGCTGCCGAACACGGTGGAGCCGATGCCGCGGCGCATGCGGTCGAGGAGCATGGCCTGCCCGCCGCCGCGCCGCAGTTCCAGATTGGCCCGCTGGTGTTCACCAATTCGATGTTGGTGACATGGATGGTGGCCGCGGGACTGATCGTCATCTCGCAGGTTGCCATGCGCCGGGCTCAGCTCATCCCGGCAGGGCTGCAAAACTTCATCGAGTGGCTCGTTGAGAGCCTCCACGGGTTTCTCGAAGGCATCCTTGGAGCTGAACTGATAAAAAAGTCCTTCTGGTTTTTTGCCACGCTTTTTATCTTCATCCTCTTCACGAACTGGTTTGGGCTCATTCCCGGAGTTGGCACCATCGGTTACGGCCATGTGAATGCCCAAGGCCATTTCCACGTTAGTGAACCGCTCTTGCGCGGAGGCAACGCCGACCTGAACATGACGCTGGCGATGTCATTGACGTTTTTCGTATTGTGGACCGTCTGGTCATTGCAGGCGTTGGGCGCGGGAGGATTCCTCAAGCACATTTTTGCCGGAGGTGGAGGCGGAAGCGGCATTGCTGCAATCGCGATGATGGGGATTTTCTTCTTCGTCGGCGTGATCGAGGTCATTTCCATCGCCTTTCGTCCGGTGTCACTAAGCTTTCGTCTCTTCGGCAACATCTTCGCGGGCGAGAATATTCTTGAATCGATGATGACCTTGGTGCCGTGGCTTGGCTGGTTGCTGCCGCTGCCTTTCTACTTCCTCGAATTGCTCGTCGGACTGGTGCAAGCACTGGTTTTCACGCTGCTGACATCGGTGTTCACGGCCCTGATGGCTGCGCATCACGCTGATCACGGAGGCGGTCATGACAAGGCGCACGCGCACGGACACGCGGCGCACCAACACTAAATCAATTTCGACCGCCAGACCGTGGGCAAACTGCGGGGGCGGCCGGAAACAACAAACAGAAAGGCAAAATAATATGTTCAGCCCAATGCTGGCAGACTTGACCGGTAATCTTCACATCGGCTTGGCGGCCGTCGGCTCAGCCATCGGTGTGGGTATCATCGGCATGAAGGCCGCCGAAGCGACCGGACGCAATCCGGGCGCAGCCGGCGAAATCCGGAACATGGCCATCATCTTCGCCGCCCTCGCGGAAGGCGTTGTGTTCTTCGCCATCTTCCTGGCGAAGGGTCAGTAATTCTGTCGGGCGCGGGGCCAAACCCCGCGCCCACTTTGCCCTGACTGAATATGAATTCGATCGTGATCCTCGCTGCGGCAGCTTCCGGAAATCCGCTTGTCGAAATTGCCCAGCAGTTCGGTGTGACCTGGCAGTTGCTGATTTCACAAATCATCCTCTTCGTCATAGTCGCGCTGGCGCTCAAGAAATTTGCCTACGGCCCGGTGCTCATACTTCTCGAAGAGCGCCGCACCAAAATTGCAGACGGCCTGGCCGCCGCTGAGAAAAGCAAGACCGAGCTCGCCAACACTCAGGCCAGGATCCAGGAGATCCTGACCCAGGCGAGCACCCAGGCGAACAAGATCATCGAGGAAGCCCGCAATGCCGCCGCCAAGGTCACGGAGGTTGAGGCCCAGAAGGCGATTGCCACTGCCAACGACATCATCGCCAAGGCGAAAGTCGCCAGCGAAGCGGAGTTGGTCCGCATGAAGGCCGAGTTGCGCCGGGAAGTCGGACGTCTCGTGGTCGCGACGACTGCGAAGGTCACAGGCAGGATTCTCACCTCCGACGATCAAACCCGGCTGGCGGAGGAAACAAACAAGCTGTTGGCCGCCTGATTCGAAGCCCGAGATTCTTAATTCGCCATCCGGATGAAGATTTCCAAACAAGCCCGCCGCGACGCCAAAAGTCTGTTTCAGACCTGCCGTGTCAACGGCATGCTTGATGAAGCCCGCGTCCGCCAGACCGTGGCACTGGTCGTCGAGCAGAAGCCGCGCGGCTACGTCGGCATCCTGTCCCATTTTCAGCGGCTCATGAAACTCGACATCGCCAAGCGCACGGTGCGCGTCGAGAATGCCGTGCCCACGTCCGGCGCGATGATGGAATCCATCAAGGCCAGTCTGGCAAAGCGCTACGGCCCAGGTCTCGACGTGACGTTCGGGGTTAACCCCGCCCTCCTCGGAGGCATGCGCGTCAAGGTGGGAAGCGACGTTTACGATGGCAGCGTACAGGCCCGGCTGGGCGCGCTGGCAGACAATTTTTAGGATCCAAGTGATTCCTTAATCCAAGACAGACCTATGAGTTCAATTCTTCAGGAAATCGAAGCCAAAATCGCCGGCGTCAAAACGTCGGTCGCAAAGCAGAACGTCGGCACCGTCCGTGAAATCGGCGATGGCGTGGCCAAGATCGAGGGTCTTACCGACGCCATGCTCAACGAGATGCTCGACTTCGGCGACGGAATTACTGGCATCGCGCTAAATCTCGAGGAGACGGAAGTCGGCGCGATCATTCTCGGCGACTACTCCAGGGTGAAGGAGGGCCAGGAAGTCAAGACGACCGGCAAGCTGCTCTCCGTGCCCGTGGGCAAAGGACTGCTCGGCCGCGTGGTCAACACGCTCGGCCAGCCCGTCGATGGCAAGGGGCCGATCACTTCCGACGTTTTTTACCCGGTCGAGAAGATTGCGCCTGGCATCGTTAAGCGCAAATCGGTCAGCCAGCCCTTGCAGACCGGCATCATGGCGATCGACGCTATGATTCCGATTGGGCGCGGTCAGCGCGAACTCATCATCGGCGACCGCTCGACGGGCAAGACCACCATCGGCGTGGATACGATGATCAACCAGGCGCGCATCAACGATTCCGAAGCCGCCAAGGAAAAGGGTTTTCGTCCGGTTTATAGCATCTACGTCGCGATCGGCCAGAAGCAGTCCAGCGTGGCTCGAGTCATCGCCACCCTCGAAAAAGAAGGCGCGATGCCTTACACGATCGTCGTGGTGGCTTCCGCGTCCGACTCCGCCGCCAACCAGTATCTTGCGCCGTTTGCCGGTGCGGCGATGGGCGAATGGTTCATGGATAACGGCATGGACGCGTTGATTATCTTCGACGATCTCTCCAAGCAAGCTGTCGCTTATCGCCAGGTGTCCCTCGTGCTCAAACGTCCCTCCGGTCGCGAGGCATATCCCGGTGACGTGTTCTATCTTCACAGCCGTTTGCTGGAACGTTCGGCGCGGGTGTCTGAGAATTACGGCAACGGATCTCTCACCGCGCTCCCGATCATCGAGACGCAGGCGGGCGACGTCTCGGCTTACATTCCGACGAACGTGATTTCGATCACCGACGGCCAGATTTATCTCGAAACCGATCTGTTTTACCAGGGCATCCGCCCCGCTATTTCGGTCGGCCTCTCGGTGAGCCGGGTCGGTTCCGCCGCGCAGATCAAGGCGATGAAACAGGTCGCCGGAAAAATCAAACTGGACCTGGCCCAGTTCCGCGAGCTGGCGGCCTTCGCGCAGTTCGGCTCTGATCTTGACGCGAAGACACAAGCCCAGCTCGAACGAGGCAAGCGCATCGTCGAGTTGTTCAAACAGAACCTCTACAATCCGATGCCGGTTGAGGTGCAGTCCTCCATTCTTTGGGCGATGCAGAACAACATGCTTGATGATGTGGCGGTTGAGAAAGTGAAGGATTTTCAGTCCAAGTTGAGCGACTTCCTCGGAACCCGGAAATCTCAGTTGATGGGCAAAGTTCGCGCTGAGAAAGCGTTCAGCGACGCGCTCACCGCCGAAATGAAGGCCGCACTAACCGAGTTCAAGCAGACCTATCGCTAAACCGACCCCATGCCCAGCACACGCGACATTCGTCGGCGCATCAAATCGGTCAAAAACACCGCCCAAATCACCAAGGCGATGCAGATGGTCGCTTCCGCCAAGATGCGGAAGGCGCAGCAGGCCGCCCTGTCGGGTCGCCCGTATGCAGAGCTGATGAACGACGTCCTCTCGGCGGTGGCCGGCAATACCGGGGATTTTACCAGCCCGCTGATGGAAGCCCGCGAGGTGAAGAAACGCGCTGTCATTGTCGTGAGCACGGACAAGGGATTGTGCGGCGCACTGAACACGAACTTGCTGCGCGAAGCGGCCAGGCTGGACAAGGATATAACCGTGTTCATCACGGCGGGCCGGAAAGCGTCCCAATTCGTCGCGCGCGCGAAACGACCTCTCGCCGCCGAGTTCAACTACCGGGACAACCCGCTTTTCAGCGAGGCCAGAGCCATCTCAAAGTTCGCCCAGGGAATGTTCCTCAAGGGCGAGGTGGATCGCGTGGATGTCCTCTTCTCAAATTTCATCAACGTGATGACTCAGAAGCCGGAGTTGCGGAGCTTCCTGCCCATAGGCGAGATCAAGGCGGTTGAAGCCGGCGTTGACGGCGAAGGTGGTGGTGCGGCGCTGGTGAAGAACACGACGGAATATCTCTTCGAGCCGGGGGCCGAGCAGTTGTTTGGGAGCCTCCTGCCGCATTACCTCAACTTCCAGATTTTCCAGGTCCTCCTCGAAGCCAAGGCGTCCGAGCACAGCGCACGCATGGTCGCGATGAAGAGCGCGACGGACAACGCCAAGCAAATGATCAAAGACCTGACGCTCGAGTACAACAAGCTGCGCCAGGCCAACATTACGCGGGAACTTTTGGAAATCACCAGCGCCGCCATGGCGATGGGCTAATTAATGACAACATGAACAAAGGCAAAATCGTTCAAATCATCGGTCCTGTGGTGGACGTGGAATTCCCGGCCGAGCTGCCGCGCCTCTTCAACGCCCTGACCATCCAGTTCACTCCGCCGGGCGGCGTGTCCACCAAGCTCACCCTCGAGGTGCAACAACACCTCGGCGACAACTGGGTGCGCGCCATCGCCATGTCCACCACCGAGGGCTTGCGCCGCGGCCAGGAAGTCATCGACGCCGGCGCGCCCATCTCCATGCCCGTCGGCGAGGGTGTCATGGGCCGGATCTTCAACGTCACCGGCGATCCCGTGGATGAACAGGGGCCGGTCAAGGCCGATAAATACCTTCCGATCCATCGTGCCGCGCCGCCGCTCGTGGATCAATCGACTTCGCCGCAGGTGCTCAGCACGGGCATCAAGGTCATTGACCTCATCTGCCCTTTCCTCAAGGGCGGCAAGGTCGGCGCGTTCGGTGGTGCCGGCGTCGGCAAGACAGTCGTCATCATGGAACTGATCAACAACATCGCCAAGCTGCATGGCGGCATCTCCATGTTCGCGGGCGTCGGTGAACGCACCCGTGAAGGCAACGATCTCTACAACGAAATGATCGAAGCCAAAGTCATCAAAGTCGAAGAGGACGAGAATGGGCATCCGAAGAAAAACGCCCTCGGCCTGCCCATCATCAAGCCCGGCTCCCGAATCGGACTGGTGTATGGCCAGATGAACGAGCCGCCAGGCGCGCGTCTCCGCGTGGCGCTTTCCGCGCTCGCTGTGACGGAGTATTTCCGCGACGAGAAAAACCAGGACGTGCTCCTCTTCGTCGATAACGTCTTCCGTTTCTCGCAGGCCGGCTCCGAAGTGTCCGCGCTCCTCGGCCGCACGCCGAGCGCGGTCGGTTACCAGCCGACGCTCGCCGCCGAGATGGGCGACCTCCAGGAACGCATCACCTCGACGAAGAACGGTTCCATCACCAGTTTTCAGGCCGTTTATGTGCCCGCCGACGATTTGACCGACCCAGCGCCGGCCACCACGTTCGCGCACTTGGACGCGACCATCGTCCTCGAACGATCCATTGCTGAGTTGGGCATTTTCCCCGCCGTCGATCCGCTGGCTTCGAATTCCCGCGCGCTCGCGCCGGAAATCGTCGGGCAGGAACATTACGACGTGGCCCGCGGCGTCCAGAAGGTGCTTCAGCGCTACAAGGATTTGCAGGACATCATCGCGATTCTAGGCATGGACGAGCTTTCGGCTGAGGACAAGACTAGTGTGTTTCGCGCTCGCAAGATTCAGAAGTTCCTCAGCCAGCCGTTCACGGTGGCGGAGCAGTTCACCGGACGCCCCGGCAAGCAGGTGCCTGTGGCGGACACCGTGCGCGCCTTCAAGGAAATCCTCGAAGGCAAACACGACGATGTCGGCGAGGGCAACTTCTACATGAAGGGCACCATCGAAGAGATCAAGGAAGCTTGACCGGCAGAAGTTTCTAATCTTAATCCTGCTCCTAATCGTAATCCCAACAGCCCCGACCAGGAGTAAGACCAAGATTGCGAATAAGATTAAGAGAACATGGCAGCCACACTGAAACTCGAAATTGTCACCCCGGAGGCGAAGATCTACTCCGAGGACGTGGACATGGTCACACTCCCAGGCGTTGAGGGCGAGATGGGCATTTACCCGATGCACGTGCCGTTGATGACGCAGGTGAAGTCCGGCGAACTCATCGCGAAGAAAGCCGGAGTGAACCACTATCTGGCCATCGGGGAAGGCTTTGTGGAGATAACCGGCGACCGCGTCGCAGTCTTGACCGACATGGCGATCAAGGCCGACGACATCGATGAGATGAAGGCTGAGGAAGCGCGCAAGCGCGCCGAGGCCCGCCTCGCCGAGAAGCTCACTGACGAAGAGCAGGCGACTGTCCAGGCGGCGTTGCTGCACTCACTCGCGCAGCTAAACGTAAAGCGCCGCCGGAATACTCGATAGTCGTGATGCTCCTCTTTGCTAATTTCTGCATTGCCGGGGGATCGCAGCGGGGCTTCGCGCAAGCGGGAGTCAATTTCGGTACGCATCTCATTTAATATTCCGTTGAAACCTCCCTTCCTTTTGGGAACACTTCCGCCCTCTAAATCTCAAATACCGTTATGAAGCACAAAATTCTCTTATTCCTCACCATCATGGCTTTGGTAGCCACGGTCCGGTCCGAAGACAAAAAAGAACTCAAAAGCCAGCGCGAAAAGATCAGCTACTCGTTCGGCATGAACGTCGCCAACAGCTTCAAGTCATGGGAGGTTGAACTTGATTACGAGGTCTTCCTTCAGGCTGTGAAGGACGTCATGGGAAACAAAACGACCCTCATGAACGATCAGGAGGCGAGGCAGGTGATGAATGCCTACCGCACCGAGCAGACCGCCAAGCAACAGGCGAAGCGCAAGGAACAGGGAGAAAAGAACAAGGCCGAAGGTGAGAAATTCCTGGCGGAGAACAAGACCAAGCCTGGCGTCATTACCCTCCCAAGCGGCCTCCAGTACAAGGTCCTCACGGAGGGCAATGGTCCCATTCCAAAAACCAACGACACCGTAAACGTAAACTACCGGGGCACTTTGATTGACGGCACTGAGTTCGACAGTTCCTTCAAGCGCAACATGCCCGCCTCTTTTAACGTCGGCTTCGTGATCAAAGGGTGGACCGAAGCGCTCTCGAAGATGAAGACCGGCTCGAAGTGGCAGCTATTTGTGCCATCCTCTCTCGCCTATGGCGACCAGGGCTCAGGCAAGTTGATCGGTCCCGGTTCGACACTGATATTTGAAACTGAACTCTTGAGCATCAAACCGGCGGTTCAGGAAAACGCGAATCAACCCGTCACCAGTGATATCATCAAGGTTCCCTCCGCCGAAGAACTCAAGAAGGGCGCGAAGATCGAAGTCATCAAGCCGGATCAACTGCCGAAGGTTGAACCGAAGAAGTAGGTCGAAACATTTTCAACATCTGTCCTGAAACAGCCGCGCAACTTGCGCGGCTGTTTCGTTCCCGCCCCGGCGCTACCACGATTCTGGTACATCTATGGTGCCTTCATTGCGACAGTGCCTTTCCGTACTTTGAGCAGCACGGGCATCGAAGTCTGACGGCCTGCTTGATTTTCAATTGCGAAACACATGCGATCCATTTCCGGCACCCATCGGGCTGCCGACAGAAAAATCTCTCGCTCGCTTTGTTCCTTAGGGATGAGCACGCCATTCAACCCGATGTTATCCACGATCACACCATGAGGAAGGTTCTCAACGGTGAAGGTGATCAACTCTTCGTGCCCGTTTCGTCTCACTTTCAACCAGGCTGGGACAATCTGACCGGGCGCGATCATGATCTCGTACGGCTTGCTTTGAGCGTTCTCTGACGGTGCTGAAATCGAATCCTTTTCGCCCGGCGTAAACCCTAAGTAAAGCCGCGGTTTCTCCCCCAGGCGAATCCGCCCGAGATTGTTGACCGCTTTCACCGAGGTGCGGCCCTCAATGAGAGCCAACGCCGTGACAGAGCTGCTCGAAGCCTGCTCTGCCGTGGGTTGCAGGGCGTCCGGCGCGGCATTGATCGTCCCAATTGCTTCCGTCTGGCCAGCTTGAATCACCAACGGCGAAGAAACTGCAAAGCCAGGAGGCAAACCCGAAAGTTCGATTCTCACTTCTCCATCAAAGCCATCGCGCCTGTCCACGGAGACGGAAAATCTTTGCCCGCTGCCTGGAGGTACCGTGGGATCAGCGCCTTGGATCGTCACGCTGAAGTCAGGTTCCGGCCGCCGCACTTTCAAGTTGTAAGCGAACCGTTCGCCGGCTGCTCCTTGCGTGTCCGTGACGCGGATGAGGTAGCTTCCCATCGTCGGTGCCGTGAAGTGAATTTTCGAGTCGGTGCCAATTCGGCGGTCTGCGTCATCATCGTTGCTGAAATAAACCGTGAAAACGGGCAGGCCGTTCGCGACGAGTTTGGCGCCGGGCATGCGTGGTTCGACGATGTAACAGGGCTCATCCACAGCGTGAGCCGAAGACGTCGTATCAAAGTAACCCCGGCGTTTGCCGTTGGCGGTGTAAAAAAGGAATCCCGAATCCGGGCCCTGTGGTGATCGGAACAATTTCACCACTTCGCCGTTCAGATAAAGATACTGGTTTAATTCCATCTCCTCCCAGTTCTCAACACGACAATCGGTCGAGGACGAATCAATTCCACGAAATGTCACCGCTGAATTCCGCACCGCCTGGAGCAACGTACGCTCGATGGGCCTGCCGTCCGGCCAGAGCACTTCAATCTTGGTATCCACCGGCGATCCGCGCTGCGCCGCCAAAGTCTCGATGATCCATCGTTCTCCCTGTCCTGCATCGAACTGGTACAAGTCCACGTCCGATGACTTGCTGCCCGACCAGATTCGTCCGTTAACGGAGCAAGGTTGTTGGATCCGCATCGCCTGTTGCGGTTGATCATTCGGCTCCAATTCCATGAAAGTGCTGCCGTCGCTCACCGCAAGCTTGAGCGGACGACGCACCCGCATCTTTTCCAAATCAAGCGGGACATCCATCTCTCCGGGTTCCCGGGCTGTCAGTTTTAATCGTAGATCTTCAGGAAGATTGTAACCCACAAGCTCGACATTGTTCTCGGTGCCACTCGACACACTCAGCGGGTAAACCCCTGTCACAAAAGGCAGCGCGCCCACCGTCATGCGATAATAATGATCAGCAGATCCACCCAGCAGAAGGTCATGAACCCGCACCGTATAGCGGCCATCAGTCTGAATCGCGTAGGCAAGGAATGGATCACGCACGCCGTCGAAGTCGTTGTTGCTGCCCACCACGCGTCCGTTCGAGTCGGACAACGTGACCACAAGATCGGCCTTTGAACCGATGGATTGAGCAGATGCATCGAACACGATCATCTGGCCTGCTTTGGCCTCAAAGGCGAATTGGTCGGCATCGCCTGGTTGCGGGAACGTGGACCAGATGTTCACAGGAAGCTCCACCACCTGGCGCCGGTCCTTGTGGTCCCCGGTGTTGTTGATCTGCGGGAGATTGTCCACGTGCATCTGGATGTGGTTGCTCTCACCGTTCGTGCTGACGACCCAGATTTCGTGGCTGCCGCGGGGCAGGGTTGGTGACGGTGTCAGTTCCACCCAGACGGAATCGAGTGCTCCAATCGGCTCCGTCTGGATCAACTTGCCAGCCAATCCTTCCGTCGCCGACCGGATCATCGTCAGCCCCAAGAGATTTTTTCCACGCAGCTTCACCTTCGTTGTTGTTGCGCGCTGGACACCGCGTGGTTCAGCGCTGGCCAACTCGGGTTTCGGGAGCGGCAACACTCCGCCGCCACTCGCATCATAGTACTGCACGGAACCGTCGAACCGTCCAACAACAAGAGCCTTGTCGCTCGCCGCGAACGCAATCGCCAGCGCCCAGTCGGGCTGCGGTTCAAGCACCGCCTTCTCGGTCAGTGTCGCCACACTCCAGAGTTTCACGAGGCGATCATCCGCCGAAGTCGCCAGCGTCTTCCCGTCATGAGAAAATGCCAGCCGCAGAATTGCTCCCTCGTGAGCAAACTTCGCTTCAATCAGCGGGTTTGTGGTTTCCGTGGCTTTCTCGCTGACCTCGTAAATCCGGATCCGGTTGTCCGCGCCCGCCGAGAAGAGCCGCTTGCCGTCAGGGGTAAACGCCACGCTAAACACATCCCTAAGCGACTGGGAAAGTGTGTCGCGACGTTCCGCACGCTGCACGTCCCAAAGCTTCACTGTGCGATCCGCGCTTCCGCTGGCGAGAATCCGCCCGTCAGGCCGGAATGCCAGTGAGTACACCGAGCCGTTGTGCCCGGACAGAACCGCTATCTGCTCCACCGTTTCGATTCGCCACAAGTTGATCTTCTGGTCGTAACCGCCGGTCGCGAGCGTCTTGCCATCCGGCGAAAGCGCCATCCCGTAAATCGCATCGGTGTGGCCCTCGAACAAACGGACGCGCGTCCCGTCCACCACGCGCCACTCCCTCACTTCGCCGAACAATCCAGCCTCGCCGGCCGCCGCGTACAGCCAGGTTCCATCCGGTGAGAATGCGACCGAGTTCACCTGCCCGCGATGCCCCGACAAAGTGCGAATCACCACTCGCGATTCCGGATCGACCAGATCAACTTCCGTACCCCGGGCCATGGCGAGCAGGTGGATCGTCGATGAAAACGCGATCGCATTGACGGCGCGGCGCGGCGGAACTTTCGGCGCGATCTTCGGGAGATTTGCCAGGGCGAGATCCGACTGTCTGGCGGTGGCCAGCAACGGGGGTTTTGCTCCGGCATTGATCCAGGTCGTGATTGTGGCGATTTCGGAAGCCTCCAGCTTCTTCCTCTTCCCCGGCGGCATGACTTTCTGTTTTCCGTCCCGCTCAATCCTGCCCTCAATCATCCGCACGAGAAGGCTCTCGTCTGATTTTCCAGGTGCCATTACTTGTCCGCTCTCGCCCCCTTTCATGAGTGTCTCGAAATTTTCCATCACCAGTTTTCCTTCCGGATCCTGTGCGGCGTGGCAGTCCAGACAGTGCTGGTTGAAGATGACCTGGACCGCCGAGAAGTCTGGACCTTCGGCTGCGAACAAATGCGAGACCTGAACCAGGGCGAGCAGCAGAACGCTGCCGAGCCGGGGCAGTGCTGACAAACAGTGTGGTGGTTGCCGGCTCCAAAAACGTGCAAACGATTTCATAAGGGATACGCGGACGTTAGCTGGCAAGTTCAGTCTGGGCAACCTTTGAAGCAAAGGTAGCTGATTATTGCGTGGGACCTGTCCAGAATTAAACAAGATTTGGGCTAGATTGAACTCGACAGCACCTTGGCCCTTTCCTATTTCAAGAGGCCAAAACTCAGCCGCGAGGGGAAAAGCCGTGCCATGTGCATGGACATAACCTTAGACTTGAGGATGCAGCAACAATTATGACACCTCCCGCCAGCACCGGCGCAGCCCCAGTAAATCCAGCTCCCAAGCGCGTTGTCGTCCTGTCCAAGCGTTACATGCCGCTGGACGAACAGTTGGGACGCTTGCTGGAGACCCAGCTTGCAGGCTTTGGTTATCAGGTATTCACGGACAAACATCTGAATGTAGGAGTCGAATGGGCCACCGAGCTGGAGCAACAGCTTCGTAGTGCCGATGCTGTCATCCCGCTCATCTCGCATGGAAGCTCCCACAGTGAGATGCTGGCCTATGAAATCGAGCTCGCTCATGAAGCAGCCCAACACAACAACGGGCGTCCACACATCATTCCGATCCGCATCAACTTTGTTGGCGCTTATCCCGAACTGATTGCCCGGATCCTTGAGCCTGTGCCGAGCAAGACATGGGATGGTCTGCAAGATAATCAACGCCTTGTCGAAGAAGTGGTGGCCGCCCTTCGAGCCTACGGTGAGGCACCGCGTGAAGCAGCAAGACCATCGCGCCTGCGTATCGCACCCAGGTTGGCCACTCCTCCGCGACCGCCCATGCGAGTCACACCTGCAAACGCACCAGCTCCCATCCCTGATGTCGTGGAACCTCCAGGCGGCGCGGTGCCGTTGAATTCGGAATTTTATCTCGTCCGCCCCCAGGACAATGAACTGCGCAGCGCGCTGGCTCGTTACGACAGCATCATTCTCATCAAAGGTGCCCGGCAGATGGGCAAGACTTCATTGCTTGCGCGAGGGCTCCAGCAGGCGCGTGAACGTGGTGCGAAGGTTGTCATGACCGACTTTCAAAAATTGAACGTCGCCGACCTTTCATCGCCGGCAAATCTTTACCTGACCCTCGCGGAATCTCTGGCGGAACAACTTCAGTTCCCTGTTCCACCGGAGGACGCATGGGATGAACGCCGCGGCGCCAACGTGAATTTTGAGCGCTACATCCGGCGAGAAGTGTTGAGCAAGCTGAACGCGCCCCTCGTCTGGGGGCTTGATGAAGTGGATCGCCTTTTCACGTGTAACTTTGGCAGTGAAGTGTTCGGCCTGTTTAGATCCTGGCACAATGAGCGGGCCCTTGATCCGTCCGGTCCATGGGCTGGATTGACCCTTGCCATCGCTTACGCCACCGAAGCTCATTTGTTCATCACGGACATGAATCAGTCGCCCTTCAATGTCGGCACCAGGCTTGTGCTCGAAGACTTCACGCGCGAGCAGGTCGCGGAACTGAACCGCCTTTATCGTTCGCCTCTGAAGTCGGAAGCCGAGCTGGAGCGCTGTATTCAACTCGTGGCCGGGCACCCGTTCCTGGTCCGCCGTGCCTTGCACGAACTCCACACGCAGAACATTTCTCTCGACGAATTCGAGAAGGAAGTGGATCGCGACGAAGGAATTTTTGGCGACCATCTGCGCCGGTTGTTGGTGCTGCTGGCGAAGGATCCCGCATTAATGGACGTCGTGCGAGGTTTGGTCCGAGGGCAGCCCTGCCCGAACCAGGAAAGCTTTTACCGGCTTCGCAGCGCAGGGGTCGTCACCGGCAATTCACCCGGAGATGCACACCCCCGCTGTCAGCTCTACTCGCGGTTCTTATTGCGGCACATTCTGTAATTGGAGTCTTGCTGTTCACGACGAATCGCTGGCATTGGGAATTTGTCTCTCTGCTTTCCATTCATACCGGGCAATGATATTCATTGACTCACCATGAAATTCACGACGCTTCTCGCAACCGGTTTGATCGCAGTCAGCGTGCTTCACGCTCGCGCCGACGGCCTTGACCAGTGGACACCGGTCAGTCAGCTCGGAGACACGATCACTGCGGTGCATTTCCTCAACGAAAACTTCATCGCGCTGGGGTTGAAGGGTGTTTATCGATCATTGGATGGTGTCGAGTGGGGTAATCTTCCTCCAGTCCCGAGGGGAATCACCAAGGCCATTTCTTATGGCAATGGCGTTTTTGTTGCTGCGGGAGGAACTCTTACCGCGACTTCGCCGGACCTGACCAACTGGACGGTTCGGGCAGTGGGTGGTGTGCGAGATCTGCTTTCGGTCACTTATGGAGGCTCGCAGTTCCTTTTGCTGGACGCGCCAGGAACTGTATGGGCTGCGGCGGACGGTGCTGACTGGCGTGCCACCGGCGGTGCCATCACCAACAATGCGCTCACCTATGCTTCGGGTTTGTTTCTCGGCACGGGCACGAAGGCAGCATCGAGTCCTGATGGCATCAAATGGACTCTGGCCAGCACCAATGCCACGGGCACCGGCGGTGACCTTGCGTTGCGCTCCGCGGCGTTTGGAGTCGCGGGTTGGGTGGGACTCGGAACCAACTCCGGCTCGGTCTGGATTTCGCCCGATGCACTCAAGTGGACACGGGTTGCAACACTTCAAGCGACCAACCTTGCACGCCTGACGTTTGCCGCCGGCCGGTACGTGGCGGCTGGAGATCGAGGGTTGATATGGACATCGCCCGACGGGAAGAATTGGACTGGACGATTCCTGCCCGATGATAGCACTCCAAAGTTTGTCGCCCATAACGGCTCCCACTTCGTGGCTGTGACCGACGACGGCGTGGTGTACCGCTCGGGGCTGGTTGCCACGGAAGGATCACCCGCCAACCTTGAACTCGATCTGTATCCTGGACTTCGTATCACCGGCGCGATCGGTTCACGTTACGACATCGAAGCCACCACCGAGGTGGAAGGTATCACGGGCTGGGCGAAAATCGGCTTCGTCGTCCTCAGGGGCCCGTCAATGTTCTGGGTGGACGAGGAAAAATTGACCCCGGCGAGACGCTTTTACCGGGCTGTGGAAGTTAGATAAAGGCGGGAGGCTCTACTTCTTCTCCTCGTACCATGCCATCTGGATGGACTCGAGGATGGCTTCGTTTGATTTGTTGGGGTCATCGTCGAACTCTGGCAGTTCGGTGATCATCTTATGCAGCTTCGGAAAACTCAGCCGCAAAGGATCCTGGTCCGGAAACTTGTCCGCCAGGGCCCATGCGATCTCCTCTGATTCCTTCCACGTAAGCTTGGTATTCATGCTTGGTGCCGCCACGAGTACAAGGCCGGCACGTTCGGGTCAAGCGATCCAAGGGTGGAAGCTTGATGAGAAGGCGGTAATAGATCAAAGGACGGTCTTGCTCCCTGCGGACAGGTTGCTTAACTCCGTGGCGATGACTGCCAGCGCCGCATTCGAATCGATATCAGGAAGTGGCGACGACTTGCGCCAGGTTGTCGCGCTCTGTGAATCGCTGCGCGATTACTGCTTGATTGGAGGCCTGGCCATCAACTGTTACGTCGAGCCTGTTTACACAATGGATGCTGATTTCGTGCTCACTGCCGAGCACATGGAACCAGTCAGTCATCGGTTGGCGTCGCTCGGCTTCAAGATGGAAGACCATCCCCACTCACTCAACGCACTCCGACCCGGCAGTCAACTCAGCATCCAGTTCACCAAAGACGAACGCTATGCTGGTTTCCCGGCCCGCGCTGAAATGCATGAAACACTTGGAATGTGCTTGCGCGTTGCATCGCTCGCCGACTTGGTGCAGGCGAAAATATGGGCGTGGTCCGACCCTCAGCGCCGCCTCTCCAAACGCAAGAAGGATGAACTCGATCTCATTCGCGTGGCGGAAAAATATCCGAAATTCACCCCTCAACTCCCGGATGCCATTCTCCGGCAACTTCCCTGATGTCTAAGTCCAGACCCGCCATTCGCGGGTCATTTCCACACAGATGAAAGCAAAACTCAAATCCATCGAAGGGTCGATCGTCGCTCCGCAGGGCTTCAGGAGCGCGGGCGTTTTCTGTGATATCAAACGCCTCGGCACCGGCAAAGGCTCTAACAAAGGAATGAAGCGCGACCTTGCGCTCATCGTGTCCAAAGTACCCGCTGCCGTCGCCGGCCTCTTCACGACCAACCAGATTTGCGCCGCGCCCGTCAAGGTCTGTGCGAAGCGCGTAAAGAACGGCAAGGCGCAGGCCATCGTGGTGAACTCTGGCAATGCCAACGCCTGCACTGGGAGACAAGGTATGAAGGATGCGATCGAGATGACTCAATTTGCCGCTGCCCACATCCACATGGAGGAGGAAGTCGTTCTCGTTGCCAGCACCGGCCGCATTGGCGTGAACATGCCGATGGAAAATATCTACAACGGCATCGAGGAAGTCGCTCAATTGCTCGGCAACACTCCTGGGCACGCCGATGAAACCGCCGAGGCCATCATGACCAGTGACACGCGGCCGAAGAAAATCGCCGTGGAGTTCAAGCTCGGTGGCAAGGCCGTCCGCATCGGAGGCATCTGCAAGGGCGCGGGCATGATCCAGCCGGGTATGAGCCCGACCGGCGCGCGTCCCGCGTCGCTGCCGCAAGGTCTCCACGCCACGATGCTTTGCTTCATCACCACCGACACCGCCATCGAGTCGAAGGCGCTACAGGGCGCGTTGACCGAGGCTGTGGCGAATAGTTTCAACCGCATCACTGTGGATGGCGACATGAGCACCAACGACACCGTGCTCGTGTTGGCGAATGGACTCGCAAGAAACCCGAAACTCGGCGCGCGGAGCGCGGAAATGAAGACCTTCCAAGCCGCGCTCAATCACGTGACGCTCGAACTCGCCAGGATGATCGTGCGCGATGGCGAAGGTGTTCACCGAGTCGTGACTGTGCGCGTGGCGGGCGCGAAGACGATTCAGGACGCTGATGCCGCCGCGCGGGCTGTGGCGAACAGCGCTCTCGTGAAGACAAGCTGGCACGGCGGCGACCCGAACTGGGGCCGCATTATTGACGCGCTTGGCTACAGCGCGGCGACCGTCGTCGAGGACCTTGTGGACATTGGCTACAGCGCGCCGGGCAGCCGGAAGATTATTTACTCGCTCAAGCGTGGCCAGCCGACGAAGGCGACTTTCAAGGAACTTTGCGCTGCCGCCGCGCCGAACGAGTTTGACCTCCACATCGACCTCAACCTCGGCAAAGCCAGTGCCATCATGTATGCCGCTGATTTGACTGAAGCCTATGTGGATTACAACAAAGGCGACGTGACTGATCCTGCGACATTGGGTGGCTGATTACGCATGACTCGAGATTCAACCATTCGTGTTCAAGGTCGAGCTGGCTCCGGCAACGATTGATTGAATCTGCTCAGAACACTGTCAACGAGCTTTGGCACGTAAGAGGAATACCGGGTGTCGGGCACCGCCCCATTGACCGGGAGACTCTTGATCAAATCCGCCGCAGGCGCCGCCTTGGTGCCGAGCGCATCAAGGCTGTTCAGAGCAGCCATGACGGTGAACACGTTTTGCTTGCCCCAGTCCGCGAGGGCCACGAGCAGTGGCAGGACATCCTTCAAATCGGCTTCTGAGCCGAACTCTCCAAGGGCCTGAGCTGCGGTCATACGGACTTCGGGAGCGGGATCCCGAAGCGCAGTTCGCAATTCCGGGAGTGCCGCTTCGGCTCCATTTCTGCCGCTCATCAACACTCCAAGCGTTCCCCAGTAACGCACGGCGCTGTCGGCATCCTTCATTGCACGCTTCAGCGCCGGAAGCGCATCTGGATTCAATGTCGAGGCGAGTTCCGCGATCTTGAACACTTGGGCGAAGCGATACCGGGCGTGGTTGTGGCCGAGATCGTAAGGTGAGCCTCCTCGCGCGAGAGAGAAGCGTTCGCCTTCGGGGATGAGTCCCACGTCGAGGATTCTTAACGCATGATCCTTTTGAGCGTTGCGAAGCCTTGTCTTGATTTTCTGGTGCGACAGTGAAGAGGCTAGGTTGTTCACCTCTTCGGGGTCGCTTTGCAGATCGTAGAGTTCTTCCGGCGGCTTGGGATTCCAGAAACTGTCCTGCGCCGGACTGAGCCTGCCTTCGTCATGGAGCTGCTTCCAAACGCGTGTCGTTGGTGTTTCAAACATGTAATCGATCCGCTGGCCGTAAATGAGGTGCGGCATGTAATTGCGGACATAAACGTGGCGGCCATCGGTCACGCTCCGCACGAGATCGAATCGTTCGTCCATTCGGCCGCGGAAACCGTGGAGAAACGACGGCGGAGGCGCGATGAATCTGCCAAGAAAGGCCCGGCCCTGCATCCATTCCGGCGGCTTCACTCCAGCAAGATTTAGCACTGTGGGCGCGAAATCGACGAAGCTAACGAGTCGATCGGATTTGCCACCAGGCCTGTAATCGGATGGACGGAGTTCCTTGAACTTCTCCGGGATGAAAACCACCAGCGGCACGTGCAGACCTGAATTGTAGGGCCAACGCTTGCTGCGGGGCATGCCGGAGCCGTGATCGGCGTAATAAAAGACAATCGTATCATCCGCGAGACCGTCGGTTTCGAGCTGTTCGAGTACCTTGCCAGCGTCCCCGTCCGCTTCGCTGACAATGTCGTAGTACTGTGCCCAATCCCGGCGCACTTCCGGCGTGTCGGGATGATACGCGGGGACATGAACTTTCGCCGGGTCGTGAATGATTTCGTGAGGCAGCACGCGAATCCTGCTCTCATGGCTCTTCTCCGAATTGAACACGGCGAAGAAGGGTTGATTGCTCGCTCGGTTGGTCCAGTGCGCGCGTTTCGATGAGTCATCCCATACCGTGCCCGGCTTCGCGAGGTTGTAATCTTCCTTCGAGTTGTTCGAGCAATAGTAGCCCGCCTCACGCAGCAACTGGGGGAACATCTGCTTGCCCGCTGGATAGGGCACAAGACTCCGCATGTGCTCGCTGCCGGTCGATGTCGGGTACATGCCCGAGATGAGCGCGGTCCTCGAAGGCGCGCAGACCGGCGCGCAGGACCAGACGTGGGAGTAAATCATCCCCCGCGCGGCAAGCTTATCCACGTTTGGGGTGGTCGCATACCCGTCGCCGTAACAGCCCATGTGCGGTCCGTGATCCTCGCTCGTGATCCAGAGGATGTTTGGGTGCGCAGCAGCGGCTGTGGCGCGCAAGTTCGATGACGCCATCGAACCGATGATGAGAATGGCGATAAGGAATTTCAGATGCATGGGATCTCGTTTGTCTGTTTTCAGGAAGTCACGCCAACCAGATGGCTGGACGTTTCACGGCATTCGATGTTTTTCATACCTTGTAATATCGCGCCACTTTTCGCACGGCGGCAGCGGTGGCAAGGATGTATTCCTCCGTCATGCCTTCGTGAATCGTGATGCGGATGCCGGTCTTCAGGATCGCCTCGGCTTCGGGGCAACTCGCTTTCGAGTAATCCATCGTCGTGAGGCCGAACTCGCGCAGCGGCCAGCGTCCCGCGAAGAAACCGTGCTTCTGGAACACCGGGTTTCCATAGAGCGGCACTGGAATGTAGCCGAGGCCGGACTCGACACCCTCGGCGCCGAGCGCCTTGACGAACTCCTCGCGCGTGCAACGCAACGCTGCCGGATTGACACGGAAGAAATAGAACCAGTAGCCGCACCGATCCCCGGGATGCACGTGGTGTGGCAGCACGCCCGGCGCATCGGCGATCTTTTGGCTCAACAGATTCCCAAACCGCGAACGTGTGCTCACGATGGCTTCGAGGCGGTCCAGTTGAGCCGTGGCCACCGCTGCCTGCGATTCTGTCCACCGATAATTCGTGGCGAAGTGCTCGAACAGTCCGCCCTTCACCCGGTCGTAGCCTTTGTCGCCGAATCGTTGGAGCATCGGGCCGAACCGCTCATCATTCGACGCCACGACACCGCCGTCACCGGACGTGATGTGTTTTGAGTTTTGCAGCGAGAAGCACGCAATGTGGCCCACGGTGCCGACCGGCTGCCCGCGAAACTTCGCGCCCCACGCCTGGGCGCAGTCTTCGATGAGAATCAGGTTGTGCTTGTCGGCAATCGCTTTCAATGCGGCGAGGTCGCACGGGTTGCCGCAAAGATGCACGCCGATGATCGCCTTCGTCTTCGGCGTGACTCGACGTTCCACGTCGGCTGGATCGAGGTTGTAGGTGCTCGCGCCAAGGTCGGCGAACACCGGCACGCCCTGCTGGTAGATGACTCCGATTGTCGTCCCAATGTCGGTGATCGGCGAGGTGATCACTTCGTCGCCCGGTCCGATGCCTGCCGCCGCCACTGCGATGTGCAACGCAGCCGTCCCGGACGAACACGGCATCACATATGTCGCCGGGCAAACTTTCTTGAAGCTCTCGACGAACGCGGTTGTCTGCGGCCCTTTCCAGTAAAAGAGCGTGTCCTGTTCGATCATCGCATCGAGCCTCTCGCGTTCGGGTGCGCCCCAGCGGCGGCCGAGTTTCGGGGCGGCCTTGACCGTTTTCACGCCGCCGTGAACAGCGAGCCTGTCATTTGCCGGAGTGGCTGACTCTTGAGCCGGAGACTTCAGCGCGCCTGAAAGCAGGGTGGCCGAGGTGGCGGCAATGAAGTGGCGGCGCGAGACGGGAGCAGAAGAAGTGGCGTGGGCTGGCAAATCGGAGTGGTTCATGCCCGGAACATGAACCGGAATTTGCGATCAGGCGAGCAGACGTTTCGCATTCCCGGAGCGAATCGCTCGCATCTGCTCGATGGTCAGCGGCGACTCTTTGAGCTTGAGTTCCGCAGATTCGAAGTAAAACAGCGGCGCGTGCGAGCCGAAAATCACCCGGCTCGCGGGAACCTGTTCGAGGAGGCTCGCAACACCGCCCACGCCTTCCAGCATGGAGATCTCGACACTGACGTCGCCAGCCGCGATGAGCGTTCGAAGTGCGTCGCCCCGCAATGTGTGCAGTGAATTGACCAGCACCAGACGCAAACCGGGCGTCTGTTTCAACACACTCACGAGCAGTGCAGTGTCCACCGGCTCGACGCGCAGCAGCGGATGCATCATCCGCTCGTCCTCCATCACGAGTGCAAGCTGGACGATCTGCTTGCGCTCAGTCGCCAACTTCAGCAGGCGAGCGAAGGCGGGATCGTCAAGCTTGTAGCCGTGGTAATTCGGATGCAGCCGGATGCCGCGCATCCGATGCACTTCCGCGCACCGGCTCAATTCCTCATCCCAATCGGGCTGTGTCGGGTTGATCGAACCGAATGGCAGCAGCATGCCGCGTCCATGTCGGCGACATTCCTCGGCCAACCGAGCGTTTACCGCAGTGAGATCCTTATGCAGCAATCCATCGAAGCTTCCGGCCCATGCTTGCGTCACGCCGCGCGAACGCAGCCTGGCCACTAACTTCTCCGGATCGTCCAAAGGCAGCCGGCGCGTCGGCCAACGTGAGAGGTTGACGTTCACATCAATCAAGCCCGGCGATCCGGCTCGTGAAGTTGCCGCGTTCCCCATCTGCCCAACAGTCAGAAGCCCCGCGCTCACGGCGGCAAGTTTCAAAAAATCTCGGCGCTCGATGGGAGAGGCTGAGTTGCGATATTCCATGTGGCTAAGGGCTCGCAGGTGGGTTCAAGCGCGGTAAAGGTCGTGCGTCCCAACGTCCAACGTGAACACGGTCCCTTGATCCACGATAAATACGACCCGCAAGTCGCGCTCAACTTCGACGGCGTAAACGGTCTTGCCATAGGCGGCGGAGAGGCGATGGATCTTGTGCGTCTTCAATCGAGGGTCGAAGGGGTCGCGCTTGAAGATTTGCCACGCCGCCAGTACCGAACGCACTTGAATCGCGGTGAGCTTTTTGTAATTCCGCCAGAACTTCGGGGCCGCCTTGTAGCGATAGCCGTTCACACGGGAGGCTTTTCAAAATGCTCATCCCTCATCTCGGTGGACTTTCCATCTTCGACTTCTTCCACCGCTTCCCAAAAATCTCCCGGAACGTCTGGGTGCTCCAAACGGCGCAGAACGCGCTCGATCATCTGCCCGCTTGCGGGGTACAGGGTTTCCAACACAGATCGTGCTACGCCTGCTTTCTCCGACTCCGGCAAGGCTCCCAATTCTTTAACAATCTCCGCCGCGCTCATGGCGTCAATCTGCTAAACTTCGACGCGGTGAGCAAGCGATGAATGAGCGGATAACAGGACCAGGTTCCAACAACGGTCGCTTCACACTCTCATTCCCTTCTCTCTCAGGATGGGGGCAAGCAGACGCTTGAGATTCTCCGCGAAGATCAGCCGCCTGGCCCGCTCGGGAATGTCCGCTCCATGCACCTTCGCGAGCTGCGAAGCAAAGCTGCGGCCGGCGGCATCGCTACCGTAAAGAACACGTTCGGCTCCGAGTTCGCGCACGGCCATCTCGGTGATGCCGGCCGTGGGATCACCGCCCGCCAAATCGGCATACACATTGTTGTGCGGACGAATGGCGCGGATTCCAACCTCCCAATCACCCCCCGTGTGCCCACACACGAGCAGCGCGTCCGGATGCCGCGCGGCAAGTTCGGCAAGGTCCATCGGTGTGGATTCGCCCGGCAGGTTGCCGGTGATCTTGAGCCATGTGTGCTGGAAGATGAGCGCCTTGAGTTCGGCCGCGCGCGCGATGATCGGGTCCAGCTCCGGCGCGTTGCAATGCTGCGCCACCCAGAGCTTCACGCCGACCATCGGGCCGTCCCGCACACAACGATTCAGTTCATCCAGGCTGGCCTGCGTGTGCTTCGGATTGAGATAAACGAAACCAAATGCGCGGCCGGGATGCGCGCGGATGGCGCGGAGCACCGCATTGTTGTCCTCCCGCAGTTTTTCAGGCGACGGATCGTAGCTGAACTCCATGCCCATGAAGACGCACAATCGCGCAATGCCCATGCGGTCCGCGTACTCGAGCAGCTTCCCAAGCCGCGCCTCGGGCGTCTCTCCCGGCACGCCGCCCAGGTGGCAATGAAGGTCCCAGATTTCCATGCGCTTCATTCACCCTTCCACACCGGCCGGTGCCGCGGAATCTCCGACTTGAAATCGCCGAGGCTCGACCAGTAGAGGCGCTCCCCCAGGTCCACTTCCGCGACGGCGACGGTGCCCCATTCCTTCGCCTGCGCGAGCACGCGGCCTTCGCGATCATAAACGGCCGAGATCATCCAGTTCAACGAAGTGTCGGAATACGTGCTGCTCACGAGGAAGACGTGATTCTCGCACGCGCGCGCGGCGGCGAGCAACGGATTGCAGCCAGCCACCGGAAACGCAATGATCTCCGCGCCTCGAATGGCCAGTTGCCGCGCCGGTTCCGGAAAAAAGCCGTCGTAGCAGATCATCATGCCGATGCGGCCGAGCTTCGTCTCGAACACCGGATACTCCGTGCCCGGCGTGATGCCCGCCTCGATCTCGGTCCGCGGCAGGGAGACCTTCCGATACTTGCCGACAAGCGCGCCGTCGGGGCCAATGAGCACGCCGGTGTTGTAAATGAGATGCCGTTCGCGCTCGACAAGGCCCACGACGAGATGCAAGCCATGCGTCTTCGACAGTGCGCCGAAGTAAGCCGTTGAGGGACCCGGGATCGGTTCGGCGGCCTCAAGATAGGACAGGCGATTTCCGGCGGCCGTGAGCGTTTCAGGGAGAACGACGAGATCCGCATGCTTCTTCGCGGCTTCTTCGAGGTATGGCGCGAACTGGCGGCAACTGTCCATTGCTGATTTCCCGTCCTTCGGAATGTAATGGACCGTGGCCAGGCGGACCTTGCGCGGCGCGGGCGGTGGCACTTCAGCGAGGGAAACCCCTCTCCACTCCACCACCCCGCGCGGGGCCCAGCGAAGGTGCAATTCGACCATCGCCTGCGTCGCCTTGGATGGAACGTGGTAAACGCCGCTCACTTCTGTCCAACCCGCCGCATCAAGAGCACCGTCGTTCGGATATTCCGGCTCGGCGACGGGTGCCACATCCGGCGCGAAGCTGTGGGCGCCAGGGGCATCATGGCGAACGGGCCTGCCATTGGCATCGCGCCAGTGGATGCGCACGAGCGCCGAGCGTCGCGGCGATGAGATGTTCTCAACGCGTCTCAAAACGAGAAACCGATGCCACTTGCCACCGGTGACCGGGAACGTCTTCTCCCAATGACCGTCCAGCCCATCGCGATCGTCCGCCCGAATGACAAGGCTGCCTTGCTTGTCACCTCCGCGATCCTGTCGCGTGAGAAACTCGGGGCGAATCTCCTCGCGCACGGAAACGCCCCGCCAGTCGCCGAGGTTCGAGTCAGCCGACGCGGACGCGGCGGGGAAGATGGTGAAAACCGTCGTTGCCAACCACCATAGCCATGTGACCCAAAGTGCGCGCCTGAAAATTCCGTGAGCGGCCTGGCTGACGTGCGTGTCCTGTTCACCTGGTGTCATTGTCATCATTGTCGTTTGCCGCTCTGAGAAAGTGTGGCAACGCCGGAAGCTCAGTGGTTCCGCCAGCGCCACAACTCTGCATTGGAGCCGAAATAAACCATGTCGTCCACCAGCGCGAAACCGCAACGCACTGGCACGGGCGCCTTCTCGGTTTGCACAACCTCGCCGCGCGCGGCGTCAACGACATAAACGCCCTTTGTTGTCAGGCCGACCAATCGGCCATCCCGAAGCTGACCGAGCGAAATCTCCACCTGCGGGCCCGGTAGCTGGATCGTCTGCGACACCTTCATCTCACGCGGATCAAAGATGAACATTTTGTCCCCGACGGTGGTGAACACTTTGCCGTTGGCCGCGAGGGTGGCCGGGTAATTTCGCGCGCCGGGTGCCAGCACCGTTTCAAACACCTTCTCCTTCTTCCTCGGGTCAAACGCGAAGAACTTCGCCTCCTTCTCCACCGCACGGGTGCCGCCGCCGCCATAGTTGCCGCTACCGCCGAAGATCAGCCCGCTCTTCGGTTCCCACGCCAGCGACACGATGCTCTGATTCGTGATCACGTGGCGGTAATTCTCGATCGTCTTGTTCTGCTTCGGATCCCAGACCCCGATCGCGCCGCCCAACTGGCCGTAGGGCGGTTCGCTGCCCACGCAGATCGAACCTTCCGGCCCATAAATCATCGCTCGCGGACGCAGGTGACCATCGCCAACGCCGCCGAACGAAATGGGATTTGAGTCCGCGCCGGTGCCGTGCTTCCAAAACGGCTTGGCGGGATCGTAGAGGTTCATGATCGCGCCGCCGTAATAGCAAAGGTAAAGCTTCCCTTCGCGTTCGAGCATCGAATACACCTCGCCGCCCGGCATCTGTCCGAGATGCTCGCTGCGATCTGCCGCCGGGTCGTAGCGGAACACTTCAAGCGGCATCGCCGTGCTGCCATAGACGCAGTTCGATGGCCCGGCTCCGACCATGAAGATGTGGTCGCCGTTGCCCGCATACTTGAACGTGCGATCGACGGTCTTGCCCGTCTTCGGATCGAGCAACGTGAACCGCCCGCGTTCGAACAGGGAAACCACACGGCCATCGCGAAGCTTCAATTGAGGCCGGTCCGGCGCGGTTTCCACGCGAACCGGGGTCTCATCATCCAGGCGCATCAGGTTGGTGCCGAATTCGGCATAGACGTTTCCATCGCTGCGCCTCGAGACGCCAACCGTGGTCCAGCCCTCCGTGCCTTCCAATCCCGGCGGCAGCAGGCTGCGGTGTTGTTTGGTCGCGGGATCAAACACGACGAGGTCGCCCTTCTCCGTGCCGACGCCCAAGTAAATCTTGCCATTCGGCCCGACGGCCACGCTGCGCGAATACATCTCGGTCGGGTGCATGCGGCCCAGGTCTTCCATCGCGCCAGTCTTCGGATCGAAGCTCACGAGCTTTGCTTGCGGGTAAGTGCAGGCGTAAAGCTTGCCATCCTTTCCCAGGTCGTATTGCCACAGATACTCCTCGGTGGGCGAAGGCTTGCCCACGACCTCGATGCCTTTGTCCGGGTGCTTCGGATCGAACCGCAGCACCAGCCCGCCGTCCCAGGTGCCGAGATAAATCCGTTCGTCCGGCCCCGCGATGAGGGCCCAGGCACCCGGACCTTCGGGCGCATTGAATTGCCGCGCCTCGCCGGTGTCCGGATCCACCTGCACGAGGAACAGCTTCCCGCTGATTTGATTGAAGTTGAAGTAAAGCGCCTCGCCGCCGCGTCCGTTCGGGCCGGCGATGCAGCCCATCAACCCGCCCACGCGGACAGGGATGCCGAGTTTTTCAAACGTGCCAGATATCGCCGGTTGAGCAATGAACAGAATCAAAGAAGACGCCAAACAGAGGGTGAATAGGCGGCGTGTTGGATTCATGAGTCACCGGCAGGATGGACCAAGGGAGCACGAGGGCCAAGCGCGAATCATCAATTCGGACGCGCTCAGAGCGGCGGACGCTTGGGATTGAATTTGTGGTCCGGGTTCATGCGCTGCCGGATCGCCTCGTCGGCAGCGCCGCCCAGTTCTTCCCAATAGAGTTGCTTGAACGGATTGATCTCAGGACCACGGTCCCATTCGCTGGCGAGGGCTGATGGCAATGCGTCTTTCCACCAGCGTGCATAGGCTGCGCGCAGCCGGGCCGCTTCCATCGGGTGCTGTGCAGTGACATTGATCGTTTCACCTGGATCGGCCTGGATGTCGTAAAGTTCAACATCGTTGACCAGGCGAAAGCGTTGGTTGCGCACGGCGCAAACCTTGAACTTATGTGCTTCGGCCTGGCCGGATTCCCAACGTCCGAAATGCGTGAAGAGCATGCGATCCGGCCACCGGGCGTTGGGATTCTTCAACAAGGGTAACAGGTTGCGGCCCTCCCAATCCCGGCGGACCTGGCGCGGGACTTTCCCGCCTGACAATTCCACAAGCGTTGGGAACACATCCAGATGCGCGGTCAACCGGTTCACATCCACGCCTTCCGGAAATTTGCCGGGCCAGCTCCAGAAGGATGGCACACGGGTGCCACCCTGATACGCAGTTCCTTTCATGCCTCTCATGCCGGCATTGAAGATTCCCGGGACGGAGTGGCCGTTGTCGGTCATGAAAATCACCAGCGTCTCCTGCTCAAGCTTCCATTCCGTCAACCGGTCCAACAGCCGGCCCAACGCGGCGTCGAAGTGCGCGATCATCGCGTAATAGCGGACGATATCAGTGGACAGTCCGCGATTGAGATATGGCGCCTCCCACTCAGAACCGGGGCTGATGAAAGGACCGTGCGGAACGTTCGGGGTGATGTAAGCGAAGAAAGGTCGATCCTTGCGGCGGCAGTCGTTGATCCAGCGTGACGCCTGTTCGATGAAAACATCCGTGCAGTAACCTTCCGTGCGCACGAACCGTCCGTTGTGCCGGATCACCGGGTCTCGATAAGTATTCCCGGGCACGTCCCCACAACTGCCGGGATAGGTCTGCCCAATGCCGCCGCCGCCGTGAATGAAGACCTCGTCGAAGCCGCGGCGGTGCGGTTGATACGGCTCCTCGTCGCCGAGATGCCACTTGCCAAAGATGCCTGTGGAGTAACCCGCCGACCGTAAAACCTCCGGCATCGTCGTCGCGGAAAGACCGAGCCGCTCGCGTTCGAAGATCGTGTGCGTGACGCCCGACCGGAATTCATGCCGGCCGGTCAACAGTGCCGCGCGCGTGGGTGAGCAAGTAGGGCTGACGTGAAAGTCCGTGAACCGGACGCTGCGAGCGTGGAGGCGGTCCAGATTGGGTGTCCTCAGAATGGGATTTCCATGGCAGCTCATTTCTCCGTAACCCTGATCATCGGTCATCACGAGAAGGATGTTGGGCCGCCGGGCGTCCGCCGCGTGGCCGAACCACGGAACACCCAGCAGGCACAGAATGAGAAGCTGAACGATGGAAATGCGGCTCATGCTGGTGATGGTATGGTGCCCACGAAAGTTTCGCGAAGACTTTCAGGGCATTCGCAACAATCAGCCGCTGGCCTGGGCGGTTCAATCCCGGAATCTCCAACGGGCGGCGGGAATGCGGTGGAACTTTTCCAGAATCTCAAGCCAGCTCTCAGGGGACCAACACGACCTCATCATTGAACATAAATGTAAAGCCGCCAGTCGCGAATCGTGGCACATCAGCGATCGTTGCCTGCCCCTCGGGCGACGCAATGATGGCTTCCAGGTCGGCGCGAGTGTCGGCGTAGAGGCCGACGATCATGTAATAAGGTTGCGGCTCACCGGCGACTGCCGACTGGCACTTGCCAATGGTCCAACCCTTTAGCCCGGATCGATCATAGCCTGGCGGAAAACGGAGAGAGAAAAGTGCAATTGCGCTAGGTTTATCAAAGGGATTGGCACTGCACTGGCTTTCATTTCGAGCATGACAGACTGTTCAAACGACCCACTCCTTTTTCCTGACCTTGG
>SIBF01000023.1 GCA_009695275.1 Pedosphaera sp. | reverse complement strand
TCAGATAACGCCCCTGGATGAGCGGTTCGGTTAGCATCCGAAACCGGGATAAACCAAAAAACGGTGTGAGTCCAGGACAAAATGAAAAAACCTTCAGACCGCTCAGACCGCCTCATTCCACCTCAGCCGTCAAAATGAGAACTGCTGGGACGCTGGACAGGGCCATTGACAGCTACGGCGATATTTTCTGGGGGCTTTGATGACGTGCAGTTCCCAGATCTCACGCCGTTGTTTTCCTGGAGGCAGACCCGCATGAGTGAAAGCTTGTTTGGCATGGAAACGGAGTACGGCTTTGCGGTTCGCGACCGTGAGGCTGTGCGCGCGGGGCCCAATCGCGACTGGGCAACTCGCTTCATGAATACGGCGCGCGATTGCCTGGCCCACCTGCCGGCGACGGATGGCGGCGGAATCTTCCTGCCCAATGGCGCCCGCTTTTACATCGACTCGGGCCATCCCGAGATGACCACGCCCGAATGCGCCAACCCGTGGGACTTGGTGCGCTACATGCATGCTGGAGAGAGGGTGTTGAGCACAGTGGCTGCTGAACTGAAACGTCACTCACCTTCAGCCGCGGAAGTGCTCCTCTTCAAGACGAACGTGGACCACAGCGGCTCGGGCTCGACGTGGGGCTGCCACACATCGTTCATGCACCGTGCGGACCCGGGGAAACTTCCGGAACAGATAATCCCGCATCTGGTCAGCCGGATTGTTTACTCCGGTGCGGGTGGCATCGAACTCGCCGGCAGCCGGCTTGCGTTCACGCTCTCACCGCGTGTGGCGTTCCTGAAACAAGAGTTTTCCAACAACAGCACCAGCGACCGGGGCATTTTTCACACCAAGGACGAGACTCTTGCCGCCGACGGGTTTCACCGGCTCCATATCATTTGTGGTGAAAGCGTCTGTTCCGAGACCGCGCTCTGGCTTAACATGGGTGCCACTGCGGTGATTGCGGCCATGATCGAGGCAGGCCTGCAGCCAGGCCGTGCGGTGCAGCTGATGAATCCGCTCAGCGCCATGCAACGCTTCGCCGCCGATCCGGCCTGCCAGGCCACCACGCGTACGCTCGGCGGACGCCAGTTGAGCGCGGTGCAAATCCAACGTCATTACCTCGAAGTGGCCGAGGCCCACGTTCACGCCCAATTCATGCCGCCGTGGGCTGAACGCGTCTGCATTGAATGGCGTACCATGCTGGATCGCCTGGAGAATGGCGCGCCAGCCTCTGTTGCGACCCAACTCGATTGGGCGATCAAACTCTCTCTGTTCCTTGAACGCGCGGGACGGCGCGGCGTCAAGGAGGATCAATGGCAGCATGCACGACTCAATGCCAATTCCGCCACGATCCTCGACTCCGATGTTCTCCTGGAAGAAATGCAAAGTTTGAAACTCCGGCGGACGGATGCCTGGTCAATAGCACAAGTCCACCAGGAACTCTGCGAGATCGACACACGCTTTGGTCAGTTGGATGGCGGCATCTTCTCCGAGCTGGATCATGCCGGTGTCCTCACGCATCGCTTCCCTGGCGTGGATAACATTGAGCACGCCGTTGCCCAACCGCCTGCCATCGGGCGCGCGAAGCTCCGCGGCCAGTGCGTCCAGCGTTTTGCGGCTGAACGCAAACGTTTCACATGTAGCTGGCGGGGCGTGGTGGACTGCGAGAGACGCGTCATGCTCGATCTCTCACATCCATTCACCTCCGAGGAACGCTGGCAAGAGGTACCGAAAGGATTCCGCGATTGTAAGGTCTCCATCCACGATCACCTGGGCATGATGGTGGGTCAGGCGCTCGCATTCCACGACCGGGGCAATCACGAATCCGCCGCCGAACGACTTAGCGAAGTGGGGATCTTTCAGGATACATTTGACTCGGATTTGAACTATGAATTCCTCCGTCTGCGGGCGTGGGTGCAAAGCCGGCGAGGTTTCTGCGACAGCATCTCCGCGCTGGACGAATTGATGCGGTTGCATTCCTTGACCTTCTCGCTTGTCAACGACTACGTATGCGCTTATCGCCACCGGGGTCTGGTTCCCGCCGCGGCCATCGAAAGGTGGATCGAGACGGGACGCGAATTCCTGGCGGCCTCCGACGGTAACTCTGGCACGGCCGTAGCCTTCCTCGACCATTGCGGCCTATTCCTTCTACGCAATGGTCATCCTAGCGAGGCGATGGCGGCGCTTGAAGATGCCTGCCGGCCCGAACGTCGCCTCCAAGCCAACCCAGGAGTGATTGCCCGTGCACTGGCCGATCTCGGGGATGTCTATCGCGCCGTTGGCCGCGCGGAAGATGCCCACCGTACGCTCGAAGCGGCGGAAAGATTGCAACTGGCCCAAAACTTCGAAGGCGATCTCGCAGACTTGACGCTAACCTACCGCGCCAAGCTTGACTCTGATCGGGCAGTGGCTCTGCAGTTGCTTGACCAGGTCAGGGCCATCCAGATCCGACTGCACAATCGAATGGGGGAGGCTCGCACGCTGGTTCTCCAAGCCCGGCTCCTCCGCGACCTCTCGGCTACAGCGCCAATCAAATCCCGCTTGCATGAACTCCGTGGTTTGCGCCCAGCCCTTTCCCAGTGCCCAGCCCTTGCCAAAGTTCTAGACCACTGGGACGATTGGGTAACTGCCGCAGTCGATCCCGACGGCGGAACGGATTTCTATTGGTGGCTGTGAAGGAATTCTTGGTTGGTGAGCTTCGCGAAGTCAAAGAAAGGCGTTTTCATGGTGACGCCGTTGTGTTGAACCTTCAGCCTCGTGACTTATCCTAACAAATCCTAACACGTAAGTTTCGGTTTGAGGTGGTCAAACGACATGGGTGTAAGTTAGCTGAAATTCATAATATACCAATGAATACGCTATTGATACGCGCTTTCCACGAACCAGACCGAAACTTAAATAGTGAGTTCAAATCCAAACGCTTTCAGGAACCTCTCGACCGGAGCTCTAATCCTTGTTTCGCGGCGTGTGAATGGATCGATGTAATTCAATCCAACAGCGCGCAAGGCCATCGGATACTCGAGCACTCCTTTCGCGCTCTTCGGGGCCAGTCCCGGGGCCGATCCGTACATCGGGTCTCCGACGATGGGATGTCCGCTGGCTTGAAGATGCAGACGGATTTGATGCGTCCGTCCGGTGAATGGGTGTGCTTCGACCAGTGTGTGCCCCGCTCGCGATTCGACCACTCGAAACGACGTCTCCGCCTCCTTGCCCATGCTGTCGTCCACTTTCATGCGTCCGATGCAGTCGGGGTCTGGCGCCAGATTCAACCGGATCGTCCACTCAGATCTCTTCGGCTCGCCCCGAACGACAGCCAGGTACGTTTTCTCCATGCGACGTGATTCGAAAAGATCTCCGAAGGTGTTGACCCCGCCCGCGCTCTTGGCGAGTAGAAGTATGCCCGTGGTTTCCGCATCAAGCCGATGCACGTTCCGGAGGAATTTCAGATTCCTTGACCGGGCCCAAAAATCACGTGCCTCCAATGATGATGCGATGGCGGCCGCGAGATTGCGGTCCGTTCGCTGCCAGTCGAACGGTACGAGCATCCACCAGGCGGGCTTGTCGATCGCCATGACGGAGCGGTCTTCATAGACTATTGGGATGCGCGTCACCGAGCGGTCGCCGCGCAATTCGATGTGATCAAGTTTTGCCAAAGTGATGGATCTCCAGGTGTGGAAGCGCGATGTGGTCAGTAAGCGGGTCTCGGCAGTGTTTGCCAGCGTAGCACCTTGCCGCCGGCGAAGACGACCTCCGCTTTCACGTAATCATGTATGTCATGATACGGGACCGGGTGCGCATTTCGAAAGTATCCGTGCGGATGTCCTCCGACCTGGTAGCGCCAGTACCAATCGCTTTGAAGCTCGCTGCCATGGTACAGCCAGGTCGTAAATCTGCCGGTCTCGTTTTGCTGTTCGAGAATTTGAAGCGGCTTTCCCCACGAGAGAAACACCGCATCCTCACTCATCCCGGTTTGAATCTGACTCGTATCGACCAGGCGGCGCTCTTCTTCAGACAATGCCGCGTATGCCGACCAGCGTTCCTGCTTTCGGGTCGCAAGGGTGGATGTCGCGCAACCTGATAAAAGGCCGGCAAGAACCAACAAGCAAGCAACCGCTGCCACCCATCGAAACATCGTCAATGCTCCGTGGGTGGTGCGACCGGCAGGCTCCGCCTCTGGGAAGCGCGCAGCGTCCCCGCATCGGCTTCGGGCGAAACGGCGCTGGTGCTGATAAAGATCGAAATGGAATCCACTCATGTCTTCGGTCGAACAAATTCCTACACGAACCCTGCCGCCAAAGAAAGAATTCTCATGCGGAACTTCACGGGTACGTTGTCGCGGGCGGATGATTTGACGCCGCCTGGAGCACTTGCCACAGTCTTCGCCCCATGGCCCATATCCATTTTGCCATCGATTTCACCGTCGCAATCTTTGTCGTGCAGAACGGCAAGGTGTTGCTGATCCTTCATCGCAAGCTCGGAAAGTGGCTGCCACTCGGCGGACACATCGAGTTGGATGAAGATCCGGAAATCGCCGCCCTGCGCGAAGCGAAGGAAGAAAGCGGCTTCGATGTCGAGTTGATCGGTGAACGCCCTCCCACGACCGAGCCTGGTACGCGCGCCTTGATCGCGCCTAGGTTTTTGGATATTCACCGCATCAACCCGAGCCATGAACACATCGGGATGATTTACTTCGCCCGGCCAAAAGGAGGTCAACTTTCGCTCGCTGAGGAGGAACACCATGACATCCGCTGGTGCTTGCCAGTTGAACTGAATCAGCTCGAACCTCCAATGAGCAACGCGGTGAAATGGTATTGCTTGAAGGCTATCGAGGAGATCAAGAGTTGAAGCGCACGAGTGAATCTCGTTCCTCATGACACACCGCCAGCTTAAAACAGGTTATCTCGTCATCCAGTGGCTGAACTCAATCAGCACCGCCTTTTACGCATATTATCTGTTCTTCCTGCTGGCGCGTCAGTTTGGATTCGGCAATTTTGGCAACCTCTGCGTCTCGGCGACCTTCGGCTTCGTTTATACATTCTCATCCTTGCACGGTGGAAAGTATGGGCAACGTCACGGGTACTTCAATGCGCTGCTAACCGGCTTCTTCGGGATGATAATCTCCATGATCGGCGGCTATTTCGCCAACTCTCCCGCGGGACAAATCGGCTGGATGATTTTATGGACCTTCAGTGTGTGTTTCACCTGGCCATCATTGGAAGCGCTGGTGAGCGAAGGTGAAAGTCCGCTCGGTGTGCAGCGAATGGTCGGCATTTACAATCTCACATGGTCCAGCGCAGGCGCGCTGGCTTACTTCAGCGGTGGAGCCCTCGTGGAATGGCTGGGAATGCGGAGCATCTTCTGGCTGCCGGCCATGGTGCATTTCGTGCAGATCTGTTTGCTGTTCTGGTTGCGAGAGAGAGCTGCGAATGTTGCCTCCTCGAAATCATCTTTCATTCCCGATGACAACGCCGGCGTGCGCATCGAACTGACTCCACGCCCCATCGCCCGCTCCAAGATGTTTCTTCGTATGGCGTGGACCGCGAATCCCTTCGCCTACGTGGCGATCAACACGCTGGCAGCGGTCATCCCGGGCCTGGCGGGAGAATTTCACCTGACGCCGATGTTCGCGGGTTTTGTGTGTTCGATCTGGTTTTTTGCGAGATGGTTCACATTTCTTGCGCTGTGGCTCTGGCCCGGCTGGCATTACCGGGCGCGCTGGTTCTTCGCCGCGTTTGTCCTGTTGATTAGCTCGTTTGCGTCGATCTTGCTGGTTCCCAGTCTGGCTGTGATTGTCATCGCTCAGGTCGGGTTTGGCATCGCTGTTGGGCTGATCTACTACGCATCGCTCTTCTACTCCATGGATGTTGGCGAGGCGAAAGGAGAGCAAGGAGGAATTCACGAGGCAGCCATCGGGTTTGGTATTTTTCTCGGGCCTGCCGTTGGAGCGGGTGCCCTTAAGATTTTTCCGTCCTACCCCCACAGCAGCACCTTTGCTGTCTGCATATTGCTCTGTGCTGGGCTGACGTTGCTTGCAGGGACGTACCTTCGTGGAAACCGGCGGACGGTGGCCATCGATTCAATTCCGGGAAGTTGATGAAAATTGAATTACCGAAGCGAGTCGCGGAGCGCGTAGAGAAGCGTTGAATTTTTGGAGCATCCACCGCATCGTCAATTTAATGAGTGAATCGCGCAAAACGCACTTCGATGTCGCGATTATCGGCGGAGGCAGTGGTGGGTATGCCTCGGCGAGGACTTCGGCTCTACTTGGGCTGAAGACGGCTGTCATTGAAGGGGGCGAGGATGTCGGCGGACTATGCATTCTTCGCGGCTGCATGCCGACCAAGGCTTTGCTCTACGCCACGGATGTCCTTAATCTCGTTCGCCACGCTGCGACCTGGGGAGTTCAGACAGGACAAGTGACGTTCAATCTCGCGGCGATCATGGCTCGCAAAGACAGACTCATTCGCGAATTCGCCGATTATCGCCACAGCCAGTTGACTTCAGGCAAGTTCGCTTTCTTCCGCGCGAACGCCCGTTTCATGGATGCGCACAAACTGGCGTTGAGCGATGGAACGGTGCTCACTGCGGATCATTTCATCATCAGCACCGGGTCAATCACAGCCACCCCGCCCGTGCCAGGCTTGCCCGAGGCCGGCTTCATCACCAGCGATGATGCTTTGAAGATGATGTCGCTTCCTCGATCGCTCACCATCCTTGGAGGCGGTGCCGTTGCGATTGAATTTGCGCAGTTCTTTGCACGGCTGGACGTCAAAGTAACACTGATTCAGCGGAGCCATCAGGTTCTACGCGATTTTGACGAGGATGTGGCGCGGGAAATCGAGCATGTGTTCGCGCGAGATGGAATCACACTCCACCTTGGCACCCAGTTGATGAAAGTCGCCAGCGACGGCGCTTCAAAAGTGGTTGAGTTCACCAAGAATGGCGCGCTGGTTCGTGTTACTGCCGATGAACTATTTCATGGTTTAGGGCGATCACCCAACACGGCGATGCTGAACCTCGACAAAGCTGGCGTGTCAACGGAGCGCGGCCGGATTGTGACCAACAGCCACATGCAGACTTCGGCACCTCACATTTATGCAGCGGGAGATTGCACTGGGCCGCACGAGATTGTCCACATCGCCATTCAGCAAGGCGAGATCGCGGCGCACAATATCGCCCATCCCGCGTCTCCTCGGAGCATTGATTATCGTTTGCTGACGAGCGTTGTCTTCACGGATCCGCAAGTCGCCTCGGTAGGCTTGACTGAGAAGGAGGCACGGAGCAGGGAAATCCCATATTTGACTGCGAACCATCGCTTCGATGATCACGGCAAATCGTTGATCATGGAGGCTCGTGAAGGATTCGTGAAATTGCTCGCTGATCCTGCCAGCGGTGAGATTATTGGAGGCAGCATCGTTGGCCCGATGGGTGGTGAACTTCTTCACGAAATCATCGCCGCGATGAACAAACGCACAACCGTTCACGAACTGGCTCTGATGCCTCATTATCATCCCACGCTCGCCGAGATCTGGACTTATCCAGCAGAAGAACTCGCGTCACAAATCAATACGTCCATTGCTTGATGAAATTTCTACCTCGCCTTGTGTCCTGTGCCGCCGCGGCAGCGGCCTTGCTCACCACCAGTTGCCGGTCAACCGTCAGGGAAACAACCACGTCAGAAATTACGGGTGCCAGACTTAACGCCAAGTCTGCGGTCTACGTCGGAATTCCCGCCAATGCTCCGGGAAGGAAGGGGCCCGTTTTGAATTCCGGCCAAAAGGCGGCTGAGCTTGTTCGCGACGCCTTCGGCAAATGCGCTCGACAAGCATGGATTGGTCGCAAGATGGAAGTCTTCGATGATGCGCTTGAGACTGCGCGAAACATTCGGGCTCAATTTCTGGTCTATCCAACATTGATTCGATGGGAGGATAGAGCAACCGGGTGGAACGGTCTGCCCGACAAGGCGGAGATCAAGATTCAGATCGCCGACTGTGCCACGGGAGACATCATCCATTCATCGATCATCAAAGCAACCGGCCCAACCATGAGTTCTGGAGATGAAACACCGGCGGAAATTCTAATCGAGCCTGTCTCCAAATACGCTGCCTCCCTTTTTCAAAAGGTTCACACGCCCACGGCGCTCCCGAAGTCATCTCGGCCGTGAACATCCTTCGCGGATGTTATTCTCAAGCCCGGAGGGCGCAGCGGGATTTCATCAAAGCAGTTCGACGGCTCGGTGCAGCTCCTCGTCCGTGTTGTAAAAGTGGGGTGAGAAACGGATGTACTGCTCACTTGCTCGATCCGCCCGGAGTGAACAAATGATTCCCGCACTTTCAAGCTTTTGATGCAGTGCGGTCATGTCGGCATCCGCGCGGGAAAAAGTCACAATTCCACTCGCATTCTGTGGCGGCGCTGTCGCCTGAAGCACGCTGAACCCCTTCGCCTCCATCAACGGCACAAGCAACGACCGCTTGCGCAACAGTTCGGCTGCGATCTTCTCCACTCCAACTTCCAGGAGCAATTCCATCGCGGCGTTGAGCCCCACCAAGCCTAAAAGGTTGTGACTGCCCGCTTCGTAGCGCGCGCCACCAGATCGAGTCTTCATATCTTCTTGAGCCACGTAGTGGGGACAATAAACGTTGTTCCAACCCCACACCATGGGTCGCAGCCGATCTTGAACCTCTTCGCGCACGTAAAGAATTCCAGCGCCGCACGGCCCCAGCATCCACTTGTGGGCATCCGCTGCCAAAAAGTCGAAATGCTCCGCGTTCATTGGAAACGCTCCCACCGTCTGAATTCCATCCACGCAGAAAAGAATCTGCTTCTTGCGGAGATATTCCCCGATTGCTGGAAGGTCGATCCGCCATCCCGCGAGGAAATGGCAGGACGCCAGCGCCACCAGACGCGTGTTCTCGTCCACCTGTCCCATGACATCCGCGGCGCGGATGCGTCCCAGTTCGCGCACATTCAAGAAACGAACCTGCACACCGCGATCTGCAAGTTTCATCCACGGATAAACGTTCGAGGGATAGTCGTCGAAATAGATCACCACATTTTCGTTCCGACGAAACTTCAAGCCTCCAGCCACCATGCTCAAACCAAGCGAGGTCGGTCCCACAAACGCGATCTCCGCAGGCTTCGCGCCGATCAATCGTGCTGCCATCTCCCGCGACTGGCTCAGGCGCGTCGCCGGCACCAGCGTCTCCTGATCTCCCATAGTCGAGAGCCTGGCGTAGTCGCGGACCGCCTCGGCCACTCGCCTCGGCACCGGGCAGACACCCGCGTGCGCCAGAAAAACTTTCTCACGCGACACGGGAAACTCGTGCCGCCGCAATTCTTCATTCGCGTGAAGTTCAGATATGTTCACAATTGTTTAAAGTTGGAATCCACCCGTTCAAAACACAATGGCTGCAATTCCACTGGGCTCGCCAATCCCTCCAACCGTCACCAAACGAACACCAGATGAGAACCCTTCGTCACCGAGTCCGCTTCAAAAGTTCTTCATCATCTCGCCGTAGTAGTTCGAGTAAAAGGACAGCACCTGGTAGGCGATCGCGAGCATGATACTCAAATAAACGATTCTTGGCGTCCATTGCGCGACAACTTGAAGCTGGCGCGAACCTTCATCGCGAAAATGTTTATAGAGCCTTCCGAGGGATTCCTCGAGTTTGCCGCTGACTTCGCCGCTCGAATACAGGCCCGTAAACATGTCAGGGAAAACGCCGCTCCGACGCACCGCTTCGGCAGGTGTCATCCCCATGATCACATGGGCCTTCCAGCTTGCGACGGTTCGCAACAGGGCCGGCGAGCCGCTCGATGCTGCCGCAAGATCCCAAGCTTCGATGATGGACACCCCGGCGCTGATCAATCCTTCGAGCGCAACAGAAAGCCGCGCCAGTGCGAGATTCCTCCGGGCGCTTCCGAGGATTGGAACCATCCCCAGCAACCATTCAATCCTAGCCCGCCAGCGTTCGCCGTGGCGGCCCTGCGTCGCGTAAACAAGTGCGAACACCACCGCGTAGATCGGCAGCAGTGTCGCAAGCTTTGACGTCAGAAAAGGGAAGACCTTTCCGTCAAAAATCAGCAATTTCAGCATCACGGGAGGGAAGACAATGACGGCGAAGTGAAACACGAAAACGGGATATCCCAGATTCGAGATGACCACCCGCGCCAACCTCGCGCGTTCCTCATAATACTCCGACAAGAGCCGCAGACAGCCGTCCAGCCGCCCGCTTTTTTCTCCAGCGGACAGGAGAGCGAGATCGAACTCAGGGAGCCATTTGCCGGTCGATGCCGCAGCTTCGTAAAAAGTGGAGCCTGCTTGAATGCGTGAGAGAATCTGAAGGAGCTGAGGACGGACCGATCGCGAATGCGTCGTCTGAGAAAGCATCTCCAACGCTTGAAGCATCGGGAGTCCGGCGGCAAGTGTCGAACCGAGTTGGTGATACAACCCAGAGCGCCGGCTTAACTGGCCGGGCGTGACGATGAGCGCCATGTCTCATCCGCCCCACGCGGATCAGCCGACCGCTTTGTCCAGCATGGACTTCAGGTCGCGCTTGCTCTTCATCCCCACGACCTGGTCAATGACTTCGCCACCTTTGAATATCAGCAGGGTCGGAATGGCACGAACGCCATACTTTGCGGCGAGTCCTTGATGTTCGTCGATGTTCACTTTTCCTATTTTAACCTTGGAATCGAACTCCGACGCCAGTTCATCGAGCACGGGCGCGATCATCTTGCAAGGGCCGCACCACTCAGCCCAGAAATCCACCAGGACAGGAACTTGGGAACTCGCGACCTCCGCGCCGAAGTTGCCTTCGGTCAAAGTGACAATGTTAGGTGAAGACATGAAAAATCCTTTCAAATGAAATTTTTTTGAATCAAAGACAATCAGCCTGAACTATCGTGCTCAGGACTGCGTCAGGAGAAACAGCCGAACCACTGCGGCGATACCAACCACCGCTGCCACGAGAGCCAGGACGGTATCGAGCGCGCTAACACGAGCGCCAGTCGGGGCAGAACGAGGCATCGGTCGGGAAGGAGCAGCGGGAGCCGCAGCTGCGGCCTTTGGCGCGGCAGAAGCCGCGTGACCAGATGCAGGGGCAGCGGGCGCGGCTGCGGCTGCGGCCATAGCGGCAGGCGCGGGAATCTTGATCGTCGGGGAGGCGGTGGGTTTCGGCGGCAAATTGATTCGAACGGTTTCCTTTTTAGGCTGCACCTTGGAGGCTTCGGCAGGCTTTGGAGCGGCGGCACCAGCGGGCGGATTTGGATTCTCTTCGGACATACGTGTTATGTGTGGCGAAGCTAGTTTTGCGACTGCGAGGTGTCAATCGCTTATTGAGGAGTTGTCCAACGAACATAACTCAGCTTCGCAAGAGCAAGTGATGAGGCTTCCAAGGAAAGAATCGCCCAATATTGTCCAGAACGGATACAAGTGTGATCTTGATCAACCACCGGTGGGTCCCATTGACTATTCAACTGTGAACCAGTTCATTCCTTGCGCGGAAACCCGCACCGGAAGTTCCAACGAATAATCGCGGCTCAGTTTGAAGCGTTTGGCTGAACCGCCCTTCTCGCGAATGCGCGCCGAGTCGGTCAGGCCCGTGTAGTAGAGATTGACCCGGAGGTTCTTTGTCACCGGTTCGTTCAGCGGATTGAACACCACGAGCAAGCCCTTCTCCTTCAGGTTTGGATTCACGTGCAGCATCCAGTCGAGTTCTCGCGCGTCAGCCCGGCGGCCGTGGATGAGGTCGCTCTCCAGGATGTCGCGGTGGGCTTTGAACCAATCTACCTTCGCTTTGACCGTCATCCTGGTGCGCCCGGTGTCGAAGAGACGCGGACCCCGATAACAGGCCTGCACGCCCAGCGCGAGATTGCTCTCAATCATCCGCTCGTAGTGGTCAAGGTGTTGGTCGAGTGGCTCGATGGTCGCCGCCGCGCCACCTCCCTGATACTCGGTCAGTGGGACGAACATCCAGCCCATGCTCGGAGTCTTCTGCCATGTTCCGTCGTAAATATTCTGCCTTGTGTGAATGACCTGCTGTTCACGCGGAAGCGACCAGTTCACTTCGCGATAACCCATGCCGGACTTCGTGGAGCCGGAAAGAAAATAGTGATCCGGCACATTGAGGTAAAAGCCCTGGGACCGGCACCATTTGTAGAAGTCGGAGATCTCGCGCCACTGGTTCCAGCGCGAATCCTCCAGCCCGCGATGTCCGGGATGCTGGTCGCTGGTGCAGACATCTCCGGGATACGAGCCGTCGTGTTCCAGAAGCGTGAAGCCGCTCTCGCGATGAAATTCATAGAGACGACGGAAGTAATTCGTTCCCCACCGGCTTTCCAGGCAGGGTGAATTACCGAACGCCGGCTTTTGCCCCGGCGGCATGACGACATCATTTCCGCTGCCAATGCTACGTGACGCCAGCAGGGAGTAACTGCCGATCTCGATACCTTTGCTGCGGGCGTAAGAGGCGAAGTTCTTTGCGCGTTCCAGGGTGGCCGGTTTCTCGTTCTCCATGTCGAACCCGCTGCCGAAGCTGAGGATCAACATCTCGAAGCCGACGGCTGCGCACTGATCGATGGCGTTAGTGACCGCCTCCCCCCTGGAAGAGACGAGGTGCATCATGATCGGATTCTCCGTCGTCCACGGCGCGATGATGCGATACAACCGGCGAATGGTCAGGCCGCAGCGTTCGCGGTCGGTGTTTTCGAACGGCAGCACCCAGGCGCGAAACGACTCGAACACTCCGCCAGGCAAAAGCTCCTGCGCCGGGCCGAGGTCGGGACCGATGTCCAGCAGACACGGTGTCCGCTTCTCGTAGTTCACCTGTGTGTGGAAATCTGGATCGGCCAGCCAGCGGAAGGATCGACGATTCGCACCGGACGCAACCATTCCACCGAAGGCCATGTCGGTTTCGACATGGATGTTGGGCGGCGTAAGGCCCTCCGTTAATTCGTCCACCTCCGAGGCGCGCTCGACCACCGCCAGCACCTCGCTGGAGAAGCGATCCACGCGAACGACCTTGTCCGTGCCGTTCGAAACCGTGATCCATTTGCTGTAGCACGGAAGGCCGTCGTAGAGTTCGTAATGGACGGACACACGGATGGGAAGACCTGCCGGACCGTTCGTCGGCGTAGGCGGTGCAAAATCAAGCCGCAACGTCGCGCCTGCCGGTGGCCACGTCACATCCGGGGCGTGATGCCGTGTGCGCTTCCACGTCATGCGCTCCTTCGGCTTCCCAATCTCATAGCCGACGAAACGAAACGCTGTCGGGTCAGTGCGCAATTGCTCCACCCACTCCGGACGGAGGAAAGCGTAGTTCGGCTGTCCCTTGAGTCCACCGATGTCAAATCGCCGGCCATCGATCTCGACGACGGCTTCCGGTTTCACACCGCGCAGCAGCGATTCGCCGGTTGTCAGATTAACCAGCGCCACCGTCGCCGCGTCTGGCTGGAGCCGGATCACGCGGCGAAGCAGCCCGTTGTTCAGCTCCACTTCGCGGCCATCCTTGCTCACGGAAACTTTCGCCTTGAATGGTGCCGGATTGATCAGCCAGTCGCCCTGCGGATTCGCTCGAATAACGGATGAGGAAACAAAAAGCGCGAGAAGCGGGAGAAGTATGTTCAGAGGGTTCATTGGCAAACCGCAGTTCGACCGGAAGCACCCGCTAATAATTCATCTTCACTCGACTGGCTTCACTTTCTGGGAAGAACCTTGTTGGAGATAATGGGCCGCCGGTCGGATGTGGTTTGGCAAAGGCTGAATAATGCAAAGGTTTGCTTCGTAATTTCTGGCGACTGGATCGAGCGATGATAATAATATGCACCAAGCCATGAATGCGATGTCACTGAGAACCGCAGTCGTCCTGGCCGGCGCGCTTTGGGTCGGCACCAGCATGGCGGCGGAGTCGCCGGACTTCTTGCGCGAAGTGCGCCCCATCCTTTCCTCCCATTGTTTCAAGTGCCACGGCCCCGACGATGACACGCGCAAGGGCGGCGTGCGCCTGGACATGCGGGATGCCGCGCTCAAGTCGGGCAAATCAGGCGGGCCAGCCATCGTGCCGGGTCAACCGGAGAAGAGCGAAGTTATCGCCCGCATCTTCACGACGGACGAAGATGACCTGATGCCGCCCGCGAAGGTGAAGCATCCGCTCAACCCTCAACAGAAGGACATTCTCAAGCGCTGGATCGCAGATGGTGCGGATTATCGGCCGCACTGGTCATTCGTGGCACCAAAGGCCGTGTCGCCGCCCGACGTGCAGAATCCGGGATTCGAAGTGCGCAATTCCATCGACGCCTTCATCGCTGCGCGTCTCCAGAAGGAAGGATTAAAGCCCTCCCCCGAAGCCAGCAAGCTCACCCTGGCCCGCCGGCTGCATCTCGACCTGATCGGCCTGCCTGCCACGCCGGAGGAAGCGGACGCGTTCGCGCAAGATGCGCGGCCTGACGCCTGCGAACGGCTCGTGGCAAAGCTGCTGGCGTCGCCCCGTTACGGCGAGCGCTGGGCGCGCAAGTGGCTCGACCTCGCCCGCTATGCTGACAGCAACGGCTACGAGAAGGATCGCAACCGCAGCATCTGGCCGTATCGCGACTGGGTCATACGCGCCTTGAATGCCGACATGCCGTTCGACCAGTTCACCGTCGAGCAGATCGCGGGCGATTTGTTGCCGAACCCCACGCGCGATCAGCTCGTCGCCACGGGGTTTCATCGGAATACGATGCTCAACGAGGAGGGGGGTATCGATCCGTTGGAGTTTCGTTTTCACGCCGTGGTGGACCGCGTCAACACCACCGGCACGGCGTGGCTCGGCCTGACCGTCGGCTGCGCGCAGTGCCACACGCATAAATACGATCCCATTTTGCACAAGGATTACTACCAACTGATGGCATTCCTAAATAACGCCGAGGAGCCGGACCTTGATCTTCCGGCCGAAGACGCCGGGGAACAGCAACGCGGCCGCGAGGGGCGCGCGACGAAACTTCTCGCAGAGCTTTCCACGAGTTGGCCGGTCGAGCTGGAGCCCTTCCACTGGGAAAAAGTAACGCCAAAGATCGAGAGCTTGGAGCAGGGGGATGACGCCAGGTTGTTGGAGGATGGCTCGGTGCTCTTCACCGCTCCGGGATTGGACCGCAGCGATGTGACGGTTAGTTTTATCACGAAGCTGACCAACGTCACGCAGCTCCGCCTCGAGGCGTTGACTCACGATTCTCTGCCGAACAAAGGTCCGGGTCGCACGCCGCACGGAAATTTTGTCCTCTCGGAAATCACCGTAAGTCGGACGCCGCTCAACGGTTCAGCCGCGACGGAGCCGGTAAAGATTCGCAGCGCTAAGGCCACCGCGGAACAAAACGAGTTTCCAGTCGGCAACGCATTTGACGGTAAATTGGAGACAGGCTGGGCAATCCATGAGGCTGGAAAAACCTTGAACGCGAATCACTCGGCCACGTTCCAGTTCGAAAAAACCATGGTGCTGGATTCCGGCACAAGAATCACCGTGCGTTTGCAGCAGCAACACGGAGGAAATCACACCATCGGGCGTCTCGCGATCAGCGTCGGGGCACCGGAGAGTGACACGCGGCCGGAACTTGTGCGCAGACAGGAGGCCTTGGAGGCCGCGTTCACGCAATGGTTGGAGCGTGAGCGGAAACGCGCTGTCACATGGACTGTCCTACGACCCACCGGGCCGAAATCGAACCTGCCGTTGCTCACCGTGCAGCCGGACAATTCCGTGCTGGCCAGTGGCGACATCAGCAAGAGCGACGTTTACGATCTCACCTTCACTAATCTGCCGGGCCGCGTCACCGCCATCCGCCTGGAAGCGCTGCCCGATGACAGCCTGCCGGCGCATGGTCCCGGCCTGGCATATTACGAAGGGCCCAAGGGCGATTTTTTCCTGGGTGAATTTCAAGTGGCTGCGGATGGCCGGCGCGTGAAATTCGTGAAAGCCACGGAGAGTTACGCGAAAAATAATTTCGGCAGCGGTGCCAGCGCCAGGGCCGCAACCGACGGCGATCCGCAAACCGGATGGAGCTGCGCGGACCGGCCCGGTGAGACGCACCACGCCGTGTTCGTTCCAGACGAACCCGTCGAAGCCAGCCGTCTCGACGTGAAGATGCTGTTTGGGCGTCACTACGCCTGCTCGCTGGGGCGATTCCGCATCTCGGTCACAACCGCTGCACGCGGTGCCGAGGCGGGAAAACTCTCGGAATCGGTCGAGCGCTTGTTGTTCGTGCCAGATGCCGGGCTCACGACTGAACAGCGCGCGGAGTTGCGCGAGAGCTTCCTGCTCACCGCACCGGAGTTGGCGAAGCAGTCGAAGGAGATTCGCGACCTGCGCAAACCGCCGGCTTACACCACGACACTGGTGATGCGCGAGCGTCCCACCGCTGCGCCACGCTCGACATTCATCCATAATCGCGGCGAGTTCCTCCAGCCGACAGACCGCGTGGAGGCCGATGTCCCCCAGTTCCTGCCACGCCTGCCCGAGGATTCAAAAAGGGACAGGCTCGCGCTCGCGAAATGGCTCGTTTCCCCGGAGAATCCGCTGACCGCGCGCGTCGTGGTGAACCGGCAATGGGCCGCCTTCTTCGGCACCGGGATCGTAGGAACGCAGAACGATTTTGGATTCCAAGGCGAGCTGCCAAGCCATCCTGAGCTGCTCGACTGGCTGGCGGTGGAATTCATCAAGCAAGGCTGGTCGCTCAAGAAGCTGCATCGCCTCATTGTCACCAGCTCCACTTATCGACAGCAGTCGCGGTTCACTCCGGAGTTGCTCTCACGCGATCCTCAGAACCGCCTTCTGGCCCGCAGCCCCCGCGTGCGGCTGGACGCGGAAATCATTCGTGACTCCGCGCTGGCTTCGAGCAGCACGCTGTCGGCGAAAATGTTCGGGCCACCTGTGAAACCGCCGCAGCCAGATGGCGTGACTGAGGTGGCCTACGGCTCTGCCAAGTGGGAGGTAAGCCCGGGCGAAGACCGCTACCGCCGGTCGCTTTACACGTTCCAGAAACGCAGCGCACCCTTTGCGATGTTCAACACGTTTGACGCGCCGTCAGGCGAAACTTGCCTGGCCAAACGCGAAATCTCGAACACACCGCTCCAGTCGCTGACCTTGCTCAACGACATCGCGTTCGTCGAAGCCGCCCAGAAACTGGGCGCGCTCACGGCTGAGCAATCCGGCGACGATGAGCGGAAGGCTGAGTTCGTTTTCCGCCGCGTACTCACGCGCGAGCCGGCCGCCGCCGAAAAGGCCAGGCTGGTCGCTTTTCTCAACGCCCAGCGCGAACGAGTGAAGAGCGGCGAGTTGAAGGCTGCGGATCTTGCCGATGACGGCAAGGGCGACATGGTGGAACGCGCCGCGTGGACCACCGTGGCGCGCGCGATCTTGAATCTTGACGAAACAATCACGAAGCAATGACTCCATGAACTGCCAGTCACATCACTTCTCGGAGCGCGGGCTGCCCTTGAGCCGGCGCTGGTTTCTGCGCGAGTGCGGCATCGGGCTCGGCAAGGTCGGCCTCGCGTCGTTGCTGACGGATGCGTTTGTCTCGAGGGCGGCCGCGCCGGTCGATTTAATGGTGCCGAAGCAGCCGCATTTTCCCGGGAAAGCCAGGGCGGTCATTCACCTTTTCATGGCAGGCGCGCCCTCGCAGCTCGATCTGTTCGATTACAAACCGGAGTTGCTCAAGCTCGAAGGGAAACCGTTGCCACCGTCTGTCATTGGAGGCCAGCGCTACGCGTTCATCCGATCGGATGCCGCAGTCATGGCGCCCCGTTTCAAATTCAAGAAGTATGGCCAGAGCGGTGCAGAAATGAGCGAGATCCTTCCGCACATCGGTTCCATCGCGGATGAGATTTGCCTGATTCGCTCGGTGAAGACGGATCAGTTCAACCACGCGCCGGCGCAAATTTTCTTCAACACCGGTTTCTCTCAACCCGGACGGCCCAGCATTGGCTCGTGGGCGACCTACGGACTTGGCTCGGAGTCGAAGAACCTGCCGGCCTATGTGGTGATGAGCACCGGCTCAGGCATCAGTGGCGGCGCGGCCAATTGGTCGAGCGGCTTCATCCCGACAACATTCACCGGCGTGCGTCTGCGCAACCAGGGCGATCCCATCCTGAACGTCGCCAGCCCGAAAGGCGTGGACGACAGACTCCAGCGCGACACGCTCGACCTGGTTCGCTCCATGAACGAGCAGCAACTCGGCGCAGTGGGTGATCCTGAGATTGCCACGCGCATCAACGCCTATGAAATGGCCTTTCGCCTCCAGACCAGCGCACCGGAGCTGATGGACTTGAAGAGCGAGAAGAAGGAGACACTCGAACTCTACGGCTGCGACCCGGACAAACCCTCATTTGCCCGCGCCTGTCTGCTGGCCCGCCGGATGGTCGAGCGCGGAGTGCGGTTTATCAACATTTACCACGAGGGATGGGACGCTCACAGCGACGTGGTGGGCAATCACACCGGCAATTGCAAAACCACTGATCAGGCGAGCGCGGCGCTGGTGAAGGATCTCAAGCGCCTCGGCCTGCTCGATTCCACGCTCGTCATCTGGGGCGGTGAATTCGGACGCACGCCCATGGTGGAGACCAACCCGAGCCTCGGTCGTTCGATGGGTCGCGATCATCATCCGCAGGCGTTCACCCTGTGGATGGCCGGCGGCGGCGTGAAGCGCGGACTCAGCTACGGTGCCACGGACGAACTGGGCTTTCACACCGTGGAGAACCCCGTCCACGTCCACGACATGCAGGCGACGATTCTCCATTGCCTGGGCTTCGACCACGAACGTCTCACTTACGAATTCCAGGGACGCCGCTACCGCCTCACAGATGTCCACGGACATGTCGTGAACGACATCGTGGTGTAGCTACTGAGGAGACCGCGGGATAGACGACGAATTCCGGAGAGTGCCGTGGGCACAGATGCAAGGCGTGAGCGCGGGAGGATGCCCGCAGCGGCCTCTGACCAAGCGAGCCACGCAGCAGATGCGCCCGCGCCGCCTCCGAGATTTGTCGGCTATTCCACGGTCTCCTCAGTACCTGCCTGAGCCCGGCGAAGTTCAAGCAACTCCCGTGAAGGAGGCCAGATCGCTGACGTGCTGGCTGGACTTTGCGCCGAGAAATTCTTGGGGAATCAGCGCGGAACCGTCAATGGCTCGGCCATTGCCGCAGCGAAGACTACACCAACACTTCCCTGATCACGTGGCCCTCCACATTGGTCAGCCGGCGCTGCACGCCGTTGTGCTCAAATGTAAGCTTCTCGTGGTCGAGGCCAAGGAGGTGCAGTATGGTCGCGTTTAGATCGTAGAGCGGATGAATGTTCTCCACGGCGCGCTGGCCGAGTTCGTCGGTGACACCGTGGCTCACACCGCGCTTCACCCCGGCTCCGGTCAACCAGCAGGTGAAGCCGTCGGGATTGTGGTCGCGACCTTGCGCGCCCTTTTGGAAGAATGGCATGCGCCCGAACTCCGTGCACCAGACGACGAGCGTGTCTTCCAGCAAGCCACGCTGGCGCAAGTCGCGGATGAGCGCTGCTGCGGGCTGGTCGAGGATGGTGGCGTGTTTGTCGTATTGCTCCTTCAGCTTGTTGTGGCCATCCCAGTTCAACTCACCGCCGCTGGCGTAAGCGCCATTGAATAGCTGAACGAAACGCACACCTTTCTCAATCAGCCGGCGTGCGAGGATGCAGTTCCTGGCGAAGCCGGCTTTGATTGGGTTCGCTGTGTCGTCCGCGCCGTAGCTTTTCAGAATGTGCGCCGGCTCGGTGGAGAGGTCGCTGATCTCGGGAACGCTGAGCTGCATGCGTGCTGCCAATTCGTAACTCGCAATGCGTGCCGCCAGCTTGCTGTCCCCGGGATGCTGCTCCAGATGGCGCGAGTTCATGCGCTGCAAGAGCGAACGCGCAGCGCGGTCCGCTTCGGGCGAAATACCGGGCGCGGCCAGATGACGTACCGGATCCCTGGCGCTGAAGGTGGTGCCTTGGAAGGCCGCAGGCAGAAAGCCGGGACCCCAGTTGTTCGAGCCGTTCTGCGGGACACCGCGCGGATCAAGGATGGAAACGAACGCCGGCAGATCCTGGTTCTCGCTCCCGAGCGCGTAACTCACCCACGAGCCGAGGCTCGGGAAACCATCGAGCACGAAGCCGGTGGAGAGGAAATTCTCGGCAGGCCCGTGCGTGTTGCTCTTGCTGGTCAGCGAGTGGATGAAGGCGATGTCGTCGGTGAGTTCTGCGAGGTGCGGGATCAAGTCGGAGACCATCTTCCCCGTCTGTCCGCGCGGACGAAACTCATACTGCGGCCGCGCGAGATTGCCGGCCGGGCCTTGAAACGTCACCGCCGGTCCTCCCGGCAACGGTTTATTGTCCCACTGGATCAGCTCCGGCTTGTAATCCCACGTCTCCAACTGGCTGACCGCTCCGGCGCAGAAGATAACGATGACGTTCTTCGCTTTCGCGGGAAAATGAGGTTGTCGCGGCGCATACGGGCGCGCGGGATCAATCACCGGCCCTTGCGCCGCGAGCAAGCCATCCAGCCCGAGCAGGTTCGTCAACGCGATGGAGCCTAACGCCGTCGCAGTGCTGGACAGGAAGCCGCGACGATCCAACAAGTGGCGACCGTGGAGTGAAAAGACTCCGTCGTGGTGGTTCATTTGTTGAACCTCCGCTTTTTTGATTTCGCCGCCCTTCGCCGTTTTACAGATTTCTTCCGGCTCGCAGCCGGCGGCATCAGGCTCTCAATCCGTGCGCGGTCTTTTTCGAGAAACGATCGCAGTTGCTCCGCCGAGGGCAGAGCGACAAGGTAGCGTGAGACGAAGAGTTTGTTACTTACTCCGGCCGTTGCGAATTCGACATCCACCCGGTCGCGCTCGCTACACAGGATGATGCCGACAGGCGGATGGTCGCCGTCTTCGACCGCGTTCGATTTCCACCAGTTGAGATAAAAATTCATTTGACCGGCGTCGCCGTGCTGGAATGCGCGAATCTTCAAATCAATCAGTACATGGCAGCGCAGGCGGCGGCGGTAGAAGATGAGGTCAATGTAGTTGTGCTTGACTCCAACAGTGATGCGCCGTTGCCGCGCCTCGAAGCAAAACCCCTCGCCAAGTTCGAGGAGGAATCCTTGCAAGTGGTCGAGCAGCGCACGTTCCAGATCGGACTCACGATACTCCGGCCGCTCAGCAAGGCCGGTGAATTCCAGCACATACGGGTCACGGATGAGGTCGGCAATAGTCTCCCGCGGCTCCTGCGATCGCGCACGCTGGATGACGGCAGCCTTATTCTTCGACAGTCCGGTGCGTTCGTAGAGCAGCGAGCCAATCTGCCGCTGGAGCTGGCGTACCGACCAATTCGCCTTGAGACATTCGTTCTCGTAGAAGGCACGCTTCCACGGGTCGTCGAGGCGGATAAATTCTTGAAAGTGTGTCCAAGAAAGCCGCAGCAAATTATCGATCGAAAGGGGCGTGGGCAATTCGGGGGGCAGTGACCCCCGAATTGAGACGAGGGCTTTTGTCATCACTGATTCGACAGACAGTAACTGTCGAATGGGCGGTAGCGCCAAGCGGACGGACGATTCGCGGGTCAGTGTCCCGTGAATCTCAGAAGCGGAGTTCTGCGCTTCGGACGGGGATAATTCCATCGACAGTATTGAAGGAATTGGAGGCAACTTGAGCTTCCTGCTGAATTCGGGGGTCAGTGCCCCCCGAATTTGAGGATATATCCCATAGAGCGTGCGACAGTCGCGAAGTGTTCTTTCATCAAGACCTTTGATGTTCTTCTCCGCCACATCCTCTGCCACCCGCTCCAGCAACCGTTCTCCATATTTTGCTCGGTCCTTCCCGTTCTGCTCAAACTCAACCAGGTAAGCGCCGACCAGCCAGTTGCGCATGACCAGCGCTTGATTTACCGCCATCACCGCCCGGCCTTGCAATTCGGACGTCGCGCTGTTGATGGCTTTAATAAGGTGCGTGTAGTTCATGGGACGAAAAGAAACTCGTTACTGTTGAAAAGAGCGCGGCAAAGCGTCGGTAATCCATGCGCGGCCACGATCGGCTGAACGTCCGTCAACTCGGCAACACTCGGGTTACGACTGAGTGCGAGTTGGTAAGCGCGACGGATCTGTTTGGCGATGTCCTCGCCGGCATCAACTTTCACACGGCTTGCGAAGGCATCGGCCTGCTCGATAGTGAAACGACTGTTGAAGAGGTTCAGCGCCTGGATCGGCGTGGTGGACTCGCGGCGGCGCGCGGTGCTCTGTCCGGCGTCTGGGCAGTCGAATGCGCCAAACACAGCCTCGCGCTCGCGACGGACCTTGTGCGCATAAATCATCCGCCGCAGGCCATCACCGCTGAAGGACTCGACGGGATTGAAGCCGCTCAACCCACCGCGGTTATTGAACAGATCGAAGCCGCGCCCTCCCATCTTCAAGTTCAGCTTCCCGCTGACCGCGAGCATCGAGTCGCGGATCGGTTCGGACTCGAGCCGGCGTGAAGGAAAACGCCAGAGCAGGCGGACGTCTGAGTCGATTTGAACAGGAGATAACGGAGAAGCTTGTTTCATAACTCTGTGCTCTCTGCTTCCTCCTGTTGAAGAACTCTGCCGATATGTGGCCGAGAGCACGATGAGGCGGTGCATGTGCTTCACCGACCAGCCGGAACGAATGAACTCGGACGCCAGCCAGTCGAGCAGTTCGGGATGGGACGGTCTCGCACCGTTCCGGCCAAAGTCACTCGGGGTCTCCACGAGGCCGGTGCCGAAATGTCCCTGCCAGATGCGGTTCACCATCACACGCACCGTAAGAGGATTCTCGATGCTGGCAATCCAACCAGCGAGCGCCTTGCGACGCTCCTGTTCACCCGTGTCGCATGCAAGCTTCGTCGAGCCAAGCACGCTGAGCACTGCGGGAACAACTTCGTCCTTCGGCTGCTCCGGGTCGCCGCGGTTGAGCAGATGAATCTTATCCGGTAATCGGAACGTTCCTGCGAACGCCAGGCGCCCCTCCGTTGTTGCCTTGATGCTACGTTCCAGCTTCTTTTTTTCATCCACCAAACGCGTCGCTTCCTTCGCTTCATCCGCGGTGAGTCCGGCGGTGGAAAACAAGGATGCTTTGTTTTCTCCAGGCACAAACTTCACACGATCGGACGAGTCCGCGACGAGGTGCCATTCGCCTGCGGCATCGGCGACTTCGATGACGTAACTCGCCGCAAGCCGGTCGATGAACTGCGCAGTGCGGTCACGCCCCCACACGACGCGATCAATTATTTGCTCCTGTGCGAACTCCAGCACCACCCAACCTTTGCCTTTCTCGTTCGACATCCAGCTCCGTGAGTTGCCGTAATGACCATCGTTGACGAAGCGCAACTCATGATTGTCCGCAACGACGGTGTCGCTCGACGACGTTGACGTGGTGCCTGCGCTGGCGAGCGCGACGTTCGTACCCGATGCGCCGAAAACCTCCAGCTCATCAAGGCACGGCTCCAGATTGTTCGTCTCGCGAATGGTGAAACGCACACGTTTCGCCTTCACCGTCGCAAAGCGGTCAGTGTTCACGCGCGCATTCACCGGCGGACGTTCCACACCGGATTTGGCCAGCGGCGACAGTCGAGAGAGATCCCATTCAACTTCACTCATCCGCTTCGTAAGACGCTTTTCCTCGGTGCGCATCGCGTCCGCTTCCGGCGTGTGCAATTCGCGGTCGCCATACTCCACGCCCGCGAAGAACGCCTGCATCGAGTAATAATCCCGCGCGCTGATGGGATCAAACTTGTGGTCGTGACACCGCGCGCAGCCCACGCTCAGGCCGAGAAAGGTCTGCCCGATGTTCACCACGATTTCGTCGAGCGAATCCTGCCGGGCAAGACGCTTGGAAACATCGTCCGCGCCGATCTGCCCAGGCAACAGCACGGACGCCGTGATAAGAAAACCCGTCGCCGCATCCTCGCCGAGCGCATCACCAACAATCTGTTCCCGGATGAAGCGGTCATACGGCGTGTCGTTGTTAAAGGCGCGGATGATGTAGTCGCGATACGGCCAGGCGTTTGGTCGCTCCGTGTTCACCTCGAAGCCGTGCGTATCCGCATAGCGCACCACATCCAGCCAATGCTGAGCCCAGCGCTCACCGTAACGGGGCGACTTCAGCAGTTCGTCCACCACACTCTCGTGAGCATTGCCCTGGCGATCCTTCACGAAAGACTCCACCTGCTCCGGAGATGGCGGCAGCCCGATGAGATCAAACGACACGCGTCGCAGCCAGGTCACACGATCCGCCTCCGTCGCGGGTTTCAAGCCTTCCTTCTCCAGTCGCGCGAGGATGAACCGGTCCACTTCGTTGCGTGCCCAGCGCTTGTTCGCAGTTTTTGGCGGCGCCGGACTGGACACCGGCTGGAAGGACCAGTGCTCACTCTTGTTCTCCAAGTTCACAAACTCCGCCGTCGCACCCGACGCCATTGAAAGCGGCGAGAGAGCGACGGCAAAGCAAGCGAGCAAGGCTGAACTGATCATCAGCGACCATAATCTCCGGAAAGGCCGCAGATTCAACGCGGGATTTTTTACTGATCAGGCCCTGGCGAATACTCCACGGCATTCGCACGCAGATAGTTCGTCCCTTGGTCTGCATCGACTCGCGCAAGCCAGTGCGATGCCGCGGCGCTCTCAATGATCAAGCGAAAGGCCATCAAACGCACCGGCCCGGTGTTTGCCCTGAGTTCCCAGGAAGACCTCCGCAGCAGATTCATCCCTGCCTTGAACTATGATTCCGGCATCTGGCTCGTCGCCTCGGCGACAAACTCAAGCACGCGGTTCTACCGTGCTGTGGTGAAGTGGAATTACTCGTCAACTGAATGCTCGTGTCAGTGCAATTTCGGATTTGAGGGACGGAAAGTGAGTCGATGGGGAAGGGGTGGCACTCGTTCGCGCCGCTAGGTTCCGATTCCATGCAAGATGGGCCAGTAGCCGCGCACCGAAGGATCATGAATGCGGAGCGACGAGTCGTCACCGGTCCAACCTGGCTGATGATTGCTATCGAGGAACGCTGCCTCGATGGGTGCGCTGACCATGTCTTTACCTTCCGGAGTAAATGCGCGACAGCAAGGCTGGCAGAGGCGCGGACTGGAGCAGCCTGACCTTGGACCGGGGTCAAGCCATCAATCCGTTTTTTACTTCGGCTTGCCCCAATCGTTCCCGACGGCGTAGTTTCCCGCAGTGCCAGAATTGCCGCCAACACAGCCTTCGCCACCGAGTTCAAAACTCGCGACATTGTTGCGGCGGCTTGGCAGCTCTCTGCTGCTATGGGGTGTTGTGTTGGGCTCGATCTTTTCGGAAAACAGGCTGATCGCGGATTATCTATTTTTGGGGCTGATGATGTTGATTGCCTGGCTGGGTTTGCGGGAGTTTTACGACATGGCGGAAAAGCGAGGGTTGGTGTGTTTCCGCATCATGGGAATTGCCAGCGGACTGCTCCTGATGGCGAGCACGTTTTACTATGTCACCCGGACGCGCGGTTTTGTCCTGCCTCCGGCGAAGGCCAATGATTTTGAGACCAGCATCATCGTGATTTTCGTGCTGGGGCTTTGTGTGAGGCAGTTGATCGCGAAATCGAACACCGCCGGGTTGATGGCTGTTTCCACCACGTTGTTTGGGCTGATGTACGTTCCGTGGCTCCTGAATTTCATCCAGAAGATCAATTTCTTTCCGCGAGTTGAGGGCCAGTATTACGTCTTGTATTTTATTCTGGTGACGAAGTTCAGCGACATGGGCGCCTACTGCACCGGTTCATTGATAGGTCGTCACAAGATGATTCCCCGGATCAGTCCGAACAAGACATGGGAAGGATTTGCCGGCGCAATTCTCTTCTCGGTCGGTGGAAGCCTGGGCTACGCGCAGCTCGCGAAAGCGCATCTTATCGGAATGAACCCCTATCATGCGGTCGTGCTCGGCGTGATTCTAAGCGTAGCCGCCGTGGTGGGTGATCTGATCGAATCCCTATTCAAGCGTGAAGCTGGAGTGAAGGATTCCGGACGCTTCTTTCCCGGCATCGGCGGCATGCTGGATTTGATGGACAGCCTGCTGTTCAATGCGCCGCTGATGTATTTGTACTTGCGGCATGTCCTGACCAACTAGCACTCGATTAAATGAAGCGCGTTGTTTTACTCGGCAGCACTGGATCAATCGGCACAAGCACGGTCAAGGTGGCCCTGGATCTTCCGGAGAAAATCCGGTTGGTCGGGCTCGCCGCTGGCAACAATGTAAAGCTGCTGACGGAACAGGCACGCCAGCACGGGCCAGAAGCGGTTTCCATCATTGATCTGGCTCAAGCGACCGAACTGCGGGAGGCATTTGGAGATTCGATAGAGGTTCATCACGGGAGTGAAGGCTTGATCAAGCTGGCGACGCTCCCCTCGGCAGACATCGTGCTGATCGCGATTGTCGGGACGGCAGGACTACAGCCAGCGCTCGCCGCGATTCGCGCGGGCAAAGACATCGCGGTGGCTTCCAAGGAGATTCTGGTGATGGCCGGAGAAATCGTCATGAGCGAAGCGCGGAAGCATGGCGTCAGGGTGCTGGCGGTGGACAGTGAGCATTCCGCGATCTTCCAGTGTCTCGATGGCAAGCCCTCCAGTTCGGTGCGAAACCTCTGGCTGACGGCGTCGGGCGGGCCTTTTCGGAACAAGACCGACTGGCCGAAGGAGAGTTTTCGAGACATCACTGTTGAGCGGGCATTGAAACACCCTTCGTGGGTCATGGGCAGGAAGATCACGCTCGACTCCGCAACTCTGTTCAACAAAGGGCTGGAGATGATTGAGGCGCGCTGGCTTTTTGACATCGAGATGGGGCGCGTGCAGGTGGTGGTTCATCCCCAGAGCATGGTTCACTCGATGGTTGAATTCATCGATGGCTCGATCATCGCGCAGTTGTCCACGCCGGACATGTGCCTGCCGATTCAATATGCGTTAACTTATCCAGATCGTGTTTTGAGCGCGCGCGTGCAGACGAATCTCGCAATGCTCGGTCAACTTACTTTCGAGGAGCCGGATCTTGACCGCTTTCCAGCGCTCAAGCTGGCGCGTCGTGCGGGGGAAGTTGGCGGGACGTTGCCGGCGGTCATGAACGCAGCGAACGAGGTGGCGGTGGAAGCGTTTTGCGACAAGAAGATTTCTTTCAACCAGATTCCCGACGTGGTGGGGAGGTCGATGGATCGCCACAGTGTAGTGGAGCGTCCGGGCCTGGATCAAATTCTCGCCGCGGATGCCTGGGCCAGAGCCGACGCGCTTGCGCGTTAGATCAACGATGTCCCGCTGGGCACCCGGACGATGGTCGTGCCTGCGATTTTGTCGTGCCACGATTGCCTGTCCCGGTCCCAGCCAGCCCAGAAGAATCCGAGGAAGAGCACCAGCGCCGAGAAGAAGCTTGAAAGGCTGCGAACCAGCGCCACGGAGAAATTCACCGGGGATCCATTCAGACGCACAACTTTTATCCCCATGACGATTCCACCGATCGTGGTTCCTTTCCATGTCCACATCGCGACGTGATAACCGGCCCAAACAAATAGAAATGCAGGACCAGCCAGGGCGATGAGCAGCGAGAGCAGGATGAAATCGAGGAAGGTTGCCAGGAACCTGCGCCAGAATCCCGCCCGCTGCATCACCACTAACTCCAGCGGCGGCACTGCGGAAACTCCCGGAGGAACGCTGCTCGCAGCTGCTGAACCGGCGGCTGTCAAGGCACCCATCACCACGACGGGTGGAGGTGTGAACGGGACTCTCGAGTCTTCGCGGCGCATGGCGCGGAACGCGGCAAGCACCACGCCACCGAGTCCGAGCAAGGTGGCGAATCCCCAGGCGAGGAACCCCACCACAGGAATCATGTAGATGACACAAAAGAGCGCCGCTCCCAGGATGAGCATCAGCACGAGTGCTCCACCTTCTGGCTTGAATTGACGGATCAACTGTTGCCCCGTGTAGGAGTACACAGCCGTCTTACCCACGAGAAAAGCCAGGATGGTGGCGCAGGCAAGGAGGAAGATTACGGGGATGCCGACCACTGTTATCAATAAGAGCACAGCAAGCGGAGCGACCAACAAGGCTGCCAGCATTCCGGTGAAGAAGGCTCCGACAGGCCGCTCTTGCATGGCGATGACAGACGCCTGCACCGGCCTCGGGAAAAGCAGCGCCATCATCGAGTAAACCAGGAGGAATAATCCGAAAACTCCCCACACCCACGGAACCTGTGGGGGCAGCGGACGGGCGAGGAACACACCTTTGGTCAACCACTGCTGCAACCAGCCGAAGTTCGGTAATGCCTGGTTCAAGCTGACAAAATAGCGTTGGCCTCCAATCGTGGATCCAGCGTCTTCGTCAAAGGGTCCGCCAATCACGACCGTTTCCCGATGAATGTTCGCATCCGGACCCAACTTCACTCCACCAAGCACCACCACGAGGTTGCCTTGAATCTCGCCGTTCACTTCCGCTGTTCCCGAAATCACGACGACATCGTGCCGTACGATGCCATCAATCTTCGCGTCACCGGCAATGACGACGACGTTATCTTTCGTTTCCTCGCGCTGAACGACGACTGGTCGCCCGATTTCTACGACCTCGCGACTGTGTCGTTTGTTACGAATGAGAGTGCGCTTCTTGACGCCGGTTTTGATGGCGGTTTCGTCAGCTTCGTTACCCTTATCCGTCGGCTGGATTACGGCTGGCTCTATAGTTTTTTCTGATGGCGAAGGTTCCTGAGCACCGGCGTTGCCAGAGCTCTCAAGGAAACTCAAACAACTCAGACTAATGCAGACGAACAGGAGGCTGAAACAGGCTTGTTTCATAGATTTAATGCCGTTGAGCAGCGACACGGAAGCAGGCGGTGCCGAGGGCGACGCAACTGAGGTACATCATGAAGACAACTGAAGCCGCACCGATGATCCAGGGCTGTTCGAGACTTTGCAAAGCGAGCAGGGCGGCACTTGAGAGTGTCGCGACCAGGTCCAGGAGTGGACTTAGCGCTCTCAGATAATTTCCAGCGAAAGCTGTGGTGTGATCCATCAACTGCCACTTTGACATGCTCGTTAGCACGAGCAAAAATGTCCCCCCGCAAGCCAGCGCCGCTGGGAGAAGCAGCAAACGCGCCGTGAATGGCCATTCTGTCCAGGCCTGCTTCCACCAGCACCGCTGCCGCTCTTCAATCCGTTTCAGGATGTCCGGGATGAGGTTTGTTGGAGCCTGATGTTCCGGAAGATTCATCAACTCCTGGTGGATGAGTTCAGCCAGTTTTTCTTGGTGAGTCTTGTTCATGGCACGTTGCTCAGGCCAGGAGCGCTTGAGTGTAGCGCATCGGATTGGATTTGCTGACCGCCGGCTTCGCCGTGTTGACGACGGATGGCGCTTTGTATTGGTCGAATTCATCATCGTTTCCGAGCGTGAGCTGGAGTTTCTTGCGCAGAGCCTCCCGGCCTCGAAAGATATCGGTCTTCACCTTCGCGAGGGAGATGCGAAGTTTGCGGGCGATTTCCTCACAACCGAGATTCTCAAAGTGGAAGAGCACGAGTGGGACGCGTTGAGCCGGCGGAAGTTTTTGCAATGCGTGTTCCAGCAGTCGTCGTTGATCCGCTTCATTGGCCTGATGGCTTGTGGTTTCCTCGGCGGGAATTTCAAAGATGAAATCGTCCCCGCCATCCGGGGAGAGCATCTCCGAGAAGAATCGCCAACGCGCCCGATAGCGGGTGAGGTGATTGAGGCAAAGGTTGCGCGTTACCGTTTTGAGCCAACCTCCAACGGTGGGGCTTTTGGAGAGGTCATTGAAGCGCTCGTAGGCCTTGAGGAACACCTCCTGCGAGATGTCCTTTGCGTCGGTCTCGTTCCCGAGAAGCCTGACGGCGGTGCTGAATACCATGTTCTGGTACGCTTGCATGAACTCTGCGAACTGGTTCGTTTCTGTCATTGGCTGTGCCGATCGCTGATCCGGCGCATTCTAGCTCAAGGACACGGGTTGACGCAAAGGAGTTGCAGAAAAGATTAAGTTCTCTGACTTCGATGGTTCCTGGAAAACACTTGGCAATCGGCGCTCCCGGCAAATACTCATCGCATGGCAAAGGTAACGACACGAAGTGACAAATTAAAGGCCTCCCAAAGGGCGAGAGCTGGAAAACTCCCGTCTGATCGGACGATCCAAACTCGATCGAACATTGTCATTGGTATCGAGGGTGGCGGAACGCGGACTGTGGCGCTGGCTGTTGATGCGTCTGGGAAAGTCGTTCGACGAGTTGAAACCGGCCCTGCTAATCTCCGGCTTCTGACAGATACCAAACTCTGGCGACGGTTGGCGGAAGTTGCTCGAGAATGTCCGGCTCCAGATGCGGTGGCGATATGCCTTGCCGGCGCGCGGAATGAGCGGGATTGGGCCAGGATGCGTGAAGCTGCCGCGCGGGTATGGCCGGGAGTGCCCTGTCATGCCACGAATGATCTGGAGAGCGCTCTTTCGGCTGGGCAAAGCGCCGAGATTGAAGTTCCTCGAGTGCTGGTGTTGAGCGGCACGGGTTCTTGTTGTTATGGCCGCGCACCTGAAGGCAGAACAGCCAAGATCGGTGGCTGGGGGCACATACTGGGGGACAAGGGGAGCGGTTTTGAGATCGGTCTCAGGGCGCTCAAGGCTGTGGTGTATTATCTGGATCGAGATGGAGTGTGGTCCTCTCTCGGTCAACGGTTGCTTCGCAAGCTTCAGCTCAACTCTCCTGACGACCTGATTGGGTGGGTGCAACAGGCCGGCAAAGAAGAGATTGCCGCGCTGGCATTGGAGGTTTTTCAAGCGTCACAAAAGCGAGACCGAATCGCTCAGGACATTCTGAAAGGCGCGGCGCATAGTCTCGCGAAGGATGCGGTGGCTTGCGCCAAGAAACTCGCACCACGAGGTGGCAAAGTTGAATTCGTGTTTGTCGGCGGCGTGCTGATCCAGCAACCCCGTTTCCGGCGGCAAATTGCACGTTTGATTTCCGAACAGTGGGGTGAATGCATTTGTGTTCCGCTGAGCCTCGAAAGCGTCTGGGGAGCAGTGATGCTGGGACGGAAGATTCTTGGAAAGACAGGCATCGTGAGCATCGCAGAAAGTGCAGTCGCTGCGCGCGCGCGGCATGAGGTGTCGGTGGCTCGGGATGCGGGTTTGATCCCAGGATCCAGCCAGTTGTCCCCGACGGAGTCTCGCAATTCTTACTCACGCCGCCTCAGTCAGCTTTCATACTCGGCAGCCGTTCGCTTGATGCTTCGTGAGGAAGGGACCGTGGCAGGAAAACTCTTCACCAAACATCGCGAAATCGAGAAAGCCGTCGCGCTCATCGTGACGGCTATCAAGAGCGGAGGCCGTCTCTTTTATTTCGGCGCGGGAACGAGTGGGCGGCTTGGGGTTCTGGATGCCAGCGAGTGTCCGCCGACTTTTCGCACGCCACCGGACCTGGTTCAGGGGGTGATCGCAGGCGGACGAAACGCGCTGTGGCAGGCGGTCGAAGGTGCCGAGGATGATGCTCCGGCCGGTGCCGCGGCTGTGGAGTTTCGAGCAGTGTCGCGGAAGGATGTTGTCGTCGGAATTGCCGCGAGTGGGCGGACGCCATTTGTCTGGGGTGCTCTGCAAGCGGCCCGTGTCAGAGGGGCGATGATTATCCTTGTCACGTTCAATCCGTATTTGGAATTTAAGCCATCGCTACAGCCCGATGTCGTCATCGATCCAGATTTGGGCCCCGAAATCCTGACTGGTTCCACGCGCCTCAAATGCGGCACAGCTACGAAGCTTGTGCTGAATATTTTCACCACGCTCGCGATGACGCGGCTGGGCAAAGTCATAGGCAACCTGATGGTGGATTTGAATCCTTCCAATATGAAGCTGCGCGACCGCGCGGTGAGAATCCTACGAGAACTCACTGGCTCCGATGAAATGACGGCGCGGCGTTCGCTGGAGCAGGAACGATGGGTGGTTGCTCGCGCGTGGGAACGATTGCGCCGTTAAAGTGATGCCACGGACTGGATTTGGCTATCCTCTTACGGGGTGGTCTTCAGAGTCCGGAGGCTGTGGCGGTCGGCATCAACCTCTTTCAGAGGTTACGGAAGATCTTTTCGTGCAACACTGCCTGGGCTACGAAGTGGGAGACTCCGGTGGACAGCACGATGATTATTGCGGTGACGAGGTAAAGACCAAGGCCTTTGGTTTGTTCAGGTCGCAGCATCAGAGCGACGCCGTTGTAAAGCGCTGAGATCGAAAGCAGGACTCCAAACGCCCAGCAACCCCAGGACGGAATGGCTGGCCACGCATCCAACAATCGCATCAGCACGAGCGGACTTATTCCGTAAACCACTGCGGCGAACGATTGGTAGAAACGAGTGGTGATATGAAAACTTTCAGCAACGGCGTGAAGGACGTAAGCGCTGAAGAACACGCATGTGGTCAAAAGCAACACTTGAGCAATGGCGTAACGCACTGCGATGGTCTGGGAAATTCTCACCAAGTTTTCCGACGCGCCACGTGGTTCGCCCCAGTGAATCAGAGAATAGGTTTCCGCGGCGACACAGCCCAGCATCAACGGTAGAAAGGATAGACAGAGGACGAAAAGAACACCTCGTTGTGCTTCCGCAATTTTCGTCCAGGTGCGGAACGGTGCAAAAATCAATGCTATAACCCTGATCATCGGATCGGCAGTTTAGGAGCGGACTCGATGATGACAACGAAATTGAAGCGGGTTTTCAGCAGTTTTCATGTCATAGGGAAAAGAGTTTATCTGGAAGCTTCTCCAATGAGGCCGCTAATCTCACTTTATGGCCAGGCGCGAGTCTTCAAATTTTGGATACCCCATGAAGGGTTGCTTCGTGCTTTTCCTTCTCTCAGGCGCGTCCGGGCTCGCGTACCAGACGGTCTGGACGCGTCTGTTCACCAATGCGCTTGGGCACGAAGTCCCTGCGATGCTTGCGGTGGTGGCTGCGTTTTTCGGTGGACTTACACTTGGCGGTTGGCTGGGAGATTCTCTCGCAGGCCGGCTCAGGCGGGCAGGGGAACTCTATGTTTGGTTGGAATTGATCATTGGTTGTTGGGCGTTGGTAACAATGAGCCTGGTTCCCCTGGTGGACGCTCTCGGAGCGAGAATGATCGGTGAGGAGCCTTCTCTCGGGCGGCATTGGCTCGTGGCATTCCTGGTTCCGTTGGTTGTTTTGCTTCCTGCCACCTGCGCGATGGGAGCAACGTGGCCGGCGATGATCCGGTTTGCCACGCGAATGCTCGGAGATAAGAAAATCGTTGGGACTCTCTATGCGGCGAACACGATTGGCGCTTTGGCTGGTGTGGGCTTTTCGACGTTCATGGTATTGCCCAAGTTCGGCTTTCGTTCGTCATTGATGGTTTTTGCATTCGTCAATTTTGCCTGTGCGGCCGGGGCCTGGTGGTTGGGGCGCAATTCGAGTGATGAGGAAGATTGGATCGAGGATATAGGAACTGCCGGCTTCGAGGAATCCCTTGTTGGCACTGCTGGCGAAAAATCCAATTCGAGGCATGGTCGAAGCACTGGTGTTGAACGAGGAGCTGTGCCACGAGAACAAGCGAGGAAACGGATCGGCGGCAGATCACGTGTCGTGCTTCTCCTGATGTTAGGGTTCACGGGGCTTCTGGGTATCGGCTGGGAAATTGTATCGATTCGCGTTCTCGCCAACGTATTGGAAAACACGGTTTATACGTTCGCTTCAGCATTGATGGTTTATCTACTGGGCACGGCAACTGGCGCGGCGGTTTACCAGAAGCGGTGCTTGAAGATTGAACCTTTGAGACTGGAGAAGATGTTGTTTCTGGGCCTGGCTTTCACTTGTGTCATGGGAATGATTCCGCTGGCGTTTGCCCGTGGCATTTACGACTTCACGCGCGGCTTTCTTGGAGTGTCCGTCGCAAGTGGGATTGCTGGGGAAGTTTTTGTGGAGGCACTCGTGTTCGCCGGGCCAACATGCTTGATGGGCGCTTTGTTCGCGCACCTGGTTCAGAAAGCTGCCAATGAAGACGCCTGGGTGGGAAGTGCTACCGCGGCTAATACTTTCGGATGTGCGCTGGCGCCGTTTGTGTTCGGTGTGCTGCTGATTCCCATGGTCGGTTTCAAGTGGTCTCTCGTGGGATTGGTGACGGGTTATCTGCTCCTGGCTTGCATTCAAATGCGGACAAATTGGCGGGCTTTGGTCCTTCTGCCGAGCTTCATTGGTTTGCTTCTGCCGCGCCATCTTCAAGCGCCGTCGTTGCCGCCGGGCGGGGCGTTGATGAGCTATCGCGAGGGTAGAATGGATTCCGTGGCCGTCATCCGTTATGCGGATGGCAATCGCAGTCTTGTGGTCAATCATCGCTTTGCGATGGGAGGGACTGGAGCTGCGCTTGCGGAGAGGCGTCATGCTCACATCCCATTGTTGCTGCACCCTGCGCCGAAACGCGCGCTGTTTCTGGGACTCGGCACGGGCATCACGTTTGCAGCCAGTGCGACCCACCCGGGGCTTCGCGCGGACGGTGTTGAGCTGTTGCCTGAAGTGGTTGACGTCGGCGGTTTGTTTTCTCCAGAGAATTCCGCTGGCAACGCGGGCGAGCGGTTGAGGATCCATGTCGCGGACGCGCGTCGATTCGTTCGCACGACAACCAACCGGTATGATGTGGTGGTCGCCGATCTGTTCCATCCATCGCGTGACGGAGCCGGTCTTCTCTACACGCGGGAACATTTCGCGGCGATCCGTTCGGTTCTGGAGTCGGGAGGAACATTCTGCCAATGGCTCCCCCTGTATCAACTCGACGAAGAGGTGCTGAAAACCATCACTCGTACATTTCTTGAAGTATTTCCCAACACGAGTGCCTGGTTGCTGCGTTACAATATCGACACTCCCGTGCTTGGGTTGATTGGAACCATGGAGCCACGGACTTATCCGCCCGACTACCTGGAGCAACGGGTGAGTGACGAGGCATTGCTTGCAGCGTTAAAGGGCGTCCAGCTTCGGAATACTTTGGAATTGTTTGGCGGGTTTCTCGGAAACACAGATGCGATTCGCCAATTCGCGGGCGGTGGCCCACTGAACTCCGATGATCATCCCGTGGTGCTTTTCAGCGCACCGGCGTGGAGCTATGGTCCGAGACGGCCAGCTCACGAGCGATTATCAGTCGTAATCCGAAACCTCACATCGAGTCCGGCATCGCTGGTCAATGGTACAGATGATTGGAAATTTTCATTCGTTTCCGAGTTGGGTGACTTTATGTCGGCGCGTGATGTTTACATCCAGGGTTTGGTGGATGAATCGGACGGGCGGGAACCGGGGGCTTTGAACGCGTTTGTGGAAAGTGCCCGACGCAGCACCAATTTCACATTGGGCTATGCACAGGCTCTGACGTGGGCCCGGCAAAACTGGGGAGCCAATCGAGTCCAAGCCAGGTCTGTTTTGGAGGAGCTGGATCAGGCTCAACCTGGACGGGGTGTGGCGCGCCGCATGTTGGAGCAGTTGGAAAAGCAATAGGTGGGAGAGTTTGTGCTGAGGGCAACTCACCAATGACAGACAGTGAGCGATTGGTTGTCGGAGTGAGCGAATCGCCCGTGGAATGGGAAAGTTGGGAGGTTTGTCCAACGGATTATTGCGCCAGACTGCCCGTGGGAATCACGGCTTTTTGTTTCACAACCTGAAGTTGCGTTGTTTGAGCCAAGTAAGTCCCAGCTCTAAATGGTCGGCGACGTTTTCGAAAATGACCGGCAGGGGTTCTTTGACCGTCCGTCGCAGCAGCGCTTGAAGTCCGGTTCGGATGAG
>SIBF01000022.1 GCA_009695275.1 Pedosphaera sp. | reverse complement strand
CTGCGCTTGAGGCATAGCCCGATCTTTGTGCCCAATTTCATCTCAAGCAAGCCATCCGCTTCCAGCTCATCCCCCGCACCTCAGGCTCTTCCTTCTTCCACGAACCCCTTTCCTTTTCTCCCTACAAGTCAGGATTTCTGAGGCTTGTGCAGCCCGAGAACGCACTGCTTCCTACGGTGGTGACGCTGTTGGGAATTATGACGTTTGTCAGGCTGGTGCAGGCAGGGAACGCCTCGACCTCGATGGTGGTGACGCTGTTGGGGATCGTGACGCTCGTCAAGCTGCTGCAGCCATAGAACGCCCCGTACCCAATGTTGGTGACGCTGTTAGGAATCGTGACGCTCGTCAGGCTGGTGCAGCGGGAGAACGCCCCCCATCCGATGTTGGTGACGCTGTTGGGGATCGTGTAGCTTCCGGCTTTCCCCCCAGGATATTGGATGAGCGTCGTCCGACGCTGGTCAAATAGGACACCCTCCACGCTGCTAAAGCTCGCGTTTCCAGCGTCCACATGAATGCCTGTCAGGCTGCTGCATTTAGAGAACGCCTGGTACCCAATGGTGGTCGCGCTGGTGAGGATCGTGACGCCCGTCAGACTGCTGCAGCCAAAGAACGCGTACCATCCGATGGTGGTGACGCTGGTGGGGATCGTGATGCTCGTCAGGCTGGTGCAGCCCGAGAACGCCCCGTTCTCGATGGTGGTGACGCTGTTGGGAATCGTGACGCTCGTCAGGTTGGTGCAGCCATAGAACGCGTATCCGCCGATGGTGGTGACGCTGTTGGGAATTGTGACGCTCGTCAGGCTGGTGCAGCCATAGAACGCCCCGTTCCCGATGGCGGTGACGGACAGCCCATTGATCGTGCTCGGAATGGTCATCGGTCCGTCCGGACATCCGCCTGTTATCGTGATCGTGCCGTCAATGGTCTGGTAATCAAACTGTGCCTGCACCGCAGTGGACAGGGCCAAGAGCAGCAGCAATACAAAGCTTGCAGGCGATGTGGACTTCCCAAACCGGGCTCGGCTCAGCAATCTGAGTCGAATGGATCGGAGGCGCGTGAGGTGGTGTGGTTTGTTTGTATTCATAGTGGGTAGAGCTTTGATGGGTTCATCCGAAAGAGAATGGCTGGAACCGCAATCGAACACATCGCGTCACATGTCGTCTCTTGGTTTCGTGCGAGTCTGGTTTCAGTCTTCATGGTGTGTAGTGCAGGCGGTAGTAACGGTAGCTGGCAGTTGCCGCATCCACGTCGAGCCAGGCGGCGCCGAGGTGTTGACGACGGGCCTCCCAGTCGGGAAGCCCTGGGCCTTTGCTTGAGCGCGAGAAAAAGCGGGCAGGAGCATCCCCGCCAGGATGGCGATGACGACGAGGAGTTCGATCAGAGTGAAGCCGCAAGGAATTTGTGATTTAGGATTTACGATTTTTGATTTCATCAGAGGATGCGGTCGTTTGTTCGGTGGTCTCACGGAGAAACGCGCGGTAACGAACAGCGCCCTTGCGTCACGCGGGTGTGGATCGTAACATCCCAGCATGTATGCCACTGCCATTGTGCGCGGAAAGGTCGTGCGCTTCCGATTGCCGGAGGCTTTGGCCCGGGCGCATCAGCGGAACTCCGGCCAGACCATGACCAGTGAAGAAGCGATTGCGTTCGTGGAAGCCAGACGCCGCGAACTCGCTTTACACCGTGCGCGCCCTTACCTTGAAGGCCGTTCTTGACACTTGCGTCCTGAAGCTGGCGACACTGCCCAACCCGAATAATGCCGCCGCACTCATCGTGGCCCTGGCGGCGCGTGAGCGGATCGAGTTGTGGGCTTCGCCAGCCATGCTGGACGAATACGCCACAGTGCTGACCGAAGAACCGGAGGTGCTGGCTTTGATCCAGAGCTTGGTTCAGCCGTGTTATCCACTTTCGCCTTTGTGCGTGATCCGGCATGAACCGGACAATCGATTTGTCGAATGCGCTCTGGCGGTCAACGCCGATTACCTGATCACGGTCAACACCGCGCGCGGGCATTTTGACCGCAAGTTCTACGGCGAGACCAGAGTGGTGACTCCTGGTGAATTCCTCAACCTGGCTGCCGTGCAAGCGTTGTTTCGCACCAAGGACGAGCCGGGTTGAATCTGGCTTGTTCATATCTCGTGAGAAAGTTTGGGCCGCTGGGGACAACGGCTCTCCTGGTAGCGAGTCACGGTCGGCAGACCGCCTCCACGACGTCGCTTTCCAACCCAATTTCGTCGCGGCCCACGACAAAGATGGCTTTGTAGCGGCGCAACTCCGGCCTGCCCGCGACCAGCAACGGGCGGGTGTCGATTTACGGTGAGAAATTCTCACGCGCAAGGACACCCAACCAGACCGACGAGTGCTTCAGCGGCACGGACGAAGAGTCGGTTCAGCACAGCCGAGCCAGCCGGGACATCCCAGTGTCGGCGACGTTTGCAGTCCAGCGTCATCACCGATCAACCGGGAGCCGATGGGCGGTTCTTTCAAGAAAGTTTTCCACGGCTCGTGGTTTCGACAGCTTTGTCCGTCACCTTCATGGAACCCAAGGACCGGGGGAGATCGCTGATTGCAAAATATCCGATTGGGTCGCATATTTTGCGCATGTGGATTCCTCGCTACGCGGAAGAGCGGCTACTCCAAGCCGCCCGCACCCGGCCCGTGGTCGTCCTGACCGGGGCGCGTCAGACGGGCAAGACCTCGCTCTTGCGCCGGCTGTTTCCGAGTCATGGGTTCGTTTCCCTCGACCTCCCCACCGAGGCCGAGCAGAGCGGAGAAGGAACCCGCGGCTTTTCTGCGTCGTCATCCCCCGCCGGTCATGATTGACGAGGTGCAATACGCGCCGGCGCTGTTCCGGCATCTCAAGTCGGCGGTGGATGCCAACCGCGCGCGGGCCGGCCAGTTTCTGCTGACGGGTTCCCAAGTCTTCACGTTGATGAAGGGCGTTTCGGAATCTCTTGCCGGCCGTGTGGACGTGAGCACGCTGGAGACGCTCTCCTGGGGTGAGATCGTCGCGGCCCGTCCGGACACCGGCTTGGAAACGGCCATTGTCCGAGGCGGCTTCCCGGAACTGCACGCGAATCCGGAGATTGACGCGGTGGCGTTCTACAACTCTTACCTGGCCACGTATCTCGAACGCGATGTGCGATCGCTGATGAACGTGGGGAGCTTGCGGGATTTTGAACGGTTCCTGCGCGCGTGCGCCCTGCGTTCCGCCAACCTGCTCAACAAGGCCGATCTCGCCCGTGACATCGGGATCGCGCCCTCGACGGCCAACCTCTGGCTCTCGGCGCTGGAAGCCTCCGGTCAGATCGTGCTGCTGGAGCCCTGGTTCTCAAATCGAACCAAGTCCATCGTGAAGAGTCCGAAGCTCTACCTGACCGATACGGGCCTGCTGTGCGCGCTGCTGAATATCCGCTCTGAGCAAGCCCTGGCGGACGCGCCGTCCGTGGGCGCCATCTGGGAGACGTTCGTCTTCGCCCAACTCCGTCACCGGGAGAATCGCGCCAAGCGCAAAGGCAGCCTGTTCTACTGGCGGGATCGCACGCGCGAAGTGGATTTCGTCTGCGACCGCGGCGGGCGGCTGGAATTGATCGAAACGAAATGGACGGAGCTTCCCTCCGAAAGCGACACGGTCAATCTGGCATTTGTTCGCGCGGCAGTGGGCAAGTCACGGATCGCCGGGGGGCTGGTGGTGTGCCGCGCGCGGAACGCGTTTCCGTTTGCCAATGGGTTCCGCGCCGAGCCGGTGGGATCGTTTTATTCGAGCGAGACATCGTGACCTGGCCGTCGTACGCACGCAGATATTTGAGGTCACTCAGCCGCTTCGAGCATCCTTGCATTTTGAGCACGCGATGCACAGAATGCAGGCATGTCTTTAAGTCTTGTTTCGCGGGAATCATTGACGACGGCTCTCCGCGCCGCGCTCAAGCGGAGCCCGGTGGTCGCTATGCTCGGTCCCCGCCAATGTGGCAAGACGACTCTCGCCCGGCAAGTGGCCGAAGCGTCAGACGCTGACTTCATTGATCTCGAAAGCCCTGCCGGGCGTCGGCGACTGGAGCATCCGATGGCGGCCCTGGAGCCGTTGCGCGGCCTGGCGGTGATCGACGAAGCGCAACTCCAACCGGAATTATTCCCCGTCCTGCGCGTGCTCGCCGATCGGCCGCGGACACCGGCGCGCTTCCTCCTGTTGGGCAGCGCGTCGCCAGACCTGGTCAAGGGAGTGTCGGAATCGCTCGCCGGGCGGGTGGCATTTGTGGATATGAGCGGGTTCGACCTGAACGAGGTTGGTGAAACGGAACAGCGGCGGCTGTGGTTGCGCGGCGGGTTTCCCCGTTCGTTCCTCGCGGAGAACGACGCCGCCAGTTTCGCATGGCGCGAAGATTTCGTCCGCACGTTTCTGGAGCGGGACATCCGGATGTTCGGCGTGAATGTGCCACCCGACACGCTCCGGCGTTTGTGGACGATGGTGGCTCACTATCATGGACAAATCTGGAACAGCTCCGAGGTCGGACGTTCGCTCGGCGAAGCGCACACGACGATCAAGCGGCATCTGGACATCCTCTCGGGCGCGATGATGGTGCGCCAGTTGCCGCCGTGGTTCGAGAACCTCGGCAAACGGCAGGTCAAGTCACCCAAGGTCTATGTGCGTGACAGTGGACTCTTGCACGCGTTGTCGGGGTTGCCGACCCAGCGGGCGGTTGAGGAAAATCCACGACTCGGCGCGTCGTGGGAGGGGTTCGTCGTGGAAGAAGCGGTCCGGCTGGCGGGAGAGCGCAACGCCTATTTCTGGGGGACACAGGCTGGAGCTGAACTGGACTTGCTGCTGTTGCTCGGCGGCAAACGCTACGGAGTCGAGGTGAAATATGGCGACGCGCCCGGCATGACGAAATCCATGCACACCGCGCTGGCGGACCTGAAGTTGGAGAGGCTCTGGGTGGTGTATCCAGGCCGGGAATCGTTTCCGTTGGAAAAGCGCGTGAATCTCGTGTCGTTAGGCGAGCTACGGAAAGCGCTTGTAGGCGTGCTAAAAAGTTGAAAGAAATCGGTGGCCCAGGCCGGTTGATCAGTGTGTGGACACGAATCTTACCCAAACTCACGAACGAAGACTCGGCTTTGGCTGGTTTTCGCGCCTTGCTGACGCCAAGCCCGATGAACACGGACGAACCTTTACCCACGCGCGCCAGTTTGCTGAACCGGCTCAAGGACGCCGACGACCACAGGAGCTGGGAGGAATTTCACCGGATGTACCGCGGGTTGCTCGTGGGCACCGCCCGGCGCGCCGGTCTGAACGAGCATGAGACAGAGGAAGCGGTCCAAGACACATTGATTACCGTGGCGAAGAAGATGCCCGAGTTCCGCTACGAGGCCGGCCGGGATTCTTTCAAGGGCTGGTTGCTGCGGATCGTGAGATGGAAGATTAGTGATCAATTTCGAAAACGGAAGACTCCCCGCCCCGCTTCAGACCGCCCTTTCCCATTTTATGAACGAGGCCTTGGAGGAGACAGCGTGAATGACGTTGCCATGGGGGGGTGGGAGCATCTTGCGAGTCCGACACATGATTCGCCTGATCCAGCCGCTGGTCTCGACGCAATCTGGAATGCAGAGTGGGAACGGCACTTGATGCGTCAGGCGCTGGATGTCATCAAACGGCGCGCGCGTCCGGACCAGTACGCAATCTTTCATCTCCACGTTATTGAGGAACGACCCTTGGCGGAGGTGCGCCGGACGCTCGGTGTGAGTGCCGCCGCAGTCTATCTCGCGAAGCACCGGGTGGGTCGTTTGCTGAAAAAGGAACTCCGCCGACTGCACGAAACGGAGAGGTAGGGTGCCCCGACGACCCGCCTCACTGCCGGTTACCTGCCTCAAGTTTCGGATTCAGCTCGATTTGGAAATCCTTGAACCGCACTTCCAGCGGACCGCCCGCGTGCATTTGCAGCGCGACGACTCCAGCTCCGGCTCCCTTCGGATCATCCAGATCCACGCAAGGATGGCCGTTGATGAATGTGCGGACTTTGCTGCCAACCGCCAGAATCTCGTAGCTGTTCCAATCGTCCCGGCGCACGTGCTCCTCGCCTGACTTGTCCCAGAGCGTGCCGCGTCCCTGCTCCTCGTATAGCTTGCCCCACCAACCGGCGCCCGCGTCCGCCTGGTAGCCTCGCACTTCTCCGTCCGGCAGCACTTCGCTGCGGAACTGAATTCCACTGTTCTCCTTGTTCGGCGTCAGTTTCACTTTGCACGTGAGACGAAAGTCACTCAGGACCATCTGGCTCTTGAGAAACTCGTTCTTCTTCAAGCCAGTCCGGGTTTGTCCGACGATTTCGCCGTTTTCCACTTTCCACAGCTCATCATTACCGTCCCAACCGCTCAGATCCTTCGCGTTGAAAAACAGACTCACCGTGTCGGGAGTCGCCATCAATGGCACCTGCCCAGGCCGGCTCAGATAGTAGATCAGGTCGCGCACCTCCTGGTCGGCAAGCTGTGCCAGCAATCCTTCCGGCATCATTGAAAGTTCGCTCTCGCGTACCGAAGCAACATCAGCGCGAGGGAGCACCAGTGTTTCCGTCGCAGTTGCCACCGTAAGCGAGTTGCCGTCCTGCTTCTTGATTAACCCGCTGATGCTCCGCCCGTCCTTCGTTTCGATCGATGATGTGCGGTATTCGTTTGGAATGACCGCGTTCGGGTCCACGATGTTTTGCAGGATGTAATCGAGGTCGCTGCGGTTTGATCCAGTAATGTCGGGTCCAACGGCTCCGCCCGTTCCGAAGAGTGTGTGGCACTGCTGACAAGTCCGGACGAAGACAACGCGCCCGCGAATCCCATCTCCGGGCTGCGACCCGCCCGCGCGATAAATGCGTTTGTACTTTTCCACTTCGGCCACCTTGTCCGCACTGCTGTCGCGGAAGGATCCATAGACCTTCGTCAACAGGCGCTCAATCTCCGGGTCCTTCAGATTGCGCAACTGCCGGATCAAATCTGCAGGCAAATCCTTGACCGACACCGCGCCTTGCTCAATCGACGAGAGCAACTGGCGCGCGGAAGGAGTCCGCGAACACAAGGTCGCCAGCGCGTCGCGCCTTTCGGAGCCGGCAAGCGAACCGTACACTCCGAGAATTGCTGAAGGTGTGTTCGCATCGTCGTAAGCCGCCAGGCCGCGCAACGCCGCGCCACGAAGACCTGAATCCCTGAGCAATGCCTGAAGGGTCTGAGCGAGTGAGGAGTCTTTCACTGCGAGCAACGATTCCAGCGCTGTCAGCCGCGTGGCCAGTCCGGCGGAAGCGTCTTTGACTGTCGAGCGCAGCGCCACCAGCGCCTTCTCACTGCCGAACGTAAGCGAAATGGATTGCGCGAGCGCTCGCACTTCAGAGCTGCCACTGGTCGCCAGCTTCGACTCCACGGCATCCCAGCCCACCGGCATCGCGACCTGGCGCCGGCCCTTCAGCGAAGCCGAGATGCCTCGCAGGATGTCGAGTTGGAACTGCATGTCGTCGGAGGCCGAAAGAACCTGAGTGAGTGACGGTAGAGCGTCTGCCGCAAGAAGCTTCGTGGAACTTAGGTAAAGCAGGACGACTGCGGCAATCGAAAGAATAAATGTTGGTTTCATGGTGAAAAATGGCCGGGTGCCTTTGAGCGCTACTTTTGAGCCAAGCTCATTGTGGTCAACCGCCGGGAGATGAACTCGCGGATCTTGGGAATCTTGCACTCCTTCAGCAACGCAATCGCCCGGTCTGGATCAGCTTCGATGCAGGGTTCTAGCGCGAACCAATACATGAGCGGGAGGTTGTGATCTGTGGCGTCATCGGCGTGGGAGATCAGCGCGATCACAATTTCCCACCGATGTTCCGGACGCATCCGTTGAAGGGCGGAAGCCAATGAAAGCCGCACGACCGGGGAGTTGTCGGTACGAGCCATTTCTGAGAATGCTTTGCGGAGTCTCTTCCAGTAGGCGCTGTCGTTTTCGACTTTTCCATCAGGGCCCGGCACACCGTTGAACCGGCCTGGCAGCTCCTCGGACACGCATTGAATCACCCACGAGCGGACGATTTCGTCATCATTGCGGAGAAATCTTCCAACGTTGGCGAGGCTTCCAACGGCATCCAGAACATGGAGCGTCCAGATGGCTCGGAGTTTTGTTGCGCTGTCGTGACTGCCTTGGGTTTTTGCCATCAGCTTTTCCGCAAACAACCCGTGAAGCGCCTGGACTTTCTGGCTCTGTTGGGGGTCTCGTTCAAATGCGGCTAAAAGCGCCGCCGCTCGCTCACGCATGAGCCTCCGCGCCGTCCTGCTCATCCATTCGTTCTTCGACACCGCCAGCGCAAGCAGATCTTCATCGCTCTTCTTCCCCAAATCCACCTTCGTTACCGGCTGGTTGTTATAGACGATCTTGAAGATGCGGCCATTGGCGCGGTCGTGGCCGTCTTCCCGGTTGTGATGGCATTGGTTCTTGTCGTACCAGTCGATCAGATAGACCGAGCCATCCTGATCATAACGCATGTTCAACACCTGCGACCATGTATCATTGAAGTTCACAAAATCGGGCCCGTGCTTGCCGACGTAACCGGAGCCCTTACGTTCCAGGATGTCCGTGTTCAAGCGTTGCCCGTGAATGTTGTTCATGAACGCCTTGTTCCGATATTCCGCCGGCCAGCTATCGCCCAGATACATCATCAATCCGGCATGCGCATGGCCACCCCCTGCGGCGTCACTGCGACCATTCGCCGCGTGTGGGCCTCGATCACCAGCGTAATGGACATGGTCTCCGTGAGTTTTAATGTCCTCGTAGATGAACGGATTGATGTGCCGTTGACGCGAGTCGGCGTGGTAGTTCTCGTGGGCACTGGTTTCGGTGAGGTTGATATTGAAATGCTGTCCGCCCTGGCGCTCGAAACGCCCACCCTGAATCATGTGCCAGAAGTGCGGAATGACGCAGGCCTCGATGATGCACTGCCCATGCTCGTCGAAATCGACTCCCCAAGGATTGCTCGTGCCTTCAGCGAACACTTCGAATTCGTGTTTGGTGGGATGGTAACGCCACACACCGGCATCCATGCGCTGGCGATCCTGGGCGGGCGTGCCTGGCTTGGCGACGAACGACGGGCAGAACACACCGTGGCAGCCGTAGAGCCAGCCATCCGGCCCCCAGGTGAAAGTGTTCAACGTTTCATGTGTGTCTGCTTTGTAGTCCCAGCCATCGAGCAAAATTTTAGGTTCACCCGCGGGCTTCGGCGAATCACCGTCGGCGACGGGGATGAACAACAGATAGGGTGCCGCTCCGACCCAGAGGCCGCCGAAACCGTACTCGATGCCGCTGACCAGGTTCAGCCCCTCGGCGAAGACCGTCCGCTTGTCGAATTTGTGGTCACCATTGGTGTCTTCAAAAACGAGGATGCGATCTGAGCCCCCGTAGATGTCTTTGAGCTGCTCGGCCGTCGGCTGCTGGCGGTCAGTGCCAACAGGGCGAGTGTCCGCGGGCAGTTGACCGCGCCGCCGCGGATACGTCATTCCCTCGGCGACCCACAATCGGCCACGCTCATCGGTCGTAAACGCGATGGGTTGAACCACGTCGGGCTCGCCGGCGAAAAGATGCATTTTGAAACCGGGCGGCAACGTCGCTTCCTTCGCCGCGTCCTCCGGCGAGAGACCGGCGAACTTGACGACATCGGCAGGTGGCGGCACGTCCACGGTCTTGGCCGGGTCAAGCGCATTGGAGAAAGATGGCTTGGCATCGTGAAAGACGAAGTTATCGAAATTCAAGTGCCCCCAAGGGCCGCCCTCCTCATCCAACAGGCGGATGAAGATTTCTTTGTTGCGATGATCTTCAAGGTTCACGACAACGGGACGCAGGGTTTCACTTTCCACTCCGGACGATTTGAAAAAGACTTTCTGTGTGTCGGCGCGAACCAGCTCGACACGTGTATTCGGTCCATTGCCGCCTGCGAAAATAAAGCTGCACCAAGGCTGCATGACTCGGAACGAGGCCGAAGTCAGCGTGCCCTGTGGGTTGTCTCCCACCTTCTCGTAGCCTCCGATCCAGAATTGACCTTGATGCCCGCTCTTCATGTCACCCCTGCGAACGGCCACGGTGTCGCCTTTGATCGGCTGCTGGGCGAAGGCCGTGCCCGTTGCCGTCCAGTCACGCAGGCTGCCATCCTCGAAATCAAAATTCAGCGCGCGACCATCCTTGCCTGTCGGCTTGATCCCGGTGGCGGCCACATCCGCGGCAAGGAGAGAATCCGGAATGATCAGCACGGTCACGATGAGTGTGCAGAGCGGCTTAAATGAGTTCATAAGTTAGCGATGACATTAGACGTGACTGGCAACGTGCCCAATCAAATTCTGATTATTCGCGGCTATGAGTTAAACAAGTTTTGGAGTGCGTGAGGAAGAACTCATCCTGGAGGGATGAAAGAAATTAGCCAGGGGTTGAACGGAGCGATACACCAGGTAACTGGCACGGACTGATCGGCACGCCGACGGAGTTCCAGCAGATGCTGACCAACCAGTTGGCAGAGGAGATTTGCTGATTTGCTGGCCCTCCGACGCACATGCTTGATAATTCGAGCAACGTGGTGATACTCCGCGAACAGCCATTAAAAACGAAGCACCCGCTTGAAACGACTCCTGAATTTCGATGCCGCACATTTCAAATTAGCGATTCGAGAAATTCCACACCGGCGCACCTTCGTGGTCTTTCTGGTTTTGGCAATCAGCGGGCATTGTGTTTTTCCGGCGGCACCGGCTTTGAACTGGAGCGTCCAGCCATTTGGCCGTGTCGCTTCCGTTGCGCCGACGATGCCAGGCAAGACGGGTTTCATTGAGGTTGATCCACAGCGGACTGGCATTGGTTTCACCAATCGCCTTACGGACGAAGTGGTTTCGCGAAACTCCAGCCTCTCAAGCGGATCAGGCGTTGCTCTCGGCGATGTGGACGGCGATGGCTGGTGTGACATTTATTTTTGCCGCCTTGAAGGCGGAAATGTGCTGCTGCGAAACCTTGGCGACTGGCGGTTTGAGGACATCACCAGCCAGGCGGGAGTGGCTTGTCCCGGACAGTTCAGCCGCGGCGCAACGTTTGCCGATATCGATGGAGACGGGGATTTGGATCTGCTTGTTTCATCACTGGGAAAAGGCACGCGTTGTTTCGTCAACGATGGCAAGGGCCACTTCGCCGAGACGACTGTGCCAGCGGGCATCGCTTCACAGACAGGGAGCAACTCAATGGCTCTGGCAGATGTGGACGGCAATGGCACGCTTGACCTATATGTCACGAACTTTGGAGAACTCTCGATCTTGCGCGACGGCGGCAGCGTCAGCGTTCGCACGGTTAACGGAAGGCAAGTGGTCACGGGCCGCCATGCAAATCGCGTCAAGATCATCGACGGCGGATTTGTGGAGTACGGCGAACCGGACGTGCTTTACCTCAACGATGGTAAGGGAACTTTCACCGCGGTTCCGTGGAACAAGGGCGCGTTTCTGGACGAGGACGGAAAACCAATGGAACCGCCATGGGACTTTGGGCTTGCTGTGCAGATTCGTGACATCAACGGCGATGGCTTTCCGGATATTTATGTCTGCAATGACTTTCACACTCCGGATCGCTTCTGGCTCGGGAATGGGCGGGGCAAGTTCCACGCCGTGCCCCGGCTGGCGCTCCGAAAGTTAAGTTTCGCTTCGATGGGTGTTGATTTTGCAGACATCGATCATGACGGTCATCTCGATTTCATCGCGGTCGAAATGCTCGCTCGCGATCATCGTTTGCGAATGCGGGAAATGGCTGGTCTGCCTGGTCAACGCGCAATCGGCGACATCTCGAACCGTCCACAGGTTGGACGCAACACGCTTTTTTGGAACCGTGGCGATGGAACCTATGCCGAGATTGCAAACCACGCGGGCGTCGCCGCGACTGACTGGTCGTGGGTCCCGGCCTTTCTGGATGTCGATCTCGATGGCTTTGAGGATCTCCTTATCACCAACGGTCATTCGCATGACATGAATGACCTCGATGCGACCGACCGGCTCAAATCCGGCGCGACCACCGGTCAGCGGAAACCGGTGCTCGAGTACCCGCCGCTGATCACACCCAATGTCGCCTTTCGCAACCGGCGCGACCTGACGTTCGAGGAAGTTGGCAGCGCGTGGGGCTTCGATTCCAAACGCACGTCCAACGGCCTCGCGCTCGCGGACCTCGACAACGACGGAGATCTGGATGTCGTGCTCAACTGTCTCGATGCCGCTCCCCTGCTCCTGCGCAACGATTCCGCCGCGCCGCGAATCGCAGTGCGCCTCCGTGGACTCGAGCCAAACACTCAGGGCATCGGTGGCAAAATCAAAGTGCTGGGAGGCCCGGTCCCAACCCAGATCCAGGAGATCGTGTGCGGCGGGCGTTATCTTTCCCATGACGATACGATTCGGACATTCGCCGCCGGAAGCGCGACAAATGATCTCACGATCGAAATCACTTGGCGCGGAGGAAAACTCACTCGAGTTGAACACGCGCATGGCAATCACATTTACGAGATCAGTGAACAATCTGCCCAAGATATCATTTCCCCGCCGGCAACGAAGCTTCGGAAACCCATGTTCGTTGACGTGAGCCACTTGATCGACCACTCCCATCACGAAGATACTTTCAACGACTTCGCTCTGCAGCCATCGCTCCCGCGCCGGCTGAGTCAATCCGGCCCGGGCGTGGCCTGGAGCGATCTTGATGGCGATGGCAAGGATGAGTTGATCATCGGCACCGGCGAGGGAGGCTCGATCGCCGCATACAAGTTCGAGGGCCAGAAGGCATCGCTGATTCCGATCTCGCTCTTGGTATCGCCCGGTGACACCAGCGGCCTTGGTGAATGGAGCAATGAACAAGGCGAACGGTTCCTGATCGCGACTTATCATCATCTTGAGAATACAAATTTACCGGCTGGGGCGCTTTTCAAATTCCGACGGCAGGAGAACCAAACACCTGCCCTCGAAGCGATCACCACATCACTGCTGGTGCGCGGTGGATTCGGTCCTGTGGCCATCGCCGACTTCGACCATGATGGCGACCTGGATGTGTTTCTCGGCGGCGCTCCCAAGCCAGGACGTTATCCTGAAGCCACGGCGTCCAGCTTCCTCCGACAGAAAAAAGGCACGCTGATGCCGGATGAAACCAACCGGATTCTGGGCACCAGCCTGGGCATCGTGAATGGCGCGGTGTTTTCGGACCTGGATGGGGACGGCTGGCCCGACCTCATCGTAACCACCGAGTGGGACTCCATTCACGTCTTGATGAATGTTCATGGGCGGTTTGAAGATGCCACGGAACGGTTTGGTCTCGCTCAGTATCGAGGTTGGTGGACGGGCGTCGCCACCGGGGATTTCGACGGCGATGGCAAGCCTGACATTGTCGCGGGGAATTGGGGTTCGAATACTCAATACCACCCCACTTCCCGGCATCTCGAACGGCTCTTCTACGATGACCTCGACGGGGATGGCGTGATGGAACTTATCGAAGCCTACGACGATTCGTCGCTACAGAAGACGGTGCCGCGCCGGCAATTGCTTCGATCACCGATGGCGTCGCTCATCACCCAAGGGGTTCCTATGACCCACGCGGCGTTCGCCGAACTCGCCGTGAAGGAACTGCCTGTCTGCCGTCAGAAACCAATGCGGGAACTCTCCATCAACACGCTCGACACAATGGTCTTCTTGAATCGGAAAGGACACTTCGAGGGATACCGACTGCCCGCCGAGGCTCAACTCGCGCCCTGCTTTGGAGTTTGCGTGGCAGACATGGATGGAGATGGCACGATGGATCTTTTTCTGGCCCAGAACTTCTTTGCGACCCGGCCGGAAGATGGACGTTACGATGCAGGACGCGGACTCTGGTTGCGCGGCGATGGCAGTGGCAGTTTCAGCGCGGTTTCAGCGGGGGATTCTGGCGTGGCAGTCTTTGGCGAGCAACGCGGAGCCGCCATCGGCGATTTCGATCAGGATGGCCGTGTGGATCTCGTAGTCACTCAAAACGGAAACCGTACGAAACTTTACCAAAATACTTCCGCAAAACCTGGATTGCGCGTGCGCCTGCGTGGACCGAAAGGGAATCCGGACGCCATCGGCGCAGCCCTCCGGATCAAGAACGGGGAACGCGTGGGTCCACTTCAGGAAGTGCAGGCGGGATCGGGTTATTGGTCGCGGAACAGCCTGACGCAGATTCTTGCGGTGCCCGAAACTCCCGCGGAAATTTGGATTCGATGGCCGGATGGCAAAACAACTCTTTCACCCGTCGCTGCGGGCGCGAAAGAAGTGGAGATTGATCTGGCCGGAAAAATTCAAGTCCTGAAGTGAACCAGCCCGGCGCAACACAGGCAGGAATTGCGAGTGCTGGACGAGCTGTTCAATAAATTGACCAAGCCTGAACACTGATTTGGAAATACGGATCAACATTTGCGTTGCTTCAACGTCCATCGTAAGACGCACCTTGAAGCGGCTGAAACCTGCGCTCTGAAATCAAATCAGGATACCAACGCATCCCGACAGTAGCCATCACCCCTGGCGCTCCGCAGCCTTCACCAAGTCCGGAAACGGACAATTGTCACAGAGCGCGTTCGAGTTCTGACAGAAATCGCGCACGATTTGCAGCACGCCTTGTTGTGCCGACGCCGTCCGGATTTCTTTTACATTTACGCCTCCGAAAAGCCGTGCGCGAGCCAGCTTGAGCACGGCGTTGTCTTCCGCTTTCGGCCACGCGAAGTAACGCCTTTCCGCTTCTCCACGGAGCCGTTCATCATTTACTGCGGACGCCCGCGCCTGGAACCAGGGCAGGATGACATTGATCGCCAGATCAGTTGTGCGCTGCGTTCCAAGCAATGGTTGTGGTGCCTGGTTACGTTTTGAGTTAAGCGTCCAGTGCCACGCCCAGAAATCGTCGGACTGCACCTGCAACTTCGCGAGCAGTGATTCCACCAGGTCACTTTCACTGATATGGGCGGCAAACCAGCGTTCCAGGTCGGGCACAAAATCCTTCCGCGCCAGCCAGTGCGCGGCGAGGGCAAGGCGGCGTTGCGGGTGATTCGCGGGACGGAGCCCGGAGAAGTTCCAGGCTTCACGCGCCACAATTCGGTCACGGAGGCGCTCCTGTTCCCGCCACCAAATCTCCCACACTTGACGCACGTATTCCGAGGCCGGTTTTTTTCCGGCGGGCAATTCCGGAGGCAGCAGTCCGCTCAACCCCAGCAAATGCGCCTGCCATGAGAGCGCATCGTTTCTCATGACAGTTCGAGGAGCGGAGATCGCAATAGCTAGTGCTTTCATTGGCCACACGTTCTTCTTGTAGCCTAGCGCTCCGAATAATCCCTCCCACAGAGCCTGTTCCCATCCGACGACGCGGGCACGGGCCAGGAGTTGACCCGATTTGCTTTCGAATCGCACCACCGCCGCCTGTCGCAGCAATTCCGACCATTTCTCAACTCCGACACTGCGCAAAGGCGAGCAACATCGCCCTTTGAGGATCTCGAGCGATGCCTCCGCGCCCCCATTTCCAAACCAGGTCCGGAGTTCGTCGATCGAGGCGTCCATGGCATCACAAACCGCGACCGTGGCGAGCGAGTCATCGCAAGACGTCGTCCTTCGCCAGACCACGTGCAGAATGACACCGCGATAATTTGGATTCGAGTGATGTCCGTGACCGCGCCAGCCCGAGCCGCTCAGATCGATCTCGACATCGCCTCGCAGCGCCGCGGCACCATCGAGTTGAATGACCGCATCGCGGAAATCGGGTCCAGCCTCGTGATTCCAAAATCCGGGATGCAGGACTTTCACGGTGCGCCCGTCCGAAGTGTGAAGCTTGTCGGCTTGCAAACGTTGATTTTGCCAGACGGCTTGGAGCAGCTTTTCGGAAGGTTCCGAGCCATTGGAGCCTTCCCGCAGGTCAACGCCCGGTGAACCGCCCAAGCGCCACTGGGCATATAAGTTTGAAAGTAGTGGGGGCACAGGTGCTCGTTTAGCGCTCTGCCTTCACGAAAGTCAAGCAGGTGGACGATTGGGCAGTGTCCTAATCTTAATCCTACTCATTCTCATAATCCTTTTGGCTGAAGGATCATGATTAAGATTACGAGCAAGATTAGGACACTGCCGACGATTGGGCTGCGGCACAGATTTCACGAGGCCACTCACGAAAAGAACATCGGCGGCGGCTCCGGATTTGGCACGCTTGCCTGTCGAGGCTTGAGACGGCCTGCCTGGTTGAGTTCTCCGAGACCAAGGATTCGGAACCGGCGGTGGAGCTGGCCACGGAACCACCAGATTAAAACGAAGTGAATGACCAGATTCGGAACGCAGAAGGCCATTGCTGGAGCGATCATGGATACGAGCAAGGCGATCAGGAATGAGGGCACTATCTTGCGCTGGCTCAGGCCGAACCACAACCCCACCCACCCTGACGCCAACGCCCCGGTGAAAAGCGTCAGCACCCCATAAGTGGCGAGACCCGCTCTCCATAGTTCCTCCACCGGGTTTGGGCCGAAAAGACCGCGCGATGGAACCGCCAACAGGATCATGACGAAGAGGACCGGCCAGAGGAACACCTCCCGCACGGCGATCATCGAACCGCGGATCATTTCCTCCGTGCCCCGTGGAGTGACGAGGAACAATTCCATCGCTCCATGACGCCTGGCATCGGAGAAGACCTGCACCGCTCGCCAACAAATCCAGGCTTTGAGCACAACCGAAAGTAACATCCCTGAAATCCACGCGGCTGACATGTCGCCTGCGACTCCAGCGATGATTCCAACGGCACAAGCGACACCAAACGAAAAGCCCAGGTTTAGCCGATCCCTCGGATTCCTTGACGCGAGCCAGAGGAACGGATTCCTGTCGAGCAGCCGGCCTCTTCTCGAAGCCCGCTTCTCCGGATTACCGTGCTGCCAGCGTTGCCACAGTGCGCGGAATGTTGGCAGCAACGATGGAGCTGCGTCGCGATCCGTCCATGTTCGCGAGATGACGAAACTTGCGATTGTCAGCGCCAGACAGGTGAGCAGGAAGCAGCCTGCGACGCTCCCCCAGAAGTATTCCGGAGACACCCGGTAAGCCAGATCACGAGCCGTCCCGAGTGCGGTCGCCGGACTCACAAAGACCAGCGAGTTGACAATCAGCTTCGGCAGGCCAAGGCCGGTTGAACGCTGAATGTTTTGAACGATCGAAGGGAGGATTTCCTGAGCCAGCAACAAAAGGATGGATACACCCATCGCCCGGTGTGCCTGCCGGCTCAATGTGGAAACGCATAACGCCACCGCAAGCGCCACGAGGAGCGTGATGACCAACGCCAGCGCCGAACGCCAGAATTCTCCGATCGTGACACCACCGAGAATCAGGGCGATGCCGAGCATCGGCACGAAGGCCAGCACCCCGTGAAAAGAACGGATCGCCACGGAGATGAGCTTGCCCAGCACGACATCGTAACCTCGCAAATCCGTGAGAAAGAGAAGTCCAAGAGTGCCTTCGCGCTTTTCTTCGCTCACCGCGTCAGCGGCACGCAGGCCTTCCAGCAGGCAATAAGCGAAAGCCAACCCGAGCAGCACCGTGAATACTCGTCCTCCCACACTTGTGCCTCCGGACAGGAACCCGATTCCCAGCACAGCCGCTCCAACAAGAACCGTCGCTCCCGCCACCAGCACGCGAACCCGATAAAGGGACGATTTGCGGGCGGCCACACGCAACTCACGTTCGACTATGGGCAGGAAACTCATCGCCTCAACACTTGTCGCCCAAGGGTCTCACAGCGCGCGGCGTCGAACAACACGGAGATCAATAATCCACCCGGACCCGATAAAACCGCTCGTTGGCATTGGGAGAAGTGTCAATCACCTGCTGCGGCGTTCCCGTTCCTTTGATCTGTGAGAGCACTTCCCAGCGAGGGGGAAAGGCTTGTGTGAACTCGAGGACGTTCAGGCGATTGCTCACGCTTTGCCAGCCGATCCCCACCCCGGCATTCGCCATGGCTTCGACGCTGACAGTCAGCACTGACACATCCAGATAAAATAGATCACCATACTTTACCACATCGCGCACACCGGAGAAGTTCACAGGCAGCTCGTTCAGCACCCCCCCGGCATTGACGAGGCCGTTTCCATAAGAGCGTCCGATGAACTGATTCAGCACGTTCGTCCCGCCCACAACCCGGCCAAAGACCACGAAGAGGTTGTTCGAGTTGGCGGTGTCGAGGAACGAGTTGTCCTTGAGATTGAAGAACCATTGAGAACTTGCCGAATTGGTGTCTCCACTCCGTTTGGCCATCGCAATGGTCCCATACACATTACTGAACTGGCGGCCTGTCGAGAATTCATTCGTGATGTCGCCAAACGTTTCAATCGATGCCGGCCTCGCATTTGTCTTTCCACGATTCGCAACAAAAACCCCACCCCCCTGAACCACAAAGTCGCTCAATCCCGTCAGCGGACTCGCGGGGCAGCGGTGCAATATCGAGTTTTGATAGCGTCCGGACTGCGCGTACCGGATGAAATTCCGCACCGTCACAGGCTTGTCCTGGTCAAACAATTCCACATCGATGACTCCAAGCTCGGTTCGGAACTGCGCCAAAGTTCCCGCCCGCGCCGACAGCGAGGCCCCCACGGCGATGAAGCCGGAAAGCACAGCGGCAATCACCAGTGCCCAGATTCTCTGCAAGATTGTATTCATGCCGGGATGATGGAAACCGTCACGCGAGCTGCTTGATGGGAGGTTTCCGGGGTGGTCGCGAGGCTGCTTCAATTTTCTTCCGCAGCCTGCCGTTGTTGGCGTTCACGGCATAGACATGTTCTCCCGGAAGCTGCCGGTGCCAGAATTCTCCACCAGCGCATTCCAGGATCAAACCGCCGGCGGCAATGTCCCACAAGCGGACGCCAGCCTCGACATAAGCATCGAAGCGTCCGGAAGCCACGTACGTCATCGCAAGCGCCGCTGCGCCCATGATGCGGATCTTGCGCACGCGATGGATCAATTGATTAAACGCCGGAAGCGTCTGCGCCATCGTCTCGGGGCTCTTGGCAAACCCCAGCGAAATGAGGGACTCATCCAGGCGATTGCGCTTTGAAGCCCGGATGATCCGTCCATTCAGCCTCGCCGGTTGTCCGCGGATCGCGGTCCACAGCTCATCGCTGAACGGATCGTAAACCGCTCCCACCACCGTCTCGTAATCCGCATCGTCATCCAGCACGCCATCGTCACCGCGTTTTCGCGCCGGAGTGGTGGAGCGGGCGCGACGAACTTGAAGCGCGATTGAGACGCAGGCATGAGGCACTCCGTAGGTGAAATTCACCGTGCCGTCGATCGGATCAACCACCCAGCGCACTTCGGCGGATTGATCTCCTCGGACACCTTCCTCTCCTAATACCGCCGCCTGTGGGAAATTCAGGAGGAGCGTGCGCTCAATCAGCTTCTGGCAGCGCACATCGAGATCCAGCTTGATGTCGTGCTGGACCTGCGAGTTGATCTTTTTGGGGACATTAAGATTCTTTCGCATCAGCGCTCCAGCCGCGCGAGCTGCCTTGCTCGCAGTTGCGAGCGCCTTCTTGATATCGCTTGAATTCATTTGGTGCGGATGGCTGTCCATGGGAAGCAGCCTCGTCAAGGCGGAGCGCAACACAAAAACCGTAGTGCCTTCAAGGAAAAGTTCCGCAAGCCCCATCCCCAACAGCCTTTTCATGCACTGGCGCTCCCGGCAGAACAAACCCCACTACAAAACCACCCCTGACGTCTTCACCGCCATGAACGCCGAACATCTTCACTACGCCATTCGCTGCATTCACGACCGTCATCCCAGCATTCGAACGACTTCGTGAACTCGCGCTGGTTCCGGCGGCGATCCCGGTTCCCGGGCTTGCTTCGCGGTGCGTTCTTCGCCACGCTCCGGCCCGCTTACCCAAATGAAATTCGCCATCTGCAACGAGATTTTTAAGGATTGGAAATTGGAGGACACATTCGCCTACGCCGCGCAGGCCGGTTATCAAGCCGTCGAGATCGCTCCGTTCACGATGGCGGGAAGGGTCACGGAAATCTCACGCAGCGACCGGAAGGCGGTTCGCGACCAGGCGGCCAAGCACGGGATCACCTTGTCTGGAATTCATTGGGTTCTCGCGCAGACGGAGGGATTTCATATCACTCATCCCGATGTGACAGTGCGGGCGAACACCTCCAAGTATCTTTGTGAACTGGTGGACTTCTGCGCTGATCTCGGCGGCCGCTTCATGATTCTGGGCTCGCCCAAGCAGCGCAATCTGGCCGATGGAGTGAAATTTGAGGATGCGTTGGAATGGACCCGAGGAGTGCTGAAGATGCCCCTGATGCGCGCGCTGATTCGTGATGTCACCATCTGTTTCGAGCCCCTGGCACCTGCCGAGACAAATTTCATCAATACCGCCGAGCAAGCCATCGCCCTGGCACGATCGACTCAGATGCAACAATGCAAGGTGATCCTGGACGTGAAGGCGATGTGCTCCGAGTCGAAGCCGATTCCGCAAATCATCCGCGAGTCCTGGCCTCACTTCGCCTACTTTCACGCCAACGATCGAAACCTGAAAGGTCCTGGATTTGGCGACGTGGATTTCACGCCGATCGCTGCGGCGTTAAAGGAAGTCGGCTACAAGGGATTCGTCTCGGTCGAGGTCTTTAATTTCGATGAAGGCCCCGAAGTTATCGCCACCAAGAGCATCGAGTATCTCAAGCGCGTGTTTGGATGATCCACGGCGCTCGTGATGAGCGGAACCTCAAGACCGCGCCGCCTTCTGAGATTGGTTCCGGTTGGAAGGCTTGGCGCTGGCTTCCCGGTTCTTTGGATTGACACCGCGGACCAGCCGCTTGACGCCGTCGCGATATACAAACTCACAGACATATTCCCACTCTGCGTCAAACGAACCGGTGACTTTTGCAGCGATGGTTTCGAGAGAATTGGCGCAACGCACAATGCCATCGCCTGACTTGCGTTCGTTAAAATCGAGATAGCCCTCCACCTCTTCCACGTAGCACACGACGTCAACTTCATGGGGCATTCGAACTGAAATCAGTCTCGGCGTGAACCCACGGGACTTGAGAACGCGAGCGGCGAGAATGGCGTAGTCATCGCAGTCTCCGGCGCGCGCCGAGAGAAAGGCATCCGGCTGCTGGACTTTCGGATCGAAGCGAAAGCGGAAGTTTGCGAAATGGTGCGCGAAAGTCCGGGGAGTCAGTGAAGCATCCTTCGCCAGTTCAGCCACCGTCAACGCATGGGCCGTTGTCCCTGCGAAAAGGAAGAAGCAAGACTGAATGACAATGCGTGTCGCGTTGAGCACGCCCGGTTTAGCAACGGAGGTGCCAGTGCCAATACCAAGCACTTGCGCCGAGCGATGTCCTCAATCCGTCCGTTATTGAGGCAGAGTGTCAGGTATCAAGACGGGAAGGATTCGACGCGCAAGTGGCCGTCAGCATCCCTCCAGGCGTGTTGCGTGTGGATTGTCTCGCCGGCAAGGATGCCAGCGGTCCCAGGTTCGTGAGATTGGGCGAATCGTTTTCAAATGCTGGCAACGGGTCGATTCACTGTGCTTCAATGTCCATGTTCAATGAGAGCCGTCAGTCAACGTGTCAGTCAGGCGACCGTCACCATCGCTGGTGTGGTGCGCGCTTCGATAGGTTCAGGTCTCGTCGTGCTGCTGGGAATCGAGGAAGCGGACACGGCGGAGGACATCGATTGGTTAAGCGGGAAAATCGTCCGCCTGCGAATTTTCAGTGACGAGCAAGGCGTGATGAACCGTTCAGTGCTGGAACATGGCGGTGAAATTCTGGTCGTGAGCCAGTTCACACTCTTTGCCAGCACGCGAAAAGGGAATCGCCCCTCCTACATCCGTGCGGCTCGACCTGAGACTGCCATCCCGCTCTACGAATCATTCCTCCGAAAGATCACCGCCGACCTCGGGAAAAGTATTCAGACCGGCGAGTTCGGCGCGGACATGAAGATTGCCCTAATAAACGAGGGTCCGGTGACAATTTTTATGGATTCAAAGTCTCGGGAGTAAAATAGCGGAGCTTGGGTAAAATACCGGCGCTGCGGTCCCTCTCCAATGCGCCCACGGCAATTATGCGAATCGTGACGGTCGCCGGATCGGAGGTGGCTATGCCGTCGCTGGCTGTGAAGGTAAAAGTAGTCATGCCTGTAAATCCAGCAGGAGGAATGTAGCGGAGGCTCAGGTTGCTAGTTTTTTCCAGGGAGCCGACTGCAGGCCATGTGACAATCGCGTAATCGAGCGGGTCGCCGTCGGCGTCGGACGCGGTCAGGTTGAAGGCAACCGGATTTCCGTACGAAGTTACGGTCCTGCTCTGGGCGACTGGCACATCGTTGACCGGTGTGATGTCGATAGCAAAACCGATCGAAACGAAATTTAACGAGTCGTTGCTGGCTGCAACCGTGAACTTGTCTCTGCCGCTGGTATTCGTGTTGGGAGTGTAAACCAGTTCTGAAGCGATGCCGCTGAGAGTGCCTCTGGCTGGAGAGGTGATGATGGTGTATGTCAGGGCTTCTCCCTCCAAGTCCAAAGCGTCCAGGAGGATGTTCACCGACTGGTCCTCGGCCGTGGTCACGGTCTGGGTCGTTGCTGCCAGTGCGCCGTTGACCGGCATGATCTTGATGCTGACCGTGGCGATTTCGGAACTCAGAGTGCCGTCACTTGCAGCGTAGGTGAAGCTATCGCTGCCGGAGTAACCAGTGGCGGGCACGTAAGTGAGGTTGGGGGCGGTGCCGCTGAGGACACCGTGGGCAGGCGCGGTGATGATTGCGAAGGATATGGCGTCACCGTCAGGATCGGAACCGAGGAGTGTGATGGTTGCGAATTGGTCCTGGAGGGCGGTGATGTTCAGGCTGCTGGCCACGGGGGCTATATTGAGTCGCTGAACGGTGATGTTGACAGTGGCGTCGGCGGAGTTGAGCAAACCATCGCTGACCTTGTAGGTGAAACTGTCACTGCCGAAATAGCCTGCATCGGGAATGTAGGTGAGATCGGGAGCCGTGCCGACAAGGGTTCCTTGGAGTGGAGCGGTGACGATGGAGTAGGTGAGGGCGTCACCGTCGATGTCCGAGGCGTTGAGGGCGAAGTAGGAAGTTTGTTCCTGGAGCGTGGAGATGTTAAGCGAGTTGGCGATGGGCGCGTCGTTGACAGGCGTGATGGTGATGCTGACGGTCGCCGGAGCTGAGGCGGAAGAAGAATCGTTGGCTTCGTAGGTAAAGGAGTCGGCACCAGTGGCGTTGGGTGCCGGGGTGTAAACCAGATCTGGCACCGTGCCGCTCAAGGAACCTTTTGTGGGCGCGGTGACGATGGAATAAGTGATGGTGTCGCCTTCGATGTCAGAGTTGCTGAGCGTGATACTGACTGATTGATCCTCAGTGGTGGTGGTCGATTTGGCACTGGCGACGGGCGCGTCGTTGACCGCGGCGATGTTGATGGTGACGGTGGCTGAGGAAGAGCTGGCCTTGCCGTCGCTGACATTGAAAGTGAAGGAGTCGGTGCCGCTAACGTTTGCCGCCGGGGTGTAAACGAGATAGGGAGCAGTACCGGTCAATGTGCCCTTGGTCGGCGAAGTGACTACGGCGAAAGTGAGAGCGTCCCCGTCGGAATCAGAGCCGGTGAGAGTCAGGCTCTCAACGACGTCTTCCACGGCGGAGCGGAGTAGTGAACCGGCGACGGGAGGCTGGTTAGTGCGTAGGACAGTGATGGAGACGGTGGTGGTGGCGGTGGTGACCTTGCCGTCACTGACCTTGAAGGTGAAGGAGTCGGTGCCATAGAAACCGGTCGCAGGCGAGTAAGTGAGGTTGGGAGCTGAACCGCTCAAGAAGCCGTGCGTAGGAGTGGAAAGGACGGAGTACGTCGGGGCATCTCCCTTCACATCCACGCTGCTCAAGAAGATGTTCACCGGCTGATCTTCCGATGTGGTCACGGATTGGACCAAGGCTGCCGATGTGTCGATAAGTATTGCGAGGTTCGCGGTAGTAATCGGGTAGGCAACAAGCTCTTCACCAACTTGGCTGGCGATTTTGTAGATCAACGCGGATGTAGTTCCACTCTGAAGTCCAACCCTTGGCCGGGCGAGAACTACGTACGTTGCCAGGGCTTCACCGCCTTCATCTGTGGCGACGCTGGGAGGGGCAATCGGCAACACTTCCGGTGTGGGCAAAGGATCAGACGGTGTTGGATCGCCCTCCCCTTGATCGGGTGTCGCTGGATCGGGAACCACGTAAGAAACTTGATTGGAGGGGGTGCTCTCAATTCCGTTGATGTCATAGGCGGTGACGGAAAACACGCGCGTAGTTCCTTCGAGAAGCTCAGTGACCGTGGCGGTAGTGATGGTGCCAACATCCGTCCTCGATAGCAGGTTATCCGCGGTGTCCCTGGTGTAGATGAAATAGCCCGTTGTGACTCCATCCGTGTTGGCGTCCCACTCCAGGGAAACACTTTGGCCGGCGGAAGAGTTTAGGGGCAACAGGGTCGTTGCTAAAGCGACCAGGCACTGAAACAGGAGCGGAAGTCGATTCCCCAGATCATGAGCAATGACATAAAGAGATGAGAAGCCGGAAGAAGAAAGATTCATTCCTCGGTTCGTTCGAGACTCATGCATTTCAATGATGTTGAATTCACCCACCATCGCGTAAGTACACACAGCCGCCATATCGCCTGTTGGGTATCCCGCCCCGCAATTCCATTTTCTAACTCTTCGAAACAGTTGTTTGCGGCTGCTCTGGCAAATGGTGTGCCAGACAATTCCTGGATTAACAATTTGACCGGCCTCGGTGAGAGCCTACCGTCCAAACAACGCTCTTTTTGCCGCCATGAAAAACACACGCTTTTCCATTATCATCGTCTTGTGGTGTGTCGCGTTCGTTCAATGCCTGAACGCCCAGGAACCCTTGGTTTCCGCTCACCGAACCAGCTATCTCCCCAACGAACCGATCACGGTGACGTTCAAGGATGGACCCGGCAACCTGCGCGATTGGGTGGGCCTCTACAATGAAGGTGCTCCCGGCGGAACTTTTCTGGTGTGGCAATACCTTGACGGAAGCCAGACCGGCAAGGCACCGCTCGTCGCCGGCTCAACCACCTTCACCAAGGGTCTTCCAAAGCCGGGTGTGTATGAGCTGAGATTCTACGAGAATGATCTCTACGTTTTGCTGGCGGAAAGCATTGTCGTCGTGACCAATTCTCCACGGCTGCTGCTTCCGAAGGCTGACTTCGTGCCTGGAGAAGCCATCTCGATCACGTTCACTAACGGACCTGGCAACACCAAAGATTGGGTGGGCTTGTTCGTTACAGGAGAGTCGAACAGCGCTCCTCTTGCACATTTTTACCTTGATGGAACCACTTTTGGAATATCGGTGAAGACCAGCGGAACCGTCGCGTTCAATACTCCAGTCAAATCCGGTTCGTACGAAGCCCGCCTGTTCGCCGATGACACCACCGAACTGTTGGACAATATTTCATTCGATGTCTCTCATCCGCGGCCAATCGTCGTCGCGACCACGGATGGAAAGAATGTGACGCTTTCATGGCAGGCGCCGGCGTGGGCATTGCCTATCGAGAATTACGTCATCCTTGCGCGGCGATCAGGAACCACTGCTTACGAACAAATCGCCGACGTGGCGCCGAGGCGGGGTGCGAACGATTTTATCCATCGCGGACTGTTGAGTGGCGATGAGCGTTGCTATGTCGTGCGCGCTCAAGGTGCCGCCGGCCAGGCCACCGGATCGTCGGAGGAAGTTTGCATCGCAGCCGCCGTGGCCGACACCGGCAACGTTCTTGCGTTCGAGGCTCCGCCTTCTACACGAGGCAATGAAGCATGGCCCGGAGCGCTGGGGATGGATTTTGAGGTGGTGAACGCAATCAGCCTGACACACCTCGGAGTCTTCGATGATGGCGGCGACGGATTGAAGCGGACGTTAACGGCCCGGTTGTACGATCGGACTTCAAAGAAGGAAATTGGCGTGCTCGAATTCTCTTCCAGTTCACCAGGCGTATTGATCGGTGGCCACCGCTACAAAACTTTGTCGGCGTCGGTGCCGCTGGCGACGGGGTTCAAGGGGGCGATCGTCGTCGAAGGTTACGGCACCGGGGAAGCCGCCGCTAATAAGGGCCTGGGAACCTTCCCTCTCATCACTCATGACGGCGACGGCGCGGTTCTGTTCGTCGGCAAAGGCCGTTATGGAAGAGCCGGCGTTTACCCGATAAACACCGATGCCGGTCCCGCGAATCGATATGCTGCCGGATCCTTTCAGTTCCGTGTCACTTCCGTCACCGCGCCTGGCAAACCCATCGTTCAATCGATTCCTGACAACGGTTCTGTCACGCTATCGTGGGCTGAGATCAGACAACCACTCGCGGCGGCCAAATACCGAATTTTCCGCGCGAGTGGACCTTCAGCGACGTTCACGCAGATTGCCGAAATCACAGGAACCGAGTACCGCGACACCGGCCTGACAAACGGCGACGATGTTTGTTATCGCGTTCGCGCGGTGGCTGACACTGGGGTGGCCGGTCCGGATTCTGACACGACTTGTCAGATTCCGGATGTCGTCGCGGCGGGCGTGGCATACATCAATCCGGCGGAACTTGACGGGAACCAACCGTATGGCGGTTCCGTGGGAAATGACTTTGATGTCGTCCGACCGATCCGCATTACGCGATTGGGAGCTTTCGACGATCAATCGGACGGGTTTCAGCGCCCCATCAGCGTCCGCTTGTATGATCGGACGACTGAGAAAGAGCTGGCGAAATTGCTCTTCACGAAGGCCGATCCTGGTGAATTGATTGCCGGAAGCCGCTTCAAGAACTTGACAACACCGGTCATTGTCAACCTTGGCTTTCAAGGCTCCATCGTTGCTTCGGGTTATGGAACCGGAGAGCTCGTCGGGAACGAAGGGATTCCCGGCACCGCCGATCTTAATCTCGAAACGTTCACCGGCGGCTGCTTGAAATTTGTCGGCTTGAGTAGATTCGGCGATGACCCGGATGCGTTTCCTCAAATCATCGATGGCGGCCCTGCGAACCGATACGCTGCCGGGACGTTTTTCTTCGAGCTCCCTGCTCCGAACGCCCCAACGCCTGCTCTGCATGTTGATTTTCCCAACGGCAATCTAGTGCTCACCTGGACAGGTGTGGCGACCCTTGAGAGCGCGGATGCTATCGCTGGTCCGTGGCAGGCTGCCGGTGGCGCCTCGGGCATCGTCATCGTTCCCAGTTCTGGAGCGAGATTTTATCGCTTGAGGTAGTGAGTTGACCGGCAACACCAATGACGGCGGAAAGACATGCTGCGATCTGCATCGAGGGAGAAGCAGCACTCGGGATTGCAGGTCGCACCGGTCGCCAGATTGATATCAACGGCCTATGTACTTGGAAGTTTCTTCAATCTTCACAGACGAGTTGAGCTGTTCCCAAGCGTGCTCCCGCCGTTCTCCCAACGCCACGGTTCCTGCTCCACGCAGCCGGGCCTTCGGAAAGCTCCACCGGCTCCTCCTCATGACATTGTGGGCCTGCCTTTTGCCACTGATCGCAAACGGCGAAGTGCTCTGGCAACTCGGCCACTTCGACGAATCGTCCGCCGAATTCAGTCCCATCAATGATCCGCAGACAGGCAGCCGGCGAATCGACTACTCGGATGCCAGTCAGGATCCGGTGTTTGTCATTGGCGTCAGCGATCCGGCGCGCCACTGGTTTTCCTATCAACCGGGCTCGGCCAACGGCGGCACGGGTTTTCGCCGTCATCCTTTCACCATTCAGTTCAATCTTCCGCAACAACCCGTGAGCGATCTGCGGCTCGTGCTGGCGTTGCTCGCCTACAGCACCCGGCTGCCATCTTTGCACGTCGAGATCAACGGACACACAGGAGTTTTCCATCAAGAACCGAAACTCGCATACTCCGCAGGTGATCAAGCGGTTTTCTTCCTGCCACATTATGCCACGTCGCGAATTGAGGCGCTGCTCCCTGCGAAGTTTCTGAGGTCAGGCGCCAACCAACTGATTCTCACCGCGATCGATGAGCCCGGAGATCGCGACGACGTGCGGCCATCCGGCTATCCGTGGCCAGGCAATTCCGGGATCGTTTATGACGCCATCTGCCTTGAGAGCATTCCAACCGGGGCGGCACTTTCGCCTGAACCCGTTCGCATCCTGCCCACGATTTTTTACCATCAGAAGGAAGCGCAATTGACAGAACAGGTGGACGTCGTCATTCGCAAAAGCGACGGCCCTGCTCCCCAGACAGTCACGTTCATCGTTGGCGGCTGGACAAGGACTGAACCTCTCGCATGGAAAGGCGATTTCGGAGAAATACGAGTGGCTTTCGTCGTGCCCGAGTTCACTTCAGATACCGAAGCTCAAGTCCGGTTCGAAACAGGTGCAACAGCCAATGAATTCAAAACGAAGATCTCCCCTCGACGAAAATGGGAAATCATGGTCGTGCCGAACGAGCATCTCGACATTGGCTACACAGACCACGATTGGAAGGTGGCGGAACTTCATGCCCAAACTGTGGATGACGCCATCCGTCTCGCTCGCGAGCATCCGGACTTTCAGTTCACTTTCGACGGCTTCTGGGTGATCGACGAATTTCTTCGCAGCCGCAACGCGGCTCAACAGCAGCAGTTCATTCAACTGGTTCGAGAACGCCGCCTTCATGTGCCGGTCGTCCATGGCAGCACGTTCACGGGCTTCTCGTCGCTGGAGAATCTGATTCGCGGCCTCTACCCCAGCAAGGCATTCGCGGTGAGGCATGGTTTGCCATTCGATTCTGCGCTCATCACCGATGTGCCTGCCTGCTCATGGTCGTTCGCATCGGTTCTGGGCGCTGCTGGGGTAAAGTATCTTGCGGCCGCCAGCGACGCCTATCGCGGTCCGTTTCTTCTCTACAACCGATTCCATGAACACTCACCTGAATGGTGGGAAGGTCCGGATGGTGGCCGGGTGCTGACCTGGTACTCCCGGCATTATCATCAAGTCGCCAGCTTGTTTGGAATGCCGCCCCAACTTGCCCAGGGTCGCGAATCCTTACCCAGATTCCTTCAGGCTTACGATCACGTGGGCTATCGGGCGAATACCGTGATTCTCTACGGCACTCATGTGGAGAATGTGGAATTGCATCCTGCGCAGACCACGTTTGTCGGAGTCTGGAATCGCGCCTTCGCGTATCCGAAGTTGCGCTACGCAGGACTTGCCGAGGCAACGGAGCAAATCGTGCGGCAGTCCGGCGGAAATCCGTCGTCACACCGGGGTGACGGCGGGCCTTATTGGGAGGATGGCCTTGGCGCAAACGCCCGTATCACCGCTTTGGCGCGTCGCAATATGCAACGGGTGTTGTCGGCTGAAATCTTCTCCACGCTCAACACGAGGATCAATCCGCTAACGACACCAAACCGTGATCGCCAGGCTGAAATCTGGCGCAACCTTCTGATCACCGACGAACACTCCTGGCACGCGGACCAGAGCACCCGCGATCCCGGGAGCGAACAAAGTCTCCGTCAAGGCGAAGCCAAGGATTTCCGTTCCATCCTGGCCAACCGGCTCATTGACGAACACCTCGGCCAGGCGCTTGCGGGAATTGCTCATGCCACCCCATTCCCCGCCGGTTCGCTGCTGCTGTTTAATTCGCTCTCCTGGCCGCGCCGAAGTCTGGTCGAGCTGGATCTCCCGAAAGGCCAGGGAATCTGGGATGAGGATAAGAAAGGTTTCATTCCTGTGGAGCCGCTTCGAGCGGGAAACCAGTTCGAGCGGATTCGTTTTCTCTCGCCGGAAATTCCTGGAGTGGGCTATCGGCAATTGAGCTTCAAGTCGGCGACACTTCCGCTGGAAGCTGCCGCGCAGACTGTCCCGCAATCGTCGCTGGAGAACGATTTCTACCTTGTGGAGCTGGATGCCGCCAGCGGCGCGGTCCGCCGGATTTTCGACAAGGAGCTGAAACTCGAACTGGTGGATGTAAGCAATCCGTTTCGATTCAATCATCACATCTACGTGACCGGCGCGGACACGCCACCCAACCGCCTGGTTCAATTCAGCACGGTGTCGCCCATCCCCGAACTCAAGTTGAGCGCGGCCTCGGGTGGCCGGATCAAGGACGTTCGAAAGACCGGATTCGGCACCGTGGCGCTTCTTGAGAGCACCAACCTGAACACGCCCAGGATCGAAACCGAGATCATCCTCTTCGATGCCTTGAAACGCATCGAAATCATCAATCGAATTCAGAAACTCAAAACCTACGCCAAGGAAGGCGTCTATTTTGCGTTTCCGTTCACACGAGAAGAAGCTCGCTTCCGTTACGCGACGCAGAACGGCTTCGTCGATCCCGCCCGCGACATGCTCCCCGGTGCCGGGCTGGAATGGTTCAATGTGCAGCAATGGCTCGCTGTGGAGGCAAATGGATTCGTCGCGAGCATGGTCCCCGTGGATGCGCCTCTCGTGACGCTGGGCGACATTGCCCGTGGAACCTGGCCGCGCGAGTTTGGCAGACGGCCAGGCACGGTGTTCTCCTATGTGATGAACAACTACACGCCTGAAGGTTACCTGGCCGGACAGGGCGGAGAGTTCACCTTTCGTTACGTTCTCTCCAGCGCGCGCGAGTTTGATCCCGTCGCGCTTCATCGCTTGGGAACGGAAGCTCTGGTCCCCGTGGAAAGGAATGAAATCCTGCGCAATGAGCGAGCGCTTCCCCCTGCCCAGCCACCTTCTGAATTCCAACAGTCTCTCATCCGTGTGGACCAACCCAACATAAGCTTGGTCACATGGAAGACCGGCGAAAGAGGTGAGGGAACGATCCTTCGATTTTTGGAGGTTGCCGGAAATGCCTCTAATGTTGATGTCCACTTTCCAAAGGCCTGGCAAATTCGCCGCGCCGTTCTCTGCAACGCAGTTGAAGACGAACAGACCGTGATCGAAGCGACGGGAAGTAAGTGCCTCTTTCCGATCAGGCCATTTGGAATTGCCACCTTAAAAGTTGAGTTTGCGAAGTGATGCGGCCCTGAATGGAGCAATCGATTACTTGAAGCCCCGATTCATTCTCCCTGAAGAGGGACAACTCAGTGACCACTCTCTTCGCCCCAGACCTTGAACTGGCGCTCCGCTCCATGATCGGTATCATGCCGCCAATTCATCCATGATTCCTATGAGCGTCATTCTTGCAATTTGCGCACTGCTGCTTTCGCCAGTGATCGTCTTCAGTGCTTCGCGCGAGCCTGTGCCTGACAAGCTCGTCGTTCTCACGTTCGACGATTCCGTGTCGTCGCACCATTCTGTGGTGCGTCCTATTCTCAAGCGACTGGGTTTTGGCGCGACCTTCTTCATCACGGAGGGGTTTTCATTTCGCACGAACAAGCAGGATTACATGACGTGGGAACAGATTGCGGAGTTGCACCGCGACGGATTTGAAATCGGCAACCACACGCGGGATCACCTCAGCGTAACGCGCGAAACACTCGGTCGGCTGCGCGAACAGGTCGAAGCCATCAATGCCCGGTGCGCCGAACACGGCATTCCGCGCCCTGTCAGTTTCGGCTATCCCGGCAACGCGATTGTTCCGGAAGCCATCCCGATACTGCGGGAGCTGGGTTTCAAGTTTGCCCGTCGCGGTGGCGCACCGGAGCATGCCTACGAATGGGGAAGGGGCTTTGCTTTTACCCCCGGGGAGGATCATCCGCTTCTCATTCCTTCTGCTGGCGATGCCCGGCCTGACTGGACGCTCGCAGATTTCAAACGAGCTGCGGATCAGGCGCGGGGCGGGCGGATCGCCGTGCTGCAATTCCACGGAGTGCCGGACCGCGATCATCCCTGGGTCCATTCCGATCCGAAACGATTCGCTGAGTACATGGATTATCTGGGCACAAATCACTTCCAGGTCGTCGCGCTTCGCGATCTTGCTCGCTTTGTTGATCCCGAACGCGCGCCGGCTGACCCACAGGCCGTGATCGAGCGCCGGAAACGCGAAAGCAAAGAAGTCGTTGTCGAATGCGAAGTGCGCGATGCGACGACGAATGAACGCCTCGCTGCCCGCATTTACATTCGCGGCACGGATGGCGCATGGCATTTCCCGAAATCTTCATCTCTGACTGCACCGGCTGTTCGTTACGAGCGCAGGAATGGTTCAAACACAAATGCGATCGAGATGCACACCACGGTGGCGGCTCAATCGTTTTGGGCTGAACTCTCACCGGGCCGCTACACGTTCACGGTCGAGCGCGGCAAGGAGTACTTTCCCGAAACACGCGAAGTCGATGTTGCGGCCGGGATGCCAAAGATCACATTCGCGATGCGTCGCTGGGTGAACATGGCCGAGATGGGGTGGTATTCTGGCGACGCGCACAACCACAGGGATCCCGCCGGGCTACCCAGCGCCATGCTGGCCGAAGATGTAAATGTTGCATTGCCCATGATCGATTGGACGACTGTGACAACAGTGTCGCCCGCAGCCAGTCCGCGCAGTTTTGCCGGGAAATTCACTGACCAGCCCGTGAAGCTTGACTCCACGCATGTGTGGTTCGCTCGCAATTCGGAATATGAGATTTTCACCACCGGGACAAATAACCACACGCTTGGAGCATTCTTGATTCTGAATCATCACAGTCGCATTGATAAACCTGTATTCCCATTGCGCGTCGTCGCAGAGCAAGCTCGGGCGGAGGGGGCATTGATCGATCTTGAAAAACACAACTGGCCCTGGTCGCTCACGATCGTTCCTCTGATCAAGCCAGACCTTTTCGAACTGGCCAACAATCACCACTGGCGCGTCGAATATGCCGTGAGGAACTGGGCCGAGCCAGCGCCCTCTTGGATGGGCATCGCTGGCACTGGTACGGATACGGAGCTTGGATGGACGCACTACGGCTTCCAGACTTACTACGCATTGCTCAATTGCGGTTTCCGCATCCGTCCAACCGCCGGCACGGCGAACGGTGTGCATCCGGTGCCGCTCGGCTTCAGCCGCGTTTACGTTCAGCTCGACGAGCCCTTCAGCTACGAAGCGTGGATGCGCGGATTGTCTGCCGGGCGCAGCTTCGTCACGACAGGGCCGATGATGTTCGGGCAAGTCGATGGGCGAAACCCCGGGCATGTCTTCAATGAATCCGATTCAACCGGAGCTCACTCCTTGAAATGCCGGGTGTTGAATGAGCAGCCTCTCGATAGCATCGAACTCATCGTCAACGGCATTGTGGCCGAACGCTTCACTCCTGAGAACCGACGCAACAAGGAAGGAGCGTTCGAAAGCGAAGTCACTTCGCGCTTCCCTCCAAAAGAAAGTTCCTGGCTGGCCTGGCGCTGCTTCGAGCAACGGCCGCAAGGGAGGTTCCGCTTTGCGCACACGGCACCCTGGCACTTTGAGGTTGCCGGACAGCCGATCCGTCCACGCCGTGTAGAGATCGACTGGCTTGTTTCAAGCGTCGAAAAGGAGATTGCGCGGAGCCGTGCATTGATCCCGAGTGAAGGGTTGGAGGAATACAACACCGCACTGGGGGTTTACCGTGACATTGCTCGTCGGGCTCGATGAACGCGACGAAGAAATTATGCTGAGTCATTCTCACAGAGGAAAGCCCTATGCTGCTTGTCGATCCGAGTTTCAAACGGAGCCTCGACGGTGGCGGCGCAACATCGCCGCGACTTTGAAGCAAGAATCTTCTAGCAGACTGAATGGGAGCGGTGATGAGACGAAGTTTGTCTTGGAAAAGACGGTCATGCTAAGGCAAACCTTTATCAACATGGAGCCAGTCATGGATTGGCGGTAAGAGTGATGATACAAATGAGTGATGAACACAGTTCATGGGAGGCCGGATTGCGTTCGGAAACGAACAGGCTTGCGGCGGGTGAATCATCACTCTGGTCCGGGCTTTATTCGTACTTCCAGCCTTTGTCCTTCCAATGCTTCACGTTTGGGCGACTGGTGAGGCTTTGGCTGACGGCGTTCCTTTGCATGGCGACAGTGAGCGTGATTGGAGCAGATGGCGGGAAAGGAACCCGCGCTTCCAGCACAGCAAAAACGGCCACTTTGTTGAAGAAACTGGCGGCAGAGAACGTGCCGGCGGAAAACCTGTTTCTGAACGATTTGCGTGTGCCGATCTTCGAGGCGCGACTCGCGGGTGCCAACGATCCCGGTGTCGCGATCAGGGCGCGATTCGACCTGGCCACCGAGTTGTTAAACGCCGGTCAGACACTCAGGTCAATCGAGGAGTACCAAACCACCTGGAAAACTCTCTCCGGCAGCCCCGGCCTGTTGAATTCAAAGGATCGCGCGTCGTTGCGGATTGCGGAGGCCATGGCGCATTTGCGGCTGGGAGAAGTTGAAAACTGCATTTCGAACCACACATCTGAATCCTGCCTCCTGCCCATTCAGAGAGGTGGAGTACATAAATATCAGCGCGGCTCGCGCGCCGGGATCGAGATTCTCACGGAACAACTTTCTCGAACCCCTAATGAACTGAGCGCCCGCTGGTTGCTCAATGTTGCTTACATGACGGTGGGTGAGTATCCGGACAAGGTGCCTCCTCAACTTTTGATCCCACCGACCGCGTTTGCGTCGGAGTGCGCGTTCCCCCGGTTTCCCGATGTCGCGGCCGGATTGGGGTTGGATCTGGATACGATGGCGGGTGGTGTTGTCGCCGATGATTTCGATGGCGACAATTTGCTGGATTTGCTGATTTCGGCTTGGGGCTTTCATGACCAGCTTCGTTTCTTTCGCAACAACGGCGACGGAACTTTCACGGATGCCACCGAAGCTGCTGGAATCATTGGCGAAGTTGGCGGGCTGAACATGATCAGCGCGGACTACAACAACGATGGCAACCCTGATGTGCTGGTGTTGCGTGGAGCGTGGATGGGAAGGCAGGGCCGTTTTCCCTGCTCCTTGCTGCGTGGCGACGGCAAAGGGCACTTCACCGATGTCACGGAGGAAGCCGGTTTGCTGGCATTCCACCCGACGCAGACGGCGACCTGGCTCGATTTCAACAATGATGGATGGATCGATCTTTTCGTTGGCAGCGAATCTGCCGGGCCGGAAATCAGCCCTTGCCGACTCTACAGGAACAATCGCAATGGTACGTTCACCGAGCGCGCAAAAGAGGTGGGCGTGGCGAATGTCGGCTTCGTGAAAGCAGTGATCAGCGGTGATTTCAACAACGATGGGCTTCCCGACTTATATCTCTCACGCCTCAACGAACCCAATGTGCTTTATCGCAATGACGGCAGCCAGTCCTCCAACAAGGATCCGATGGGAGCCTGGAAGTTTACGGATGTGGCAATGAGTGTGGGAGTGGGTGAGCCGCTCAAGAGTTTTCCAGGATGGTTCTTTGATTACGACAACGACGGCTGGCTGGACTTGTTCGTCAGCGGCTACTACATCCGCGATGTCGGGGATATTGCAGCGGATTATCTTGGCATCAGGAATCTGGGTGCCGTCCCCCGTCTTTATCATAACAACCGAGACGGCACGTTCACCGATGTCGCCGCGCAGGCTGGTTTGAATCATGTCTTTCTCACGATGGGCTGCAACTTCGGCGACCTGGACAACGACGGTTTCCTTGATTTTTACCTTGGCACAGGCAATCCGGATTTAAGCAGCATCATGCCAAATCGGATGTTCCGCAATGATGGAGGGAAACGGTTTCTGGATGTGACGACCGCATCCGGCACCGGACATTTGCAAAAGGGCCATGCCGTCGTGTTTGCCGATCTGGACAATGATGGAGATCAGGACATCTACGAATCGATTGGTGGCGCCTACACGAGCGACAATTTCCGGAATGTTCTTTTTGAAAACCCCGGAAGCTCCAATCGCTGGATCACACTCAAACTCGAAGGCGTGAAATCCAACCGTGCCGCGCTTGGTGCCAGAATCAAGATCATCGCCGCCAACTCTTCGGGGGATCGAGTGATTTACAAGACGGTTTCCACGGGCGGCAGCTTTGGCGCATCGCCCTTCCGCCAGGAGATTGGTTTGGGCAATGCCACGGCCATCCGGTCCGCGGAGATTTTCTGGCCCGTGACCGGCAAGACCCAGGTTGTCGCAGGTCTCCAGCCCGATCATTTTTACAGCATTCGCGAGGGAGACCGCGATGCGGTGATTGTGAACTTGAAACCGATGAAGTTCGCGACAAAGGCTGGGGCAACACACGAGCACAACCACCACTAACGTAATTCGACTAGACCGGACCAATATGATGGGTGCGCGGAATTCATGCCACCGCGATACACGAACGGCCAATGCCGTGCGGGTTTTGTGAAATGACGCGCCATCGAATACGAGGCCACTAAACCTGAAAACCGAAGTTGGCCGCAAGAGAACGCAAAGAACACAAAGAAAGCCGGGCTGATCCGGAAAGAGGAGGGCGGTTACCTGTTTCTTCGGTTGCCATCATTCCTCATCCCCTCTCTTTGTGCTCTTTGTGGCCAATCAATTTCGGAATAGGGCTATCCAGTTGACTCTTGTTGTTTTTTAGCGTTGGCGAGTGCTTCAGCGTTCAATTCAATTCGCTCAATCGGAAGCAGGTGAATGGCTTGATCGATTAGACGGTAGAAAAGCAGACCTCGGGAACGAGAGGTTCTGCGATTGA
>SIBF01000021.1 GCA_009695275.1 Pedosphaera sp. | reverse complement strand
AGCAACTTCGAGGGTTCTGCGACCACTGTGCCCATCTCGATCAAATTTCCAGGGACGCAATACATTTATTTCGTCACGGCTGACCCCGGGCCGCTCACATTCGCAGGCGACATTGCAGTGTATCAGCGTCTCCTGAAGCGAGGTTTCAATGTCGAGCTCGCAAGAGGTTCTGACGTGCCTGATAATGGGTCAAGCGCTCTCGGCGCTAGTCTGATTATCCAATCCTCGAGCCTTGGCTCTGGCACTGTGGAAGTTGGTGGCATTGGAAAGTTTCGAACCCTTGCCATTCCCGCTCTCGAATGGGAAGCGTCGAGTGAGGATGCCTTCGCCTTCCAGGAGGCCAATGGAGTCGGCAGCACGGCTGGCCAGACCCAGATCAACATTGTGGATGCAACCAGCCCGCTGGCCGCGGGATTCCCGAAAGGCTTGGTCACAGTGAGCACTGCGGAAACCTACTCCGGGGGCGCACCGGTGGGCGCTCGCATTGTCGCCACAGCGGCGGACGATCCGAGCCTGGCGGTTATCTATAGCTATGAGAAGGGTGACAAGGGCTTCGGCGGCTTTGTAATGCCGGCTCGTCGGGTCTTCTTCTTCTTCGGGGATAACACGGCCTCAATCGCCACTCCCGAGGGGTTGAAATTGTTTGACGCCGCGGTGGATTGGCTGCTTCCCGCCGCAGCAGCACCCGCCGCGAAGTTCACAAAGTCTAGCAGGAACGCGAATGGCAGCATCACCCTCGAATGGACCGGTGGCGGCACCTTGCAGGCAGCTCCATCCGTGACTGGGCCATGGGCGGACGTGGCCGGGGCCGCAAGCCCTTACACCTTCACACCGACAGCAGCGGCGTTGTTCGGGAGAGTCAAGAACTGACCACGCTTAGTTGAAACGCAAAGAGGCCGGACGAAAGTCCGGCCTCTTTTTTAATCTCACCGCACCGGTTGACGTTTAGATGCTCTTGGTAGGAGATCACTCATGCAGGGGTTCATGGAAAGTCCACTTCCGCTTTGCGCATGCACTGGGTGACAGAGCCGCGGCCAAGTCACCTCAGCGCCCCATCGATTGTAGGGTCTGAAGGTATTGACGAGCCAGCTTGTTGGTGGGATCGAACTGTAACGCTGCCTCGAATTGCTGGCGAGCGTCGGTGAGTTTCATCGCCTTGGCTAGCGCCACTCCCAGATTGACTCGGGCTGGAGCGAAATTGGCATTGAACCGGATCACCTCTCGGAATTGGCTTTCCGCTTCGGTCAGATTGTTCTGGAGTGCAAGTTCCACGCCCAGGAGATAGCGAGCCTCCCAGAATTCCGGCTTTAAGCGCACCGCCTCCTGGAGTTGCGGCAAGGCTGCCGGAGCTCGTCCGTCGGCGGCCAAGGCATTCGCATAAAGGAAATGGGACATCGAGTCCGCTGGTTGAGCCTCGATCAAACCCGCAAAATGGCTCAAGGCCTTCGCGGGCTGGAGTCGGACCGCTTCCGCATGGTGTTTCGTCCCTTCGAACAAATCTCCGGTCCGGACCAAAATATCTCCGACATGGAGGCGAACCGTGAACGAGTTGGACTGAATCTGAAATGCCTTGAGGTAGGATTCTCGCGCCGAAGCAAAGTCGTGAGCCTTCTCTCGCATTTTCCCCACATTGAGCAGCGCCTCCACATAGTCGGGCCGTAACTGCAAAGCGCGCTGGAAAGCGGCGAGAGCCTCGTTCGTCAAACCCCGTTTTGCCTGAGTCTGGCCGATCCCATTGAATGCCTCCGGGTAATCCGGCCGATGTCGCAGCGCTTGTGCGAAATAATCCAGTGCCTCCGTCGCTCGGCCCTGGGCGTCGGAGATGAGCCCGAGGTTGTAGTAGGGAGTCGGACAATGCGGGGCCAGTTCCGCGAACTTCCGAGTATGAGCAATGACACCCTCGACATCGCCGCGAGAATCGAGGAGCCGAGCGAAGTTCTCGTGCAATTGGAAATCGTTGGGAGCAACCTCGATCGCAGAACGATAGAGAGCTGCGGCTTGCTCAAGTCCACCCGGCGCCAGCGCTCCCTTCAGCCCGGCCAGTTTCTCCCGGAAACGTTGGAGGCGAGCGGCCTGATTGGATTGCTGGGCGAAAGGTGGTTCCTTGAGGCGGCGCTCCATCAGTTCATACATCTGGTATCGATCCCACCCGCCCAGAGCGAGGCGCTGAGCGCAGAGTTCCGCGGAAGCCCAACGTCCGGTGTCCTTGACGCTGATTGCACCAGGCAACGCTTTTGCGGCCTGCTCGGCAAACGCGGCCGCCAGAGCGTAGTTGCCATCGAAACTCAAATGAACGTGATCAAAAAAGAGTTCGTCGCCCGGAAGGCCATCCAAGCAAGCCCGGCCCAAAGCCTCCCGCGCATCGATCAAATGAATGCCTCGACCCTCCTGGCCGAGCGCTGCATGAGTGACGATCGCGTTCATACGGGAATCCGCGCGGAAGCGCAGGGTGTCGAAATCCCGCGCTTGCTCGAAGCAGGGTCGCGCCAACTCGATACGATTCTGCGCGAGGTGACATCGGCCCAGCCGAAATTGCAATTCGGCAAAACCGGCGTCGATCTCGCTTGCTCGCATGTAGCTGCGGATGGCCTCTTCGAACTGGCCGGCCGACTCGAGCTTCAGGCCCTCCTGAAAGGCTTGGTCCCATGAAGCCTTCCCGCTCTCGCTCAGGCCTGGGGCGTGCGCGGAAGAGAACGGAGGACAATCCTTCAAATTGGAGGCGACCGTGCTGACGAGAATTTTTGCCCCTGTCGATTCACCCGCGCGCAGCATGGACTGCAGGTTCGCTTCGAAATTGTCATAGACCCTGGACAACCTGGGATCCTCTTGCCGAATCTGGTTCTCGACAAACATTCGCAAGCCAGCCCAGGAGATGGGACCGGCCGCGCCCGGCATAAGCCTGATCTTTGCCTGCTCCAAAAGCTGGCCCACTTTGAATCGTTTGAGAGCTACACTGGCTCGAATCAAATTCAGATTCAGCGAAGGCTCGCCCGCGATGGTGGCTGGACCAAAAGGCCCCGCCACCTCGTTGTTACCCATGTAAATGATCCACAAATCACCCTGATGTCGGGCGCATTCGCGAGCGATTGGAAGAATGACGTGGGAATTGATCGCAGTGAACGCGACGTTGATAATCTCGAATTGGACTCCTGGGAAGCGTTCGCGCAAGAGCACCTCCAGAATACGGCTGACCGAGAAACTCGGATTGGGATCGCCCATGGCCGCTGATTCGCCAAAGACAAACACCCGGAAGACGCTGTTGCGCTTATGCGCCTCCATCACTGTCGGACTCGGACGCCGAGCCAGACGCGGTGGAAAGAAGCGCCAGGCAAACCGGCCGTTTTCCACGAAGGTCTCCCGGTCTCCGATGCGTTGCGGAAGAAAAAAGTCTGTCGGATAACCGTAACCGGCCAGCCGCAGAATCAGCTCGCCACCGCCCAGCAGCAGAACTGGGATCAAGAACAGCGCACCAAAACGAAACAGCCATTTTTTGACTTGAGGAATCGCGGCCGCATCATGTCCCAGCCGAGGTGCGACCCTAGGATGAGCCGGCTCCGGCAAGGTTCTCGATGGTTTTTTTCCGGATGATGGACGGTCACGTTTCAAGGCGCTCAATCTAACAGGCGACTTCGCTCCAGCAATTGGAAAAGTGGCTAGGAAAGGGGTCTGATAATGTGCTGAGAGTGCTATCTTGCGGGATTGAAAAGCGACCATCAGCACCACCAATCAAGCCTGGGGACTCGTGCCACCGCCGAGAGGAGATTGACCCACAGTTGCCTTCAGAGTGTTCCGTGCCCGGGAACCGTTCGACAGCAATGCAACATTTTGTTGCATATGCAACAAAAGATTGAAATCACGATTCATGGTTCCAATGCGCGCCTCAAGGATCGACGGCACTCTCCATGAACGGGGCATGGCGGCCGTTTCACGGCGGAGTTGCAGGGGTTGGGCAGCGAGCCTCGACGACGGCATCGATACGGCCTAGACTGCCGCTCCATGTCTTGGCCTGAATTTGAATCGCGTTCGCTGTGGTCAACTAAATCGCTCCACATCCCCGGAGCAAGCTCTGGATTGCGGACATTGCTTGGTCGGCTTCTGGGCGCGATTGTTCTCATGCTTCAGTTTGGAGTCGCCGTGTGCGGAGCAGCCTCGGGGTGGGAATCCGGGCCGGGCTTTCGCAACCGATCTCTGGAGGTTCCGCCCGGATCACGGGTCGGTTTCACGCGATTATCCAGCGGAATCACGGGCCTCAACTTCACCAATTTGCTCTCCGAACAACGCCATCTGACGAATCAGATTCTTCTCAATGGCTCTGGTGTGGCTGCGGGGGATGTCGATGGCGACGGCTTGTGCGATCTCTATTTCTGCGGGTTGGATAGCTCGAATGCGCTCTACCGAAACCTGGGGAATTGGCGCTTTCAGGACATCACCGCATCCGCCGGTGTGGCGTGCGCTGATCTCGACGCTACAGGAGCTGCCTTTGCGGACCTGGATGGCGATGGCGACCTGGATTTGATCGTCAATTCAGTCGGGGGGGGAACTCACGTTTTTCTGAACAACGGAAAGGGTCAATTCCTTGAAACGGCTCGGCTGAATAGACGGAAAGGAGCGACCTCACTGGCCGTGGCTGATCTCGATGGGGATGGCTACCTTGATCTCTACATTGCGAACTACCGGACCAGCGCCCTCATGGACATTCCTAACGCCCGAGCCACCTTTAAGATTGTCGAGGGCAAGACTGTCGTGGATAGGCTCAACGGCCGACCGGTGACTGAACCCGATCTGGTCGATCGATTCATCTTCGATGATCGCGGGCGAGTGGTGGAGCAAGGTGAAGTGGACTCCCTCTATCTGAATCAGCGGGGGACGAACTTCACTCTGCTCTCATTCACGTCGGGCGCTTTCGTTGATGAAACCGGAAAAAAACTGAGCGCAGCCCCTTTTGACTGGGGGCTCAGCGTTCAGATCCGAGATCTCAATGGCGATGGTCAGCCTGACATTTACGTCTGCAACGACTTCGAATCCCCGGATCGCATCTGGATCAATCTCCGGGGCGGACGCTTCCAGGCGCTGCCGCGACTCGCGCTGCGAAAGAACAGTCTTTTCTCCATGGGAGTCGATTTCGCCGACCTCAATCACGATGGCTTCGACGACTTCGTGGTCTTGGATATGGTCAGCCGCGATCACCGTCAGCGCATGATGCAGATCGCCGATCTGCCCTACCCGCCCACCGCCGTCTCCCGCATCGAGGGCCGCCCCCAGTACAACATCAACACGCTTTTTCTCAATCGCGGCGATGGCACTTATGCGGAGATCGCGCAACTCAGCGGTCTGGAAGCCGCGGAATGGGCATGGTCGCCCATCTTTCTCGATGTTGACCTGGATGGTTGGGAAGACCTCCTCGTGGCCAACGGCCATGAGCGAGCGGCGCGCGATGCTGATGTCGCGGAGAGTCTCAAGAAGATGCGCGCCACCCGCAGAATGTCGGATGCGGAGATCTTTCAAGCTCGAAAAATGTTTCCTCGTCTCGACACCGCCAATCTCGCGTTCCGCAACCGCGGCGATCTGACGTTCGAGGAAGTGGGCCGCCAATGGAACTTTGCTGACCGCGGGATTTCACATGGCATGGCTCTGGCCGATCTCGACGGCGACGGCGACATCGATGTCATCGTCAACAATCTGAATGGCGAAGCCGGTATCTACCGAAACGAATCGAGCGCGCCCCGTCTCTCGATCCAGCTCAAAGGCCTCCCGCCGAATACCCACGGGATTGGCGCGAGAATCCAGGTCATGGGTGGTGCCGTTTCCCGACAAAGCCAGGAGATCATCGCCGGCGGAAGGTACCTCTCCTCCGACGAAGCACTGCGAACTTTCGCGGCCGGTTCGACGACCAACGAGATGCGAGTGGAAGTGACCTGGCGCAGCGGAAGACAGAGCGTCGTGCCGAATGCGACGCCGAACCGCCTCTACGAGATCGAAGAAATCGCGTCTGCGCCATTCGTCAGCCGCGGCCCCGGCGGAAAGACCAACGAGGTGAACAGTGTCCTCGCCGAGACCAAACGCAGATCCGTTACGACGTCCGCCGTTTCGCCGCTCTTCCAGGATGTCAGTTCATCGCTCGCGCACACGCACGAGGACGAGACGTTCGATGATTTTGCGCGCCAGCCTTTGTTGCCCAATCGGCTGAGCCAACTCGGTCCGGGCGTGTCCTGGTTCGATCTGGATGGAGACGGCTGGGACGATCTGATCGTGGGCAGCGGCAAAGGCGGCCGTCTGGGGGTTTTTCGCAACGATGGCCGAGGCGGATTCAAGCGAACCGATGAAGCGCCGTTCAACTTCCCCGTCGCTCGCGATCAGACCACGATCCTGGGCTGGCGATCGGCGAGCCAAACTCTTCTGTTCGCGGGCTCGGCCAACTATGAAGACGGGCTCGCCATCGGCGGTTGTGTTCGTGTTTTTGATGTGCGGAATCGAAAGATGGACGATCGATTCCCGGCCTCCCCATCCAGCAGCGGGCCGCTGGCGCTGGCGGATATCGATGGCGATGGCCAATTGGACCTGTTTGTGGGCGGACGGGTTGTTCCGGGCAAATATCCGCGCGCTGCGTCGTCCGTAATCTTCCGCCGAGCGGGAGGCCAATTCATCATCGATCAGGAAAACACGCGGCGTCTGGCCGAGATCGGTTTGATCAGCGGGGCCGTCTTTTGTGATCTCGACTCGGACGGCGATCCGGATCTGATCCTGGCTTGTGATTGGGGACCGATCCGCATTTTCAGAAATGATCGGGGTGAGTTCACGCCGTGGAATCCCTCGGTTCAGCGGACCGAACTGCCAATCCTGAACGATCAACCACCAACGTTCAACGTCCCTCGTTTCAGCCTCAGTGAACTGACTGGTTTCTGGAATGGGGTTGCGGTGGGAGACTTTGACGGGGACGGCCGGATGGACATCGTTGCGTCGAACTGGGGGCGCAATTCCAAATACGAAAGTCATCGCCAAAAGCCGCTGCAAATCTACTACGGCAGCCTGGGAGTCAGTGGACATTACGATGTTCTGGAGGCTCACTTCGACGCCGAAATTCAGAAAGTGGTGCCCGACCGATCTCTCGACGTTCTGGTGGCCGCACTGCCCTTCTTGAAAGAGCGTTATCCGACACATCGAGCGTTCGCCTCGTCGAGCATTTCCGAGCTTCTGGGGGAAAGGACGAACGCGATGCAAACGGTCGAAGCCAGATGGCTCGAATCGACAGTTTTCCTGAATCGCGGCGTTTATTTCGAGGCGCGAGTGTTGCCAGTCGAAGCGCAGATGGCACCTGCGTTTGGCGTGTGTGTCGGAGATCTCGACGGCGATGGTCACGAAGATCTCTTTCTGAGCCAGAACTTCTTCACGACCCAGCCCGAAACCCCGCGCTACGACGCCGGTCGGGGCTTGTTGCTCCGGGGCGATGGACATGGTCAATTTCAAGCGATGAACGGTCAAATGAGCGGAATTCAAGTCTATGGTGAACAGCGGGGTTGTGCTTTGGGAGATTACGATGCGGATGGCCGCGCCGACCTGGTCGTCACCCAGAACAGCAACTCTACCCGACTCTACCACAATGTCGGCGCCCGTCCCGGCTTGCGCGTTCGATTGAAGGGGGACGACGGCAATTCCGGCGCTTACGGAGCGAGTCTGCGGCTGCTCTTTGGCGAACGAAAAGGACCGTTGCGGGAGATTCACGCCGGCAGCGGGTATTGGTCCCAGGATAGCGCCGTCCAAGTCATGGCCACTCCCGAGATCCCGACCGGGTTATGGGTGCGTTGGCCAAATGGAAAAACGTTTCAGGCCGATCTTCCATCCCTCGCTCGCGAGGTGGAAGTCGAAATCTCTGGATCGACCCACCTCATCCCGTAGCACACCGATCAACTGACCTCAGATGAACTGCGCCCGCTATTTAGTGGTTGAGAGCACAGCGTACGGAGGACATTTCCACGCGAACGATTCTCTTCCAATCCGGTCTAACATCTGAATGAATTCGTTCCATCATGACATCGCTGCCGTTAGTTGAACGAGAGTTGCGCCTAGCCTCGCGTCGTCCGAGCACCTATCGAACGCGTTTTTGGGCTGCCTTGGTCATGATCGCAATCAGCCTCTGCATCACTTCGGCGACTCGGATGCCGACAGCGCAACTGGCGAGAGTTATGCTCTCCGTCCTCGGGATTTTGGCATTCGGTTATTGTCTCCTGGCTGGGGTGCATTACACGTCCGATTGCGTGAGTGAAGAACGTCGGGAAGGAACGCTCGGTTTTTTGTTTTTGACAGACTTGCGAGGGTTCGATGTGGTGCTCGGCAAATTGGCGGTCACCTCTCTCGAAGCCTTTTACGGGCTCTTGGCTGTTTTTCCGGTTTTAAGTCTGCCGCTCCTTTTAGGTGGAATTACCGGGTCGGAATTCTGGCGTCTAACCCTTGTGCTCGTAAACACACTCTTCTTTTCCCTCGCTCTAGGAATGCTGATCTCAGTCCTCGGACAGGAGGAACGACACACGATGTTGGGAACTCTTTTTGCCCTTCTCGCGGTGGCATTCGGCTTGCCATTGTTGTGGAAGGGGGCGACGACGGTGATCGACAGTCGCTGGTTTGACTTGGTTTTGTTGCTACCCAATCCGTGTTACGCTTTCAAATTGTATTCTTCTGGAACGGATGACTACTGGCTATCGATGGTGACGATCTTTGCTTTAAGCGCGGTTTTTATCGTTGTTTCAAGTTTTCTTCTCCCGCGCATTTTCCAGGAAAAAATCCGGACGATCCGAACTCAACGATGGGCAGATCGCTTCCATCGCTTGAGGTTTGGCAAACAGGAGCATGGACAGGCTGCGCGCGAGATTGATTTTCGGATGAACCCATGCTTTTGGCTGGCGACGCGGGACAGGCTGCCGAAGGTTTTTCTCCGTATCTTGATTCTCGGGATTATTGGGTTCGGAGTTTGGAGTTATCCAGTGTTCGCGAACAAACGGTTCAATTTGATCGGCATCACTGTTTACAGCTTTTTCGGGATCCATCTCTTGCTGAAGATGCTCATGGCGTCGGAAGCGTGTCGGCGATTGAATGAGGATAAGCGGAGCGGCGCTCTGGAAATGCTCTTGTCCACGCGGCTGAAGATGTCCGACATCCTGTCCGGCCAGAACGCGGCACTCTTGAATTTATTTGGGCCGGCGCTGCTGGGGATTCTTCTCTTAGATGTGATGTGGACGATGTGGATCACGCTCATCAACGATAGCGAACTGACTTTGATGATTTGGGGAGGGTTGGCGATTTTGCCCTTTGATTTCTACGCGTTGACTTGGGTGGGAGCGGCTTTGGCATTGCGCGGAAAACGCTATCCTCGAACGGTCCTGGCGACAATGGGCCGGACGCTGCTACCCCCCTGGGCGGCTTTTCTCGCCTTCTTTTATATGATGATTGGCGGAAGCAGCATCTCGCCGGCGGGGGTGAAAGCATTTTTCGTCGTCTGGCTTGTTGTATCAGCCATCTATGACTGGGCATTGAGTGGGTGGGCAAGAAGCCAAATCATGCGAGAGTATCCACCGATGCCGCATTCTCTACTCGACAAGCCGGAGCGAATTTGCCAAGTCATGGACGCGGACAGCCCGGGTCGGCCACAGGCTCATGATCCGTCAATCGAAACACGACAAAACTGGAACTTATGAAGATTATCGTTTTGGCAGCCGGGTACGCCACTCGACTTTATCCCCTGACTATCACTCAACCCAAGCCGTTGCTGCCAGTCGCGGGCAAGCCGATGATCAATTATGTTCTGGATAATCTGGCATCGATTGAAGGCGTTGATCGGGTTTACGTGGTGACCAACGCCAAGTTTGCCGGCCATTTCCAAAAGTGGGCTGATAGTTATCGGCCGTCCGACGGCGAGTTGGCTTTGACCATCGTGAACGACGGCTCCACGGATGACTCGAGCAAACTCGGCGCGATCGGCGACTTGCACCTCGTGCTGACGCGCGAACAGGTGGAAGACGATATCATCGTAGTCGCTGGCGATAATTTATTTAGCGAGAGCCTCGGCGCTTTTGGGAAGTATTGCCGCGAGAAAAATGCTCCCGTTCTCGGTGTTTACGATGTCGGGAATCTCGAGGAAGTGAAAAAATATGCGGTCGTACACGCCGATGCAGAATCCAGATTAACGCGGTTCGAAGAAAAACCGGAACGTCCCAACAGCACTCTGATCGGCATTGCACTGTATCATTATCCCAAAGCCATCTTAGCTTTGATTGGGCAATACATCGCGGAAGGTAACAATCCGGATCAGCCGGGCCGTTTGGTGCAATGGCTTTATTCGAGAGTGCCCGTCTATACGTGGGCCATTCCCGGCATCTGGTATGACATCGGCTCCAAGGAAACATTAGAAGAGGCCAATCGCATCTTCGCCCGGAAATGAACTCACCAGAATCAGAGCAAGTCGCGGAAGTGAATCGTCGCTACGGCAGTCGATTTAGAAACCGGAGCCTTGGGCGATCCCTCAAGAGATAAAGCGAAAGCGCGATCCTGATTTCTTTCGAACCGCCGTCTGAAGGTGTTGTGAGAGGAGATGTTTCTTCGCTGTTCGCCAACTCCGTCGTGCGGGTGCTGAGCGCACAACCGGTTTGCGGACTGCTAGCTTGGCTTTCAACCGGCTCCAAAGCGGCTTTAGGTCCAACTCCTTCAAAGCTAGGCGCGCAACGTTCCGACTGTTGCCTCTGGCGCTGGCCATCTCCAGCCAGAGCCAAGCCTCGTCTGGGTGCCCTAAGCGACAGGTGTAACAGGCAAGACTGTAAGGAATAATCGGGAGGTTGGGAAAGCTCTCGACCACTTTCTGCAACACTTCACAAGCTTTTTGGGTGCGGTCCGATTCGTTTAAAGAATAGGCTTGGCAAATCCATCCCGATGGCCGTTCCGGGTCGAGTTCGCAGATCGCCGTAGCAATTTCAAAGGCGGCAATCCACATTTTCTTCTCAGCGTAAATCTGCCACCGTACTTCCAACGCGTCCGGATGAACTCTAGATGCCGGAGTGATCGCATCAAGTTCACGGTTGGCTTCAATGAGATTTCCAAGCTCCAGCCAACCACTCGCCGCAGTCAGACGATAATGATCTTCGGGAGAAAGCGGGTTCAGATTATCCAGAGGCATAGTGTTGGTTCCTGCTCGTTTCAGGAGGGTTTAAGCAGCTTTTTGCAACAATTCCGCCGCCATGCCCCCAAAATTTGGAGCGATTATCTTGGAACTCTCGGGATGACTCTCTTCGGTTCGGTCCGTCCTCTCCAGAACGGTTAGCTTTAGGCTCCCGGTGATCAATGAGCTGAAAGCTCCCTTGATTTTCTTGGCGGGGAGGCGATCGACGTAAGTGGGCGTTAGCGTTAGCTCGCGCGGATAGAAGGAAAGGTTCTCATGAGTCTGCCCTTCCTGGAAAGAAACTGTGGTCGAAGAGTTGTGATAGAGTGAGGCTGGCGTCGAGTCGCCCGTGAATTGCCCTCTGTCCGTACCGGCATTAAACTCAATATTCATAAGACAAGTCCGTTTGTCTGTTCCTGACGAATGGCGTCCTTGCCATCGGAAAACGTTGATTCAGGTGCTTTCCACTGACCTGCGCGGTAATAAAGGCCACCGCTACCTACGACATACAATCGGCAATCTGATTTCAAACTTTAGGAATCAATTTACCCCTTCCAGAAAGCTCAATCGGCTTAGGCTCTTCCAAGGCCGGTTTAGAGATGATTTCTTCTTTTGCCATTTTCAGTATTTTTTCGTAAACCATCGCCATGCTCAATCGACTTGCAAATAAATGGATTCTTATTACTGGGGCTTCGAGTGGTTTTGGTGCTGCGGCAGCCCAGGCCTTTGGCGCCGAAAAATGCCGCCTTCTGATCGGCGCCCGCCGCGTGGATCGGCTCGAGGAAGTCGCGGCTCAAGCCCGTGAAGCAGGAGCTCCAGCGGCACATGTCCACGCTCTCGACGTTACCAAAACCTCCAGCGTCGATGAATTCGCGACTTGGGTCCGCACGCATACCGATAAGATCGATGTGTTGATTAATAATGCCGGCGGCGCGCTCGGTTTGGACACCGTGGCACAGGGCAAGGATGAAGATTGGGAAACCATGATGCAGAGCAATGTCCTCGGCGTCTTGCGAATGACCCGCGCCGCGTTGCCGCTCATGATCAACAATCCCGGAAGCTACATTTTGAACATCGGCTCCATTGCCGGACATGTCGCTTACGAAGGGGGCGCAGCTTATTGCGCCGCCAAAGCTGGCGAACTTCAAATCACACGCGCGTTGCGCTTGGAGCTTTCCGGAACTGGCGTGCGCGTGGGCACCATTGATCCAGGCATGGCAGCAACGGAGTTTTCCGTCGTCCGCTTCAAGGGAGACGACACACGGGCCAAGAAGGTCTATGAAGGCGTGGAACCGTTGACTGCCGAAGATATCGCCGAAACCTTGGTTTGGGTGGCCAGCCGTCCTCCGCACGTCTGTATCGATGAATTGCTCATCAAGTGCACCGATCAAGCCGCGATCCACAAGCTCCATCGGCGGAAAACCGCATGATGGAATTTAGCTGGCCACTTCGCCCAGAGGAAACCGCAACCAAGCTGCCGCTTGCCGCATTCGTGAGTCCGTCGTGCAAAGCGGCCAGTCCTGCAAGTGGTCGCAGGTCGCGAGGTGGAGCGCGTCCAATGAGCGCAACGCCACCTTCGGATGGCAGTGCGCCAAAATCCGATTCGCCCTTTTGAAGATAGCCGGAGTGAATGGCTCCAGTTGGATCGTTTCCTCCTCCACGCTCCGTTCGAAGGACGCCCAGGCTTGCAGCCTTTGCTTGGGGTCGATGTCGCCAGATCGCTCCTTGCCTAACAAGGCCGAAAAGAATTCCGTGTGCGCCAGAGCGGACGAGGAAACGTTCTGCCCATCGACCATCTGAGCAAAAAAATCGCTGTCCGCTTCCGGCACGAACAGCTTTACGAGAATTGCGGTATCAAGATACATGACTCAAGGCCGGGTGTCTCGTTCCTCACGAATGATCTCCTCCGCCAGCCGGGCACGCGGTTTCACGGTAGCGGATCGCAACAGCGCCCAATCGACTTTGAACTTTTTCCCTTTCGCACGATAAGAAACCAATTTCGCCTTTGGCTCACCATCGCTCGTGATGACCACCTCGTGCCCTTGCGCGGCCAATTCTAAAAGGTTCGACAACCTATCTTTCGCCGCGCGGACGTTGACTTGAATGGCTTGCCCATAGCTCGTCACCGGCGCTTCCGACAACTGATCCGATCCAACCGCCACGGACGGATAAATCTTATTCTTCATCTTCATAAAAGCACTGTAGCCTCATGTAGCCACGATGTCAAAAACATAATGATTTGCAATCGCGGCAGACCGTGGCTTTCTCCAAGGGATCAGGGTAGCTCCCGTCCTCTGACTTCGATCTTGTCGCCATCGCGTCTCTGAATGTTTGGATCAGGGTCGGTTCGCTTTTGAGATCGAAGCACCTCCCACCCGAGCAATTCCTGCGGAAGGCGTTTGCCGGACGAAACCACCGCGCGCGCTTGGTCGGCGAGTGGCCCGAGCCAGGCGAAGTCTTCGTCTGTGAAATCGACACAATCGGCATTAAACGGTTTTGGGCAGGCCTTCGCGACGTGCAACAGCTTTGTGTAGCTCCAGAAATCGGGTTCGATCGCCGGTAAATTCGCTGCTTGGGCTCGCGCAGAAGCCACCCTCGGGATGCGTAAACCCATTGAATCCAAGTCGCCGAAATACAGCACGCGCCGAGTGCCGCCTACCTCGCGAAACATATCCGGAAGCATCAGAACGCTGTTGATTAATCTTATGCCGCCGCCATACACGATTGCGCTGAAGAGTCGCTGTTCCGAATCCCACGCGCTGTAACTGCTCCATGTCGCAAGGTTTTCCAGCACGATGACAGGGCCTGCTGGCGCGGCTCCACGTATCCAGGCGAGAGGCTCTGCAACAACGTAACAGCGGAACTGCTCAAGCGTGAGGCGTCCTTCACCAAAGAGCGCGGAACTCGCGAAGAGGATGTCGAGGCGCTTTTCGTCGCCAAAAATTTCCAAAGATCGTTCCTTGATCGGGACCGACACATCACGGGCTTTCTGAATAAAATACGCGTTGATCTGCTTGAGCTCATCGAACGAAAGACTTAACCGCGCGCCGGGCACGAAACCGAGTTGCGCGCACCAAGGGAACTCGCGAATGCGCTCGGCCTCTTCGTCAGAAGGAGGCACGAGACCAAATGCGTCGCGCCAGCGCGGTTCAGTTGCGAGAGGAATGAGAATGCGCTCAATGATGTCCGGGCGATAACGGACGAGCCGAAGTTCGACCAAGCCAGCGTCTGCCAACGCACGCGCATCGCGCTTGGCGTCGTCCTCATCAACCGCCGAGACGATGACGGCACCTGCGAGCAATTGCCGCCAAAGGCGGGAGAATGGTCGTGTGGCTGTCTCGATGCGTTCTCCGCGGGCCTTGCGCCACTGTGCGAAGAGTTCGCGAGCGATCGGCAGGCGCGTCAGGTCCATGGCTCAAGAGAGCGCTTCCATCGCTTCCGCCATCGTGGTGAGAAGGGGGATATTTTCGATATGAGTCACGTAGCCTTCCGCGTCGCGCTCGACCTCTTTTTGGCACATCACGACAGTCTGCGCGTGCGGCACCATGACGCCAAGCCGCTCTGGCGGGAACGCCATCACAAGCTGCAGTTGGAAACTTCGCGCCAGCGCCAGGCAGTCCTCAATGCCGTCGCCGGAAAGTTTGGAAAAAGCCTCATCCATGACCACAAGGCCGAGTTGCTGAGAGCGAGTGGAACTGCGGTCGCCGCGGTCGTAAACGCGGCGGAATGCGGCCAGCATCGAAATGAAAAACGGCGCTTGGTTCTCGCCACCGGAAAGATTACGCCCTTTGAGTCCGAGTGAAATGGGCGGCGCGTCGGGCCTGTCGGCAGGAACCATCACCAAGTCGTAGTGATGATAATTCCGGTAATCGAGAAGCCGGCGCGCGCGGTCATCGCCCTTTTCTGTCGCATCCACCGCCTTCATCAACTCCTCCTTGGCGCGGTGCGCTTCCGATTCCTGAATCGCGGCTGCCAGCGGATCCGTTGGTTCCAAACCGGTGTCGAGCAAACGCCAGATAGAGCCGTAGCCCGCCGTGTCGCGGCGTTGACTGATACGGTAGCGATAGCTCCCGATGGGCTGACTTAAGTAGCGGTCGAGAAGGCGAATCGTATTCTGCGCCTCGGAAATCCGCCGGTTCAGTTCGTTGAGAACGTTTTCCTCCAAGCGCCGTTCCCAATCGCGTTGGCGATCGGCGGCCAGTTGGCGGGATTTCTCCAGCTCGATGGTTTCAAGCACCCGCAAACGATTCGCCCACGCTTCGTTGCTTTCGTCGTCCGCAGGAAAATCGTGCTGGTACTCAGGATGACGTAAATTGCCCTGTTCATCTCGTGCGGTGGCGAGCTTCTCGCGTTCGCTTTTTCTTTGACCACGAGCTTCCACTGCTCGTTCTCCGGCAACCTTGATGCGGCGTTGGACAGCTTCAAAACAATCCATCCATTTCGGAAATTCGGCCCGGAGCGCATCTCGCGCGCATGCCAGTTCGTCATTGAGAACGCCGGTGAATCGTTCGCTGAGTTCGAGGCGGCTCATCTCCATCTGAAGCCGGGCAGACCCGGTTTCTTCTTCGGCTCTGGCTAAACCCTCGCGCTCTGGACGTGTGATCAGCTCGAATCTATTCTTCCGTTCATTGAGCACCGCAATCCGGGACAGCGCTTCCTTCTGCTGTTTCTCGAACTCGCCGAGCCGCTTTTGCCGCGCTTCACGCTCGGGCGTCATGAGCAAGTTGATCGTCTCGCGAATCCGTCCGAGACTTCTTTCAAGCTTGGGCAGCTGCGGCAACTCTCCCGCGTCGTCAGGCAACGTGACGTCGGCAAGCCCTCCTTTGCGGCCTGTGTCGAGCCAAGTCTGGATGTCGCCGAGCCGCTGCTTGAGCGCATCATGCAGTACTCGTGTGTCGTTCTGTTCCTTTTGTTTCGCCGCGCGCATCCGCTCCAAACCCTCGCGGCCCAACGTAAGCTCCACAGGCGCCGCCGGCTTGAGTCGGCGGCGCAGCGGCACCTGTTTTAAAATGCCCTCGGGCGTCAGGGCGCTGTGCGCGTCACACCGCTCCAATTCATCGAGCGACTCGACGCACATCACGCCTCCCAGCAAGTGCTCCACGTAGAGCCGACCGATAGGATGCGTGACCTCGACTTTGGCAAAGAGCGAATGTTCGGGCGTGGGGCGGTGCAGCTCGCGGGCCTCGGAGGGGTTCAACAACGACTCCGGTTCGCGGCCCGGAGGCGTCTTCTTCAACACTTCAAGCGCCTCGCGGTAATCGCGTTCGTCGTTAACAACGAGCACCCATCGGTCCCGGCCGAGGCAGAGCTCGAGAGCGGGCCACCACCGTTCCGCTTCCGGCTTCACCTCGATGAGCCGACCGAGTTGCTCGACGCGTGTGCCGAGCTTCTGGCGGACGGCGTGGAACAGTGGAAAGGACCCAGGAGCCTGCCCTTTGGCAAGGTTCTCCAAATCCGTGGCAAGTTGCTGAAGACGGCTGGAGGATTCTTTAATTTCATCCTCGATCGGCCGCGTCAGATCGCGAATGGCATTCCAAAGTTCATTGAAGCTCCCAGCCAGCTTCTGCATGGCATCAAGCCGTTCCGGATCGGTGCCAGAGCGAAGCCGCGCGAGCGCCTCGTCGTCCACCACCAGTGCTTCCTTCAATCCTTCGAGAGGCAGGACGGCCCCATGCCTGAGCCAACGGAGCCAGGTGCCGTGCCGGTCATCATAGCGTTCTCGCGCATTCTTGCGGGCGGCGTGAAGGACGCTCACTCTGTCCTCCAATTCAGCTTTTACGCTCTCATGTTCAGCGATCTTTACGGAGTCAGCGTCTTTCCCGATCTCAAACCGAATCTGGTCGAGGAGGCTCTTAAGGCTGGCTTCCTCGGACTTGGAACTCTCGAGCTGGTTTAAATCTTCTGCATGGTCCGCTTCCAGCCGCCGCAACTCGGTTGCGTGGCGCTCGCGGCGCTCCTCGGCCTGCGCCAACTTCAATGCGTGGCCCACGTGTTGGAGCACCGCTTCTTCGCGTCGCGACGAATCATAAGTCGCATCCTGCGCCGCAATGCGACGAAGAAACGCCGTCTCATCCTCTTGCTTTTCCAACCGCTTCCGCGTGTCGTCGTAGGCGCGCAGCGCAGCCCGCACGTCACGAACATCCAGCGGGCTTTCTTCAAGAATAAATTCGCGGATGAACTTCTCGACATCTTCTTCCGGCGCGAACGCGATGGCTTTTGGAAAGGTTCGCTGAAATGCCGTCGCGTCGAAGTTGAGGTGACGCGGCGCGGCCATCTCCTCGAGATAATCCTTTTGCCGGGCGAATAAACTTTCGTTTCCAAACTCTCGACGCAGCCAGGCGCGGAACGCGTCGTCGGAAAGCATCTTGCCCGCCGGCGCAAGGTCCGCGTATTCGAGGCGTTGAGGAATGCTGAAGTAAGTTTGCTTTGGTGCCGCATCCGGGCTGGAAAACTCAAGTCGGATGCCCCACGTCTCGCGCACTGCATCCTTGTGGGCGCGGTCGGAAGGGCGCGTGAACTCGAGCGCCGCGACCGTGACGCCGCTCTGTCGCAAAAAATGGCGCTGCCCGTTGCGAGTCTGATTCGTGTCGCCAAGGCAGTAGCCAGGCAGATCGCGCCCGCGAGTGTTGCCGGCAGCAGCGCGGTTGAACTGCCGGTCTCCGCCCAGCAAAACATATTGCACCAGATCGAGCAGGGCCGACTTGCCCGTGCCAAACGCCCCAGAGATGAGAACATTGTCATCGACATCAAAAATCTGGCGGAAACCATACCAGTGAAGCGCGATGATCCGCGTGAGCGAAATACGCTGGCTCACGTCTCGACCTCCCTGGCATCGGCGGACTCGGCGCTGCCGAGTTGTTGATAAAGCACCGCCTGTTGTTCCCACGCGGTTGCGTTTTCAAATGGGATGACACGAGGCAGCGTCGGCAGTATCTCCACCTGCGACTCGCCAAAACGACTATTGTCCTCGTGCCATTGCACACGAACGAGCCGACGATTGCGAAGCTTGCCGAGCATGTCGCGCAGCTGGGCCTCAGTCGGCAGCGCGATGGAATCGAAGTAAAGCCGCAGCCGTTGCCAAATGTCATTGGCAGTGACGACGACCGTTTCAACGGTGGTCTCCATGCGAGCGTCGAGATAGATCCGCCACAGGGTCAGCACGAGGAGCGTTTCGGCTTTGTTGAAACGCGCCATCAGATTGCAATCGCCCGGCACGGGACGCAGTTGAATCACGGGGCGATCGGGGTCCGGAACCAACTCCAGGTGCAGCGGCGCGAGATACTCGCCGATGTCCTGCTGGTATTCGCGTGCCAGCAAATACAATTCACGATCTCGACCCATGTCGCCAATCAACGCCCCGTGCGCAAGCAGCTCTGACAAGATTTCAGAGAGAGCGGCGCGATCCTCCACTCGAATGTGTTCCCAGAATCTTGGCCAAGGCAACGACATATCAGGCGAGACGTTCCAGAGTGAAACGTTCCACGAGGCGGTCAGCCTCGGCATCGCGCTGAATACGTTCCGGCTCCATGCCGAAGTCAGCCCTCATCGCATGCGCTCGCCAACGCACCGGACGTTGTGAATCAGTGGCGGGGCCTCGGTCAAAAGCAAGCGCTGCGAACAAATCAAGCAAGTCATCCTCAACCTGTAAATGAAGCTCCTCCGTCGAGATGCGATTGCCCTTGGCGGGCAGGTGGCGTAAGATAAAGCGCGCCGCGCGTTGCGGGGTAAGGATATTGAGGTTGCGGCGGCGGATCTCTTCCTTGGCCGCGTCCGGATCGGTTTCGAGACTCGACCGTTCGAACGTTAAATCCACCGCGGCGCGCGGCCGTCGCGGTCGCGAGAGCGAATCGACACCAAAGAACACCTCGACGCTGGGTGACAGGAGTGTCATGCCCGGCTCATTCGAGAGAGCTGAAAAAGATTTCCCCGCGTGCAAGGCCGCTGCTTCATCGAGGTAAGCCTTGACCTGTTCGGGGCGGCGTCCGCGCATCTCTGTCTGATAGCTATAGCGCGCCGCCGAAAGCTTGCTGAAATCCGCCATACGCCCGTCGATGAGACGCTGTTTTCCAGGAATGCAAGCGAGATGCCGGTCCAAGCGAACGAGCCATCGTTCGGCTTCAGCGTAGGCGCTGGTCGCACCCATTTCGAAATGCTTCGCAAGCCCTTCTGCGAGCCGTTGCTTGACGAAGGGGTTATACAACGCCTCTTGAACGACCGACCTCGCTTGGTTTAAACGCGGGAGCAAGCCGGATTCCTGAAGGGCGTCGTAGCACACCATGTGTTCGCCTGCGTGAAACTCGACCAGGAAGCGTTGAAGGGTTTCTTGCGCGGAAGCGCTGGTGCGCTGCGCCGTTTCGTGCTGAAGCACGAGGGTTTCCACCGCGTGCATCTGGTCATCCGCGCGTCCAGACCGTTCAAGGAGATCTTTCACAGTCTGCCGCATTTCCTCCGGTCCCAGTTTGTTTGGGTCGAGTGCGCCCTCGGCAAGAAGGTCGCGGCACAACGAGCGCAATGTGGTCGCAAAATCTTTCAACTCGGCGGGACGGTCTTCGGCCAGTTCGCGCAGCAGGCGCACGAGGCGTCGAAGAGCTGGAGCGACAAGGACGAAATGCTCATCGAGACTGACGCGGCGTGCGGCAATCCAATGGGACTCCAGCAGCTTGTTGAAGAACTGACCGGCGCGCTGATTAAGATCGCGGAACAATCCACCTTCATCTTCCTCCAGTTGAACATCCGGGTGCCGTGCCAGAACCTCGCGGATCAGGACACGCGCTTCATCATGCCGGAGCTGCCCGCCTTCATCGGCCGCTTCGAGGAGTCGGTCGGCACAATCGACATAGACCGCAGCCGTGGGCCGAGCGAGCGGGCGAAAAAACCCACCGCTCAGCAAGGGCAAGAGCCGCTGTCCAAGACTCGGTTCGTTTTGGAGCGGATGGCTCAAAATTTGTTCTTCCGATAGGCCCCCATCTGGGGAGCCTCCGGATTCACCTCGGGGCCGAAGTAACGAAGGCAGACGAGCGGCTCTGTTTCGCTCGTGTTCTCGAAGGTCACGCCGGCTTTTGCGCCGTCTTCGGTGCAGAAAAATTCATCCTCGGTCAGTTCAGTGAAACGGATCAGTTTCGGACTGTTCAACCGCTGGCGGTTGATCTGGCCGACGCCCTGCACACAGACGAGGCCATAAGCGCCGTTGTCCTTGATGGTACACTTTGTGCCGGGGTCAACCGTGAGTTCCTTGGCCGTGAAGAGCTGTTCGCCAGCCACCTTGCCATAGACAATCCAACGGTCCACGTAGCCTTCCTTGCGTGTGTCAGCGACGGGAACGGGCTCGAGGTAATGGTTGTCCTTGAAATTCTCATCGAGGTTTCCCTCCCAATCGAGCTGATCGACAATGAAGTCGAGGTCGCGGTGTTTGCTCTTCGGCATGTCCTTGACGAGAAGGGACCACGGGACCTCGCGGCCTTCGACAAGCGATTGATACATTCCGAAGACGTCGCTGCCCCACTGAGGCTCGTAAGTGCAGAGCGAGCCGGGCGCGTGGAGAATGCACGGTGGAATCAACCAACCGGTGCCTGGCTTGAGGCGATAAGCCCGGCTGAGGTCGAGAATTCCATTGTCGCCTTTATTCCAGTTTTCAAGGCAGCGGCGGACTTGAGCCTTCGTGGTGCCGGGCTCGAGGCCCATAAAGGTGTAGGGGAAATTGTTCCCGACGTTGTTGTGCTGCGGTGCGAAATAATAGGACTCGGGTTTGCCTTCTTGGCCGACCAGTTTCGCCTGCTGGGCATTCTGGTGCATGTGGTGCGGAATCGGTCCCATGTTGTCGAAAAACTTCGAATAGACCGGCCATTTTTTGTATTTCTTCCAAATCGAAGTGCCGATGAGCGTGGTGCCGCATTCGGACACGGCTTGCTGGAGGGTGAAACGTTTCTGGCCCACCACGCAATAGCTGAAGCCTTCGTCCGGCGTCCGGTTTTCGTTGGCAGCCGGCGTGGTGGAAGCGAACCAACGTTCATCAATGCCTCCGCGGTTCAGACCATACGCGTAGAGATCGTCGGGATGCAGCTTCAGACGTTTGCCGGGTTGGAGGAAAGAGCGCGGAACCCAGCAAGGAGCCAAGCGCAGGAGGCCGCCGCTGTCTGCGAGCGCGCCTTCGACGAGGCTTTTGACGTTTTGTTTGACGGTCTTCAAGTCGGTGACAGTTCTGATGCTCATGCGTTGCCAGTTTCGTTATGGGTTGAGAATAAATTTAGTGTGATCGTCTGCTCCCAGTGCTAATCGGGCGGTGAGCTGATGTCAATTCATCTGGTGAAGGAACAGGCCGATCCCGCGTCGAGAGTCCCCGCCATAATTCATCCCGAGCCGGGAGGCTATTTGAAGTCCGCGTGGTCCGCTTTACCGCCGGACTCGAGGTAAGCGAGCAAGTCGAGTATCTCTTGTTTCGCCAACACATCGACCAGACCCTCGGGCATCGGCGAAATTTTGGAAGCAGCGCGCTTTTGAATATTCGACTTCTGAATTTCGATCCGGTCCTGCGTCATCGGGTTGACGGCAAGGATCACCCGTTGATCATTCTCATCCACCACTCGGCCTGTAAGTTCGTCGCCGTCCTTTTTGATGATCGTCATGTTCTGGTATTGTTCAGAAACCACCTTGGACGGATCGAGAATGGATTCGAGGATATCACGTCGAGTGTAGCGGCTCGAGACGGCGGTCAAGTCCTGGCCGACCGCTCCGCCGTCATTGCCGAAACGGTGGCACGCAACGCACTGCGCCAGGGCAAAAGCTTCCTTGCCTTTCTCGAATGAGCGGCCTTTGGAGACTTGATCGAGAGAAGCAGCCAAGTCTTCCATCTTCCAGATTTTGATCGTCGTGCGGGCCGCCGCCGCTTTTGGGGCAACCTTCTGGCCGGTAATGATCGCGGCCAGGTCGGAGCGTTCCTGGTCGGTTAGCGTGGCTAGGGCGTCCCTGCGGATATTAGCGATGAATTGGGAAAAGCTCGATCCATCACTATAAGCTCGGCCGGCTTCCTCGAACCATCGCAACAGCTCCGGCGGATGTTTCGACCCACTGAGGTCACGGTTGAACCAACCGAAATACTGCCGCCGCTGATCCATCGTCCAACCCGACTTAAGCTTTCTCAGATGGAAGATATAATGAATCTGTTCCTCTTGAGTCGCCGCCATATCCACCAGTTCCAGCGTTTTCTGAACGACACCCGGCGCTTCGAGGTAAATCAGCAACTGCGCGAGTTCATGATTGAGCGATCCAGTGTTGGCTGGGTAAACCGACATCAACGCACTGCTCACGCTGTTGACGAGATCCTGATCCGGTTTGCCCATCCGGATGAAGGCCAGGCTGAGAACACGCAACGCTTCCAAGGCTTGTGCTTCGCTCAATTGCTGCCCACGAAGGCGGTCAAGGGCTTGGATCAATGGTTTCTGTGAGGCCTTGTCGCCCCGCCGAGCCAATGCAAGCAGCGCAGTCAATGAAGCATTCGCGCGTTCCTCTGACAAAGCACGATTCTGCCACAGCACGATCGCCTGGCTCTCGAGTGCGATTCGAGCGGCGTAACGAATCCAGCGATCGTCGCTGTTCAAATGCGGCCAAACAAACTCGACCGCTGCCGGATCTCTTTTGCCGTGGAAAGATTCCAGCTTTCGACGCATGGCGCGCGCATCCGCAATCGCTTGGTCCATCGGTTCTGGAGCGGAAGCCTCAATCGCACCCGTGTAGGTGACTCGATAAAGACCCGATTGCATCCCGCGACCGCCCGTGATGAAATACATGGTGCCGTCCTGTCCAAACTCGATGTCAGTGACATTCAAAGGCTGGCCTTTCACGAATTCTTCGTAAGTAGCGCTGTAGGTGGCACCCTGGGGCGCGAGGTGCACCGCAAAGATGCGGCCGTACGACCAGTCCATGGCGAAAAGAGCCTTCTGATACTTCGCTGGAAATTTACTACCGGTGCCAAACTTCATTCCCGTGGGCGAACCAATGCTAATATCTAGAACGGGAGGAAGGGCGTCTGGGTAATGTTTTGGAAATTTGCCCGTCCCTTCACGGAAACCATAATCACCTCCGGAGACCAGGTGGTAAATGCGCGTCGGACGGTACCACGGCGTTCCCCAGTCCCACTCCATGTCACTGTCGTAACCAAACATTTCGCCATCGGCGTTGAACGCAAGATCGTAAGTATTCCGCATGCCAGCGGCGACTAGCTCCCAATCTTTTCCGTCCGCGTCCGAGCGTAGGAGAAACCCGCCAGGTGGCCTGATGCCAACCCCGAAGCCATTTCCGTCCTCGCCGCGGGGCAGCAACTGGTCCTCCGCATAATTTCGGTGAGGCGATTGCAACGAGATGTCTGTCGGAACCTTGGTGAAATTTCCATGGATATAGTAAATCTTGTTGTCTGGCCCCAGGACCAGCGCATGCGAACCATGCTCTCCAACGGCCCCATCAAATCGTTTCAAGAACCGGACGTTGTCAAATTGATCGTCTCCATTCAAGTCTCTCAAGCGGTACAATCCAAGCCCCTGCGGTCCATTGCCACTCACGTACAAACTGTCAAAGGCATAGAGTAAACCCATTGCGGAGCCAACGGGCGATTCGATCTTTTCCAACTTTTCGATCTGGCCTGAGGAAGTCAAGGTTGCCCTGAACATGTTCCCGGTGCCTTCCTGCGGCGAAAAGATCAAGCGCCCCTTCGTATCGATGGCCATCGAAGTCCAGGAACCTTCCCCCGGCTCGGCGGAATGGATGAGCTCGACCTTGAAGCCAGGAGGGAGGATGAGCTTCTCGGCGGCCGTGGCGACACGTGGTGCCATGATATCGCCCCAAGGCTGCACACCTAATTTGCCGCGGCTGACCGCCTTGGTCCACCCGACGGCTTGGAAGTTGGGAGCAAACCAATTGTTGAGTTCGTTGGCCGACGACACCCAGGTCGTGTCGGAAACCACCAATTGCTTCTGCTGATTCACGAGAGTCAGTTCCAACTTAAAAACAATCGCAGCATCCCCGCTATTATTGCGTCCTCGCACTCCAATGACATTCTCGCCTTCTTTGATCTCTCTCGTGACATTGACGACCACCGGTTTCTCCCAGCCTCTGTTGGCCGCCACCTGTCGGCCGTTGAGAAACACCGTGGCTTGGTCATCTCCGGCTACAGTCAACACCGCTCGGCTTGAGGCGACATCAACGTTGAAAGTCCTGCGGAAAAGTCGCACCTCATTTTCTTTGGGTGCGACGCCGTTGTTGTCATGCCAAATCCATTCTGGGGTTTGGCTGCTCGATGAGTTCACCGAAGCGCCTATCAAAAGCAGGACAGAGGAAATCAGACGAAATTCGAGCAATCTTGCGATGACTTGTCTCATGAGTCTGGATTACGGTTCGTTGGAATTGCCAATCCAAAATATTGTCCGCCCAGGTAAAAGGGCAAGGAGTTTTTCAGGGCCTTTCATCACCCTACCCCGCAGCTTTGCTCGACCAGAAAATGCGAATAACTCGGAGTGAAGGGGATCGAACACCAAGGGAGCTATTCACGCTCTCCGCCCCCTTTATCCCGGGCTATTTACATTTCATTTTTCTGTGAGACGGCAGGGTGTTGAGGCGCAAATCCAGCCTTGCGACACATGGCGAATCCTTCCGTCGTGATATCTTCCAACTCCTTGAAGAGCGGCTCCTCCTGCACTTTGAAGTTGAAGCAGGACTTGCCTTGCATACGCGCTCTCAACGCGTCCGACATGCGCTCGCGCAATTTTGGAAACATGTACACCGGCATAAAGTGATAGCTCACGTATGCCTTCCCAATCTTCACCCACGCGGCAGGAAGCGCCTTCTTGAGCTTCGGACTGAAAGCCAGTTCGAGACAATAATGGTCAGGCGCGTCCGCCGTCACTTTGAGACGGACAGAATGGGGCTCAAGAATTTCCCGCAACCGAACAAAAATCGCTTCAAACGCAGAGTTCATTTCTTCTCTGGTTGAGTGGTCGTCTTTTCCCGTTTCCAAACCGTCAATGTTCGTTTGTCACCCGGTTTGGTCGTGAAGTCCGTGGGGCGCGGATCGCCCGGCGCGCTGAAACAAGACCTGAACGTGTCTCCCTCCGATTCGTATATCCCAAGTTGCGTTTTCCCTTTCGTGAATCCTTCAGTCATCTGATAGCCCATGGTCTTCGGCTTCTTCGAGGGGTCGATGGTGATCTTCGCCTTGAAATAAACCTGTCCTGCCATTGTCGTGGTGGCCTCGTCTCCTTTGCAGACGCGCTTCATCAGCTTGCGCAATTCGTCTGACATCGGCTGGCCGTCGGCAGAGCCGGACACCATGGACCATTCCCCCTGCAACTGGGCCATATCCTTTTTCGCGGCTTCGGAATCTTCGGCCGACGCCCGCGAAATAGCGAGAGCAGCCAGTCCGATCCATAATGCGTTTCGTAATATTTTCATGCTGTGTGTTGGTTGATGTGATGTGATGCCGTCTAGACCCGATGCCTTGGAACAAAGTTGAGAAAGGCGCCTGATCGCGGCTGTAGGCGTGGGCTACTGGCCTGTGCCGAGCTGTTCACAAGTTCAAAAGCAACGATGTCATCGGTGCCATTGATAAGCAGAAAACGAAAGCAAACGCCCATGAAAAGAATATTGCACGTCGGTTTGGATGTTCACAAGGAATCAATCGCCGTGGGCAACGCTCCCCAGCGCGACAGGAGGAAAAAGAGATACCTGAGCTGCTTCTAATAGTGTAACGGCTTGCCAGCAGTCTTGATGACAATCATTTCATTCTCTCTCGGAATCGCGCCAAGCGAACTCGCCATTCGTTACGCTCCAATCCAATCCGAAAAAGCCCGCTGCCCGAATGCCTTCAATCCCATTCGTCAACATATCTGGACCAAGAATCGTGACATCCGGATAAGCGACCCCGGCCAGAAAATACGGCAGGCGATCCGTTAATTTCAGCCCCGCGACGCTCGTCCCCGTCACCACGCCCACACAGGCGCGATCACTACCCGGGCGTGGGCGCAGAAAAAGGCAGGCCAGATCCGCACCCGCCGCCCGGCGTTCATCCACACGAATTTCGCCGCGCCGCACCTGCACCGGACTGTCACTCAGCAAAGCCGGCCAGGCGCCGTTGGAATCCGCATGGCCGTAGAGGATCACTCCACGGTTCAGCTCAAGTTTGGGATTAAACGCGATGTCCGAAATCACGTCCACGGAACCGTTGCCACGATACCAGAAGGATTCGGCATCAAACCGCGCTTTGTTGAAGGCCCACGCGTTTTCCTCCGGCGTTCCTTTTGTTCCATATACAAAAATCATCCGATCTCGAAACGCTGCTTTGAACGGGCCGTAACGATGCGGGCCCTTCCCTGCGGGCAAAGGTTCACCACTCAGACGCCATTTTTCGTCCTCGCGTGTCAGCCAGATCAGCTTTTTTGCCGGCCATGGAATTTTATCAAACACCTGCCCATCCACCTCAACGCGGAGGTCGTCTCCCGCGTGCGCTTCGTCCAACTTGAGAGCCAGCCGGGCCACGTTTTTGGTGGTGCCGGTGACACGCCGCTGCCACGGATCCCACTGCAAATTGACCGTCGCCGGATGAAGCGGGCTGATCTGGGCTTCGATACCCGCCCAGTGCGACCACGCCGACACGCCGGGGTTCACGGTTGTGGAGTTGACCTGGCGCACCCCCGACAAAGGCGGGCGCGCATGACGGGCAAAGAAGTCGAACATGGGCGGCCAATCGACACATTCGGCGCCGGGTTCATCGGAGGTTTCCCACCAATGACCCGCGCCGGGTTGCTCGTGCCATGCAAGGTCGTGATGGAACGGCTTCAACTGCTCGCGCATCGTCCGCGCTTCCCTGACGGGCACATTGTCATCCGCGTCGCCGTGCAGGATGTAAACTCCCATCTGCGTCAGATTGGTGGCCAGCAAAAGGGTGTCGCTGGAGTTTGCTGACCGGCGCAATAGTCGAGCCAATGGATCGTTCGTCGGCCAGCGCGATGGCCCAGCGTAGGAGAAGAAACTGATCCAACCCGCACTTGGCCCGACGGCTGCGAACAAATCCGGAAAGGTGCTGGCCAACTGCCATGCGCCATGGCCGCCCATCGAGTGTCCGGTCAGATAGACTCTGTGCGGATCCGTGTTCAGCTCCCGCTGCGCCAGCTCCAGAACCTCCAGCGCGTCCAGTCGGCCCCAGTCTTCCCAATCGAAGCCGTACGGACGCCGGTTGGTTGGAGCCACGATATGCCCCCAAGGCTTGCTCGAGTACGCGTCCGCTTGGCCGATGGCTTCCACGCCCGCGCCATGCAACGAAAGGAACAGCGCCATGCGTTGACCATCCGACCGGGGCGGGCGCGCGGGGTTCAACGCATAATACTGCACACTGCCGTCGATCTCACTGACGAAGGTTCGCTTTTGCGTTTGCCACGGCTGGCGCACACGCAGCGGCGTTCGAGCGGTATCCAGGATCAGCTCGCCTGCGGCTCCTTTGGCCGCCAATTCCAGAGTCAAGACCCCCAGATCATTCGTCGCGGGCATCTTGCCTTCCAAGCGCAGGCCAACTTTGCGGATGGTCATCGGCGGAATCGTGGGCAAAAGCGTGACGACGGATTGGCCGTTCATCAGCACTGTGCGGATCACCAGGTCGCTGCGTCGTTCCGGAGTAGCATTGATCACTACCACGGCACCCCACGACTTGGTGGGTTCACCCACAATCAAATCTGGCATGGTCAGGTCGCTCAAATCGAGAGCCACCCCGACTCTTGGCACCACAAGCACGGCCTTGAATTTTCCCCGACCGGCTTGAAACAGAAAATCATTAGTTCCCGGTTTCAATAACACTGGCAAGCGAACGTAACCGTAGCTATACATGTCCCCAGCGCGTGGCTCGCCATTCACATAGACCATCGCGTGGCCGGCCGCTTCGAGCAGGAGCACTTTCTCCTGTTCAACGACGACCGACATGTAGGCGTAACCGCCTCGGAGCGCTTCGTGCTCGAACCACCCATTCGTGCCAAGCGCGAGATTCGCCCAGCTCGCGGATCGTCCGTCGGGTAACACCACCGCTTCACCGACCGTTGGCCGTGTCCATCGACCAGCGATCATTGCTGCCTCAATGACATCGGTATGCGCCGGAGTACGTCCCGCCCTTCCGACCGGTTTGATCACCAAGGCCGTGCGCCACACCTGCGGCGCGGTGGCAGTGAACGGCTCATCCTTTGCGATCGTGGCCGCGGTCAAAAAACACGTTGGAGCAACTGGAGTTAGCAAACAAAGCAGACTGGAAACGAAACAGGATAATTTCATGGTGGCGGCGAGAAGCTAGTCGTATCGCGCCAACAGGGCCAGCGATTATTGAAACTGCTAGTAATCGCTTTTTTGAGACTCCGCAGTTCCGGGCTAAAGAGTGGACCTTGTTTCTCCGTGACGCTTTCAAACTGGTCGCGTCACCGGTCAGGCCAGCACGCCCTGAATCACCTGGCCGTGAACATCTGTCAGGCGGCGTTCGGCGCCATTGTGGTAATAGGTGACTTTCTCGTGGTTGAGCCCGAGAAGGTGCAGGACGGTCGCATAAAAATCGTATGCGCTGCACACGTCCTTCACGGAGCGACGGCCAAACTCATCCGTCGCTCCGAAGCTCACGCCCCCTTTGATCCCCGCTCCCATCATCCAGGTGGTGAACGCGTCGGGGTTGTGGTCTCGACCTTGCGTGCTGGCCTGGCGCGTCGGCATCCGGCCAAACTCCGTCGTCCAGATGACAAGCACATCGTTGAGCAGGCCCCGTTGCTTGAGGTCGCTGAGCAGCGCGGCGGTGGGCTGATCGAAAATCGGGCAGTGCCGTTCGTAATCAGCCTTCAATGACTTGTGCGCGTCCCAATTCAACAAGCCATCCACCGACGATGCCCTCGAGGCGCAATACAGGCTGACGTACCGCACGCCTTGCTCCAAGAAGCGCCGGGCGAGCAGGCAATTCCTCGCGTAGGCGGCTTTGAGCGGGTTGGCGTCGTCCGAGCCGTAGAGCTTGCGGACATGCTCAGGCTCGCGGGACAAGTCGCTCACCTCGGGCGCGGCCAGTTGCATCCGCGCAGCCAGTTCGTAGGCGGCCATGCGCGCCCGCAACTCGCTCTCGCCCGGATGCCGGTCCGCATGCTCGGAATTGATGAACGAGAGGAAGTCGCGCGTCGCCGTTTCCTCCGGCTGGCTAACCGAAGCTGGTCGGCTCAGATTGCGCAACGGCTGCTGCGCGGCCATCGTCACCGCCTGATGTTGCGCGGGCAGGAAGCCATTGGACCAATTCGCCTTGCCGTTTGGCGGTTCACCGCGCACATCTTGCATCGCCACAAAGGTCGGGAGGTTTTGATTCAAGCTGCCGAGTGCGTGGCTCACCCACGCTCCGGCTGTGGGAAAACCCTCGCGCGTGAAGCACGAGTTCATGAAGACGCAGCCAGGTCCGTGCGTATTCGTGCGCGAAGTCATCGAGTGGATGAACGCGATGTCATCCACATGTTGCGCGATGTTGGGCAGCATCGAGGAAATGCTCTTGCCGCTCCGTCCCACCGACACGAAGGGCCACGGCGACTTCATCAAAGGCCCATTCTTGCCTTGGAAACTGGAGAAGTTCTCCTCGCCGGCGAGCGGTTGGCCGTCGCGCTTTTCGAGCTCCGGTTTGTAATCCCAGAGATCCAGATGCGACGCCGCGCCTGGACAAAAGATCTGCAACACCTGTTTCGCCTTCGGAGCAAAGTGCGTCTGCCCTGGCAACCGCGCCGACCCGCTCGCCGGCAGCGCGCGCCCAAGCATGTCCTCCGCGAGCAGATGAGTCAGAGCCACGCCTGTGAAGCCGGTGGTGATTTGCGACAGGAAGTGCCGTCGCGTGAGATCAAGGGATGCGAGTTCTGGCTTCATGCTATAAACTGGTTTTTTAAAAAACAATGCCTTGTCAGTGAGCTCACTCGATGTAAATCAACTCATTTGCATTCAACAGCGCTCGGTAAACGGTGGCCGAGCCGTGAGCACGAGTCACCGCCACTGCAGCAGTCAGCTCTCTTTCAGTTGGCTCGCGCTGGAATGCTGCAGCGTAGGCACGACGGATCTGCGCGGCCGAGTCGTTGCCAGCTTCGCGTGCGGCGCGTTCGCTCAGCGCGGTCGCCATGTCGAGCACGAAGCGGTGGTTTAGCATGGTGAGTGTCTGAAGCGGGTTCGTGGTGTTGGCGCGCCTCGGCGCGGCGAAAGCGTTGTCCGGCAGATCGTAATCGGACAGGATGTCCACGACCGAGGCGCGGGCGTTGTGGTGATACACGGCGCGGCGATAGGTCTCGGGGCCGTGCTCGAGGAGCGGCACATAAGTGGCCACGTTGTCTTGTTTGTATTCGTAGAGGCGGAAGCCCGGCCCGCCCGCGCGAAGATCCAATTTGCCCGAGACTGCCAGCAAGGTGTCACGCACCTCTTCGGCGCTCAGGCGGCGAGGGGGGAAGCGCCAGAGCAAGCGCGAGGCGGCGTCGAGATCTCGGGCTTTCTTTTGATTGGCAGAAATATCCGCCATCAGTGGGTCATTGGTCAGTTTGGAGAAACCGTCAGGGCGCTGTCCTCTCGACCGATTACTGTTCGCTGAATACTCGTCGATTTCTCCAGATGCCTGCTGGTAGGTCTGAGACAGTAGAATCTCCCGGTGCAAGGGCTTGAGTCGCCAGCCGTGGTGCTGCAACCGGCGCGCAAGCCAGTCAAGCAACTCGGGATGTGTCGGCCTGCCGCCTAGGAATCCGAAATCGCTCGGCGTATCGACGATGCCAACGCCAAAATGGTGCTGCCACACGCGGTTCGCGAGAACGCGCGCGGTCAACGGGTTCTCGTCGCTCGCCAGCCATCGGGCCAGAGCGAAGCGGCGCTCGGCTTCCCGGGCATCGCCCGGGAGTTCGTAGGATTTGGCGACGTGATCGAGCACGCTCAAGCTGGCGGGATGGACCGCGTCGCCGGGCTTCATCGGATCGCCGCCTTTGAAGACGACCGTAGGCCGACTCGGCTGGGAAAAATTCCCGACCCACACCGAACTGAGCGCCGGAACCTGGCGCGTTTCCCGACCAATCTCGGCGAGTTGCCGGTCGAGTTCCGCGAATTGCGCGCGCTCGTCAACGGTCGCGGTGCGCAGCTTGCGTTCGCGCGCGAGTTCTTCATTGAATGGTTTGCGGTCGAAGGAATCGGCGACCTTGATCCATGATTGGCCGTCCATGGAAACGTGAATTTCATACTCGGTCACGCAAGGGCCTAGACCTTCGATCGGAGTGTCCGAGAGCGTGACGCGATCGTGAGAGAAAACGACGCGGTCAATGGTCTCGGTCTGCGCCAGCGTGATGCTGAGCACGGCGGGGCTTCCGATGAACCAACGTGCGCTGAACTTGCCGTCGGTGACCAGATCGACGCTGTAGGCACCGTCGAAATCCTTGGCGACATTGCCAGCGGCTCCGATGGCTTTGCCGCCGTTGGTCGCGAGCGCAACGTTGCGAGGGCCCGCGCCCGAGGTCCACACTTCGAATTCATCCATGCGCCCGCCCACACCGGATTTCGGATTGCTGGAATGCGACAGCGCGGTCAACCGCACGTGCCGGGCGGCAATCGGAGCGAATTTCTCCTCCGTCAGATGCGCGCTTGGCGGAGGGCGGAGAGGTTTTTCTTCCGCGACTTGGGCGGAAGCGCGTTCAACGATGGCGATCTCTAGCTTCGATCTCTTCGCTGAAATTGGCGCGCGCCGTTCGTTCAGCGGCTTCATGGCCTCGTCATAACGCTGACGCTCTTCGGCGGTGGCGAGGGATCGTGGTCCGTGGGAAACTCCGTCGAATGCTGCTTTCAATCGGTAGTAATCTTCCGTTGGGATCGGATCGAACTTGTGGTTGTGACACCTCGCGCAGCCAATAGTCAGTCCCAGGAAAGCCGCACCCGTCGTGCTGACGATCTCATCAACAGTCGCGGCCCGTATGTTCGCGACGGCCACGGCGTCTCCATTGCCCACGTCGTCGTAAGGCCCAACAGTCAGGAACGCCACGCCGATTTCGACATTGGGACGCTCCTTGCCGACGACGTCGCCGGCGAGATGTTCGACAATCAGTTGGTTGAACGGCTTGTCTTCGTTGAAGGAACGAATCACGTAATCGCGAAACGGCCAGGCGTTGAGGATAATTTCATTGCGCTCGAAGCCGCGGCTCTCGCCGAACCTGACAACATCCAGCCAGTGCCGCCCCCATTGCTCCCCGTAGCGCGGCGAACTCAGGAGGCGATCCACGAGCTTCTCGTAAGCATCCGGATTGGTGTCGCGTTGGAACGCTTCAACTTCGTTCGGCGAGGGTGGAAGGCCGGTCAAATCGTAACAGATGCGGCGAATCAAGGCGCGGCGTCCGGCTGGCGGACTTGGTTTCAAACCATTCTCCGCGAGCTTCGAGAAAATGAAACGGTCAATCGGGCTGGCCGACCACGCTTCGGTCAAGCCCGCGGCGTTCGGCGGCTCGGGGCGGGCGAGCGGTTGCAACGACCACCACGATTTATCGCCACGCCGAGCCTCACTGGAGCCGTCGCGCGGATCCGGTGCGCCCATTTTTACCCATGCCGTCAGGACTGAGATGATGGGGTCGGGAAGCCTCGGCTTCTTCGGCGGCATGGCGAGATCGGGATCATCATGCCGCACGGCGCGCAATAGGAGACTTTTTTCCGTGTCGCCTGGCAGGATGGCCGGTTCGCCCGAATCGCCTCCTTCTTGCCATCCGACCTTAGTGTCGAGCAGCAGACCGCCCTTGACCTTCTTCGCCTGCGCGCTGTGGCATCCGTAGCAATGTTCAACGAGCACGGGGCGAATCTTCTGCTCGAAGAATTGCAGATGCTCGGGGGGAATCGAGTTCGCGGCGCGAAGCTCGGTGGCAAGCGCTAGCAGGAATGAGCCGAATGCAAGGCAGTGGAGGAGATTCATGAATCCATCGTGACACCTCTAGTCAACGGATTATTAGGTATTTTCTTTTGACCCTGCGCGGTTCGTTTTGGATTTGTTATGTCAATCAACTGTTACCGTGCGATCGAGGTGCGTTCGGATAGCCAGACCATGTCCAGGTTTCCCGGTGAACTTACAACCAATGTCATCGACTGATTCTTCCACGGCAGTTTAGTGCGACTATCGACCCACTTGTGTATTTCCGCGTGGCCATCGGCGAAGCTGAGCCCGCCGGAGCCGTTGTGGGTGCTGGCTGGGTAATCAATAATCGCAATGCTGGACAAGGGCGCGCCGTCGTTCATGGCCACGGCGACGTCGCCATAGTTGATGCTGTCCGGATGCTCATCGATGAACACAAACGCCTTCGAGTGCCCCATCGCTTGAATGTCCGAACTTTTGCGAAAGACATTGTATTTTTTCTTGGTGATATAACTCAACCAGTCGTCACGAGAATTCATCGCCTGGCTCATCGACAGGCTCCGCACTCGGGGAAACCGCTGACCCTTTATAACAACGTAACTACGATCCGCCGGGCACTTATAAATGCCGGGGGATTTTGTGTAAGGCGCGAGCTTGGCGTAATCCGGATTGATAAGGCCAGCAGTGTTCGTGTTATGCGGGTTGCTGGGACTGTAGTCGAGAATGCCTCGCACCCAGCCAAGACCGTCAGACGTGAGATCGTTCCAGACGAGGTTGTCGTTGTGATCGTCCGTATAAAGAATCCACGCCAACGCAAGCTGCTTTTGGTTGCTCATGCAGGAAACACCGTGAGCCTTGGTCTTCGCCTTAGCCAGTGCAGGCAGCAACATTCCGGCAAGGATCGCGATGATGGCGATAACAACGAGCAGTTCGATCAGCGTGAAACCCCGGGACCGGCTTCCACGCAGGGAGCGAAACGTGCCCAGTGAAGGGCTTTGCTCGCGGTTTTCGAAGAACGAATGAAAGACGTTCATGGGAATCTCACGGGAATTGTGGCTGATAGGCATCTGACGCGTTGCGGTTCAGGAGAATTGCTCTTGCGTCGGGTTCATGGGCGATGATCTTACGCTTCCGCCGACGGGTGCCAAACATTATTTAGTCGCGCTCGTAATAGATCGGAGAACCGATTAATCTTTTCTTTGCGGAATCATTTGCAAATAGTTTGAAGCCATGAACAATGTTTTAGTTTGGTTCTTTACAGTGACGCTAACGCTGTCTTCGGTGGCCCGTGCGGTTGACCTCACCCTCCTGCCGGACCTCAAGTTAAACTTAAGGCAAGAGCAGGGCAAAACCGTCATCGTGTCGTTTGCCAGTTCCGTCGGTAAAAGTTATCAAGTCTCGGCGAGCAGAGACTTGAAGCTGTGGGAGATCTTTGGCGAACCCCTAATCGGGACGGGCGGAACAATCTCGTTCGACTTTAGTAACACCAACGAGCCAACCGTTTTTTTTAGGTTCGAGGCGGTGGCGACCGCAGCGCTCAGAATCGAGCAAGCACAGAACAACGCCGTCAAGGTGACTTTCTCCACAACCAAAGGCCGGAAATATTTGGTTTTTACTAGCACCAACCTGAGGCAATGGGAGGCCACCGGGGATCTGATGGAAGGCTCAGGAGCCCCGATAACGATTGAAGGCAAACAGGAGTCGAATCGTTATTACAAGTTGGAAGAAATTCAGGCAACGCCCGTGGCTGGCATGGTGTGGATAAAGGCGGGAAAGTTTGTGATGGGAAGTCCTCTCGAAGAGAAGAACCGTGACTTGGATGAAGACCCACTAACACAAGTGACGTTGCCTCACGGCTTCTGGATGGGGAAATTCGAGCTGACGCAGAAGGAGTACGAAGCCGTGGTCGGAAGTAATCCGAGTGGGTTTACCGGAAATCCTAATCGCCCTGTCGAGCAGGTGAGTTGGGTCGAAGCTGTCGCGTATTGTTCGAAGTTAACCGAGCAGGAGCAGGAGGTCGGACGCTTGCCGCCAGGCTACGCATATCGTTTACCTACCGAGGCCGAATTTGAGTACGCCAGCCGGGCAGGGGCGTCCACTCGGTTTAGTTTTGGGGAGGACCCGGATTTCACCGACCTCGGTAAGTATGCTTGGTACAATAGCAACAGCGGAGACAAATCGCATCCTGTAGGCGAGAAATTGCCCAATGCTTTCGGATTATACGACATGCATGGAAATGTGTGGGAATGGTGTCTGGATTGGTATCAGAGCCTATACCCTGGTGGGGATGTGATCGACCCATCCGGCCCTGCTTCCGGTGGCGGTCGAGTCTTCCGAGGAGGCGGTTGGGATTATACGGATGCCTCATGTCGTGCTGCGTTTCGAAACTCCGCGGGACCTGGGCGTCAATTCAAGTATGTGGGGTTCCGCTTAGTCCTTGCTCCGGTTCGGGTCGAATAAAGGACAAATTGATTCCGCGCTGACGTGGGTCGCTGGCGGAGGATTCAGAGCCGGGAACGAACCCTTACATTTTCTGAGGGGTTTCGATCCCGAGCAACTCCAGTCCTTGTTTCAGCACTCGGCCAGTCAAGTCGCACAGCGCGAGGCGCGCTGTGCGCTCCCGTCCTTCCGCCTTCAGCACGGGACAAATCTCGTAAAATCGCGCGAAGTGTCCAGATAAGTCGTACAGATAATTGCAGAGGTAATTGGGGCGGTAATCCTCCGCCACAGCTTCCAAAACAATTCCGAAATTGAGCAAGTGTTTGGCCAGAGTGATTTCCTCCGAGGCAGTCAGCTTGAGGTTCGGTTTAGAAGCTTTCTCACCGGTGTCAGCGAGGGATTCTGTTGCGTCCAACTTCCGGAATATGCTTTGAATCCGCGCGTATCCATATTGAAGATAAGGCGCTGTGTTGCCATTAAACGCTAACATCTTGTCCCAGCTAAAGCCATAGTCGCTCTGGCGATTCGGCAATAGGTCAGCATATTTGGTGGCGCCAATACCAATCATTCGAGCGATTTCGCGGCGCTCGATGTCACCCAGTTCCGGGTTCTTCTCCATGACAACGCGAAGCGCCCGTTCCTCCGCTTCGTCCAGCAAGTCAGAGAGTTTAATGGTATCGCCGGAACGAGTTTTGAAGGGTTTGCCATCCTCTCCTAAAATCGCCCCAAACCAGACGTGCATGAGTTTGGGTTTCAACGTGGGATACCAAGCTCGGAAAATAGCGAAAAGCTGGGTGAAATGAAGTTGCTGGCGGCCATCCGTCACATAAACGATTTCATCCGGGTGCCACGTCTCCATCCGATACTGCAACGTGGCCAAGTCTGTGGCCATGTAGTTGAAGGCACCATCGCTCTTTTGGATCAAAGCAGGATGAGCCTTTAGCTCCTGGACGGAGTCAAAAAAGACAGCGATTGCCCCTTCACTTTCTCTCGCCAAACCGGCTTCGCGAAGTTGCCCAACAATCGATTTCAAACGCGGATTGTAAAAGCTCTCGCCGAACGTGTGATCGAAGCGGATGCCAAGACGAGCATAAATCTTATCGAATTGGCTTTGCGAAAGATCGATCATCTCATGCCAAATCGCTAAGTTCTGAGGGTCGCCATTCTGGAGTTTCAAGAGTTCGAAACGTGCGCGCTCAAGCGACGTCGGATTACTTTCACAGTCGGTATTGACCTTCTTGTAAAGCCTCTCCATCTCTCCAATCGGATCGGCGAGCAAGGCATTGCGATCCAGATCACTCATCCAACCCACTAAAAGTTTACCGAATTGAGTGCCCCAATCCCCGATGTGATTATCCGTAATGACGCGGTGGCCGAGCAGTCGAAAGGTGCGAGCGAGGCAATCGCCCAGGGTCGTCGAACGGATGTGGCCGACGTGCATCGGCTTCGCCACGTTCGGAGAGCTAAAATCAACCACTACCGTCCGAGGCGCACTGGCCAACTCGAAAAAGAGGTGTTCACCCCGAGCAGCAGATTGCAACACTTCCTCGATGATCGCTGTGTCTAAACGAAAATTCAGGAAACCCGCACCGGCAATTTCCATTTTGGCCCATGCCGGGAGGATCAGTCGAGTGGCGACGTCAGCCGCTAATTGACGGGGATTTAACTTTCGCTCCTTTGCCAGCGACATGAGAGCACTGGTCTGGTAGTCGCCAAACTTTGGGTCCGGGCAGGGTCGCACGAGGATGTTGGCAATGGTGGCATCGGACAAACATTGGGCGACGGCTTGCTGTAATAGCTGCTCGATGAGGCGATGTGGTAACACGTTTGTAAGATGAGAAAAGCAGGCGTGCGGGAACTAATCCAACGGCGTAGAGGCGGCGCTATTTGCCAACGGAGGCATCTTTGATGATACTGCACATAAGCTCCGCGTCGCTGGCATTTTCCAAAGCTTGGCGAAATTCTTTTTTGTGGAGCAGCTTCGCAATATTGGCCAGCGTGTGGAGATGTTTTTGAAATTGCCCCTGAGGAACTAGAAAAAGCATTATCAAGTTGACAGGCTGATTATCCAAGGCATCGAAGTTGACGCCTTTCTTGGATCGCCCGAATGCCCCGACCACCTCATAAATCAAGTCCGTGGAAGCATGCGGAATACCGATCCCAAAACCAATGCCGGTGCTCATCGAGGTCTCGCGCTTCTTGACCACCGCGGCAATGGCTTGCCGATCCGCCACCTTGATCTTGCCGGTGACGACGAGATTGTCGATAAGCTCGTCGATCGCCTCCCACCGAGTCGCAGCTCGCAAATCAGGTATGATTTGTTCTTTATGGAGAATATCGCCGAGGTTCATATATTC